>NZ_JBXWOX010000003.1:0-315879 GCF_059611125.1 Ruegeria sp. CDSB029
CTTCGGTCTCTTGTTTGCCATTCGTGGTCCTCCGTTTCCTAAACATAACGGTGGACCAGTTCAGTGGGGGAGGCTCAGATGGCGGATTGGGTCGTCGATGATCTGGAGTGAATGTATCGCATTGTAGACCTAATGCTTTTGTGCCCACCGACGGACTGCGCTGTCGCTAGATCATTTGATGCGGCGATGTCAGAGAGCACATTGTGCCGAATATCATGTAGCCTCAACTCTGGTAACCCCGCACGTCTCCGGACCATTTCCCAAGTTCGCTTTATGTCTTTAAGAGGCTGTCCGACTATGCCGCCAGGAAACAAATACTCGCTTGTGGCGCGCTTATGGAGTTCATCAAGCCAGCTATGGAGGTCGTCGGACATGTGTTGCTTGCGATCACCTGATTTGGCCCCAATGAACGCTATAGTTTTTCGTTCAAAGTCTAATTCATCCCATCTCATGCGCAGTGCTTCACTGCGTCTGCATCCCGTAAAGAACATGAAGATAATTGCGTTTAGCGAGGCGTCCGAGCCGGGATGCTTGGTGCGAACGTAGTCTAAAGCTTGCGCTAATCTTTCGGTCTCTTCTATTGTGAGTAACCGCTCTACGGCTCGTTCCGTATAGGGTTTAACGCCTTTTGCTGGATTGTAGTCATCGCAGAGACCAATGTTTTCAGCCCAATTGAAGAGCCTTCGGATCAAGGCAATTAGCCGGTTAGCTGTATATGGGGTATTGGCATGATCCCGATGGAAATGGAGTAGGTCATTTCGGGTAATTGATGAGATTGGCCGCTTGCCCAGAGAGTTGACCAAGTTTGCCCGATGCAATTGTCTGTACCCTTTGATCGTCGAAGATCGGAGGTGAAATTGGCCATATTCTTCTAAGAACCGTTCGAACAATTCGTTCAAAGTTAGGCCATGACGTTTTTTTGCGCGCTCGTCGGCTGGGTCGTGGCCCGCAGCAATGTTGTTTAGATGACGTGCTGCCATGTTGCGCGCGAGCGTTACGCTCATGTCTGGAAAATCACCCAGCTTGAACTTTTTTTCCCGTCCAAAAGAATTCCGGTACCTGATTAAGAAACTGCGATTTCCTGCTGGGGTAATTTTTACTTTTAGGCGGGGGACTTCAGTGTCCGCGACCAGATAGTCGTACGGAAAGGAAGGCAGACCCTCTATAAAAGACTTGGTCAGCTTAGCCTTCGATGGTGGTTTTCTTGGTGGTGTCCTTTTTTTGATCGGCATACCAACTCAAAATCCTAGGACGCGTATAGGACGCGTCAAACTGGTAAATCAAGGTAAATCAGTAGTTCAAGATCGGTAAATCAAACGGGATTTTGGTATATAAGTCAACGTACTTTCGATGTTTAGGTAAATGTAGGTAATTTAATGGCATTAGATTTGTAATCAGTAGGTCCGCGGTTCGAGTCCGTGTGGGGGCACCACTAAATCTCCAATATCTAAGATGCAGTAATGTACCGGAATGACTGCACGAACAGATCGATTCTGTCTCAGTCAGATTGGGGCGCTATCTGCGCGCTTGCTCTAGCTGCTATTTGGTGGCTGATTGGGCGATATCAAAATTCTGCTTCGAATGGTGCACGACTCACTTTTCCGCTGCAGCTGGCAGCGATCCCTCGGCCCCCGATATTTAGTTTAATCCGATAGTGATGCCAAAGATGTATAGGCTGGAGGGCTCGGTAATCTTTTGCATGAACTCAACCCAGTCCTCACTGTACATTCGTTCGAATTGAACGGGGTAGGCCCAAACCAGATTGTGGAACGTGAAAGTTGTCAACAAGACCCCAACTGTGCTGGCACTTGCGAACTCTTTTTGCTTGTCCCTGAGAAACATCGAAATGACCATACCCGCCAGACTGGCCATCGCGATGCCGATAAAGTCCTGCGTGTTCACTTTGCCTGCTTCCGGCACGCCCACCATTTGAAACTGAATGAAACGGGTCAGAAAAACCACCATGGAGCCAAGCGTAAATGCGCCCAAGAATGCCCCTGGATAGGCGAGGCGTTTCCAGATGTTATCGGTTTTGGGTCTGGGATTTTTCCGGGCTGTTTCTTCCGTACGTTTATTGATTTGGGCGATACGATCCTCAAAGGACTTTTGCTCGGTGCTCACGATTTAACTCAATTGCTTTTCTGCTCTGCAGCATAGTTTAACTCCAAGTGGAGGTTAAGCAAGCGTCATGCAACCCAAGAGAAAGTGATTGAAGTGCCGCGGCGATGGACGGGCAGGGGAAATGCGGGGGATACCGCGACGTTTTGATGCCGAATTTTCCCAGGTGAAACGCATTGAATTCGTGATCTGATGGCCTTACTGAGTTCCTGAGGTCCAACAGAGGCTTGGCACGCTGAGCGGGCGTGATGGAATGGTAGACATATCAGACTTAAAATCTGAAGGGCGTATGCCCGTGTGGGTTCGAGTCCCACCGCCCGCACCAGCGCATTGTTAAGCTGGAAACCCAAGATCGTTGATCAGTTTCCACATTTCCCGGTTCGCCACTGAAAGTTGGTCGACCACCTTTTCGATTTCTTTCATCGCGCCCTCATCAACCGTATCCTGGCGGCCCAGTTTGATGTCCGTCTTCCGGTCTGCAATGCGCATCAAGATTGTCTTCGGATTGCCGCTGTCGGGGTCGAAGGAATAGATGCAATGGTTGTATCTGTTCCGAATTCCCGAAAGCTTGCTGAGACGCTGCGTGTGCTTAAGGATAGGGTCACGTATGTCTGGCGGGCGGCCTTCCATCTTGGCCAGCCGCTCGACCAGATCAATTCTGGCGCGGGTCGTGTTCAGCGTCAGAAAGATGATGACCGAGATATCCTTGTTGGTGCGGGTCAACCCGGCGATCAGATGAATCAACAGGCTTTCCGTGTTGGTCCACATGTAGTTCAACTTGCCGACCAGCAGGATCAGGCGGTCAAATCGGGCTTCGAAATCGTCAGTCAACGGGCAGTTCTCGCGCTTCGTCCGGCGCAACCTCGAAATAGAATTGCGCGGCTGCAGTCCGGTTGCTGACACCGATCTTGCCCGCCACATTGTGCATATGTAGTTTGACGGTGTGTTCGGTGATGCCCAGGTTCGATGCGATGATCTTGTTGCTTTGACCTTTCGACACCAGTTTCAGCACCTGCTTTTCCCGGCGCGTCAGCTTTGAGTATGTCGGGTGGAGGTCGCTGGGATTTGATGTCGCTACCGGCGCGCCGTACGACTGCGTCGGCGCATGCGCCACGCAATCCGCAAGAAAACACGGCAGGTAAAGCTCTTCATGCAGCAGGAGGCGCAAAATAGATCGCCATACATCCGGCGCGACGTTCATCGGCAGGTATCCGATGTCGCCGAATTTGCTGCGATCCCACTTTTCGAATGCAAGCCGGGCAGCTTCTTCCTTGCGGTAAGCAAAGGCCAAGCTGCCTGATCCCGCGATTTCCATATAGGCCTGCGGTCGGTTCAACAGGTCGTCCAGCATCATCTGGTCGACGACGACCACCTTTCCGGCCCCAACGTCCGAGCCGCTTGGTGCAGACAGCGCGTCAATTGTTTCGATCCGGCGCGTGATCACGCCAAACTCGGATTGGACACCATGGATCGTTTGATTTGAATAGAAGAGTTCTTTGCCGACGAAATTGATCGAGAATTCTTCGGGATTGTAATCGTTTTGACCAGCATCTTCCTGAATCGGAATGCCCATTGCCACGCCCCCTTTTAATTAACCCACGCCGCGAAAAATAACGGCGAAATTGTAACCAGTACTGGTAGAACAGAATTAAAGTAACTTATGCTATTGGGGCACGACTATAGCTGAAAGTACAAGTTTTATCAATGATGTGCGCCGTTCCGAAAATTCAGTTCTAATGCTTTCGTTTAGGTCGGCAGTACTTCCTCTCGCGTAAGTGGTGGAGAACAATGGGTTTCCCAAATTGTGAGATTTGACCCGCGCGATTGGCCATTGCTGCGACTGCTATTCGATCACACGAGCATTACAGTAATGAAATCAAGGCCCTGGGCGTTCTAGTCCTTTAAGGTAGCTATTCACGACGCGCTCTGCCTGTAACCATGATCCCGCTTCTATTCTGAAGCCTTAATTCCTGATGTGTCCGCGAATCGCGCATTTCCGCGAGCTACTTCCGCAGACACGGCGTCGGCTAAGCCGAGAAAGGAGGGTGGGTAAAATTCACTGAACGAAACCGCACACGCGTGTTTTGCGTATGAGTGCGGCCCTTATTATTCAACTGCGCCAGTAACCGTTTTAGAGATGAGTGACGGTCAGCGCGCTTCATAAGTGGAGAACTATTATGAGTAGACGCAACCAACCGTACAACGACATTACTGCAATCGGTGAAGTTGAGGTCGAAGAGGCCCATGTTGATATCGATGCCGATATTACAGTCGAAGAAGCTCAGATTGACGCAAATCTAAATGAGCAAGAGCAAACCAACGACAACAGCGTCGACAACGAACAGAACCAGCAACAACAGCAAAAGAACAAGGTCGAAAACGAACAGGGTCAGGATCAGGATCAGGGTCAAGACCAGGATCAAACACAGTCGCAATCAAATGAAAACGGTGGTGACGACAGCAACGACAACTCGAACAGCAATGCTGTGAACATTGACTTTGGTGGTGGCGAGTGGATCCCGCGTGATGACGATCAAGTCGACCTGGATCTGGGCGACAACGCCAGCATGGGTGACGTAATAATTGCTGGTCGCGATCTTGACTATGATCCCGGCGACGACATGAATCTCAACATTTCGTTGGATGGCGAAGGAAACGATATGTCTTTTGTCAGCAATCAGTTGGCAAGCCTTGAAGACAATGACGACCTCGACAACGCTGAGGTCGGAAACTACGGCGACTTCCAGCAGAATGGCGATGCCAATGGCGGTGAAGCCAACGCTAAGGAAGGTATCGGTTCCGCAGCAAATGGCGCGAGCTCCGGCATGGGCGGCGACAGCCGCGGTGGCGACGGCTATGGTGGCAAAACCATCGGTAGCGATGCGTACGGCGAAGGCGGTCAGACCGGCAACGCAGATGCAGACGCAGAAGGCGGTTATGGTGGCCATACTGGCGATGCCGACAATGAAAACACCGGTAAAGCGCGTTCGAATTCAGAAGCGGATGGTGAAAGCGGCGGTGGCGATGGTGGCGAAGCGGGTAGCGACTCGAACGCTGACAACTCGACCGACGCTGACAACGATGCAGACAATGCAGGCGGTGACGGTGGTTATGTAGACTCTTACGCAGAGGGAGTTGGGACTGCTGATGCCGACAGCGACTCGAATGCACAAGCCGATGGTGGTGACAACGAGTCCGCGTCCAAAGCCAAAGGCTACGGCGAAACCGACAACGATGGTGACGCCTCCGGAGCAGATGGTGGCGATGGTGACGCAGATGCAGACGGCTCTGCTGACAACGCCAGCGACAACAACACCGACGCCAGTGACAATGATGCGGGTGATAATACTGCTGACGGTACAGGCAGTGGTGAATCCGACAACGATACCTCGGCGGCCGGCGGTGACGGAGAAGGCGGCTTCTCGCGTCTCGTAGAAGAAGCCATTGCGCGCCTCCAACAGGAAATCTCGGAAAGCGGAAGAGGCGACGCAGATGCCGACACCGGTAATTCCCAAGCGGATTCTGGTAGCGGTTCGTCGACAGCCGGTGATGGCAACGGTGGTGATGGCAATGCTGGAGACGCCGCTGCAGATGTCGATGGCCAGGGTGTAGGCGATCAATCCGCTTCTGGCCCGGATGTCGACCAGACCTCGGGCGACGTTGCTGGTGCTGCCGATAACGCTACTGATGCGGATGCAGATGGTGGCGACGGTGGAACCAATACAGCTAGCGGTGCCGGCGATGGAACTGGCACCGGTAGCTCAGCAGCTGACGGTGATGGTGGTGCAGGTGGAACAGGCTCTTCGGCGGCTGATGCTGACGCTGATGGCGCCGGTACAGCACAATCTGACGCAGTTGGCGGCGGTGGTGGTGCAGGTGCACTCGACTCCGTGTTCGAAGCCGATGGTTCGGCAGACAGCTTGGCTGAAGCAATCGCCGGGTACGGCGGCGCGTCGGCATCCGATAATGACTCGGATTCGTCCGCTATGAACGAAGCCACGGGTACTGCTGCTAGCGGTGCTGGCGGTGCAGGCGGTGCCGGAACGGCAACGGGCGGCTCAAGCGGCCAGGCCACTGTCGACGTTATGTCCGGGGATTCCATGGGTGGTGACAGCATGGGCGGTAGCTCGGCCGGCGCATACTCGGGCGACGGCGGAGCTGGCGGAAACGCAGGAACCTGGGGCTCTAACAACGGTGGCGACGGTATCATCAACGGCGAGTCGTATGCATCTGCAGCCGCAGTTGTCGATACTTCGGCCTTCAACCAGTCGATCGTCATGGGTGCCAATGTTCTTGGCAACTCGGTCGACACCACGATGGTTGGCGGTGCGATGAATTCGAGCTTCGCAAGCGACGACACCGACGTGTAAGTCGCAGTCAGGGCCCGAATTATCGGGCCCCGACCTTCTGACGAAACCGCCGAGGCCGCGACAAGTGGCCTCGGCACAACAAACCCAAAGCGGAAATTTTAGGCCGGGGCGGGGAAAAGGAAACCGATATGTCTCTCGACAGTATTACAGAAACGATAGCGCATTTTATTGGAACCTTTGAGCTTACGATTGAACAGGCCCGGCTGAGAGATCAGTACGAAGAATTCACGGCGCTTCGGCGCAAAGTCGAACTGGATGAACTTGACGATCCGATATCCATACGGATCGCTACTGAATTAGATCTCCCACCAGGAGAATATGATCCACTCCCTTATAAACTTCTGCCTCCTCCTGCCGATCTTCCTTTGCCGCCCGTGCCCGATGGGCCGCTTGCGTTGTCAGAGATATATGTCGGTCCCAGCTTCGGACCCGATCCCTATATTCCGGATGTTCAGTTGGGGACGGCGCAGACAGCAGTATTAATTCTGGATCCACAAGTCCCACCACTCATCATCGGCTCGGCCGTGACCTACACGTTCCAGGCGATTGTCCTGAACGACAACGATGTCATCGGTCACGGCGATTTTCGCGATATCGAAATCCAGATTGCGCAAGGCGAGCAGATGCTGGATGTCGCGTTGTCGATGCACGCCATTGCAACGCCATCTCTGAACATTGAAGACTATAAGTCGCTGGAATACCTCGAAAGTCTGGCTGAACAGATGCAGTCGCCGATGATATCTCAAATCGAAGGCGTGACCATTCACCAGTTCCACGGCGAGGACGCGCTGGGCGTTATTGTGAATGGCGAAATGGTCGAAGAAATTCCGGATTGGGACGATCTTCTGCCCGCGCATCACCAGACAGAAGACGAGGAAGAAGACGATACGCCAGACATGACCCCGGACGAATGGGATCGCTCGGATGATGATGAGTTCGGCGAGGGCCATACGGTTATCGCGGGCGGAAACCTTGCGGTCAACGAGGTTAACATCACTGTGGCCTGGGTCGACGCGCCCGTCATCGCAGTGGGCGGCAAGTCCGTTAACCTGACAGTGATCAGTCAGGTGGCGGTGGTGTCCGACATCGATCAGGGTGAACCCGGTGTTCAAAGTGACACCAATGTGGTTCAGGCGTCATTTATCGGGACCGAAGCCAGCGAACAGTGGTGGCAGGACGACAATGTAGCAGAGCCGGGTGCGGATCCGATTGTCTCGGTCACGTGGATACAAGGCGATTTGTGGGTCACGAACTTCATCAAGCAGGTGATCGACGCCACAGATATCGACAAGATCAACACGGAAGTCACGGCTTCGACCAGCCTGTTCACATTGGGTGACAACATTCTGACCAATGTTACAAACATCGTTGAACTGGGCAATTTCTACGATCTGATCATGATCGGTGGAAACATGATTTCGGTCGATATGCTGCACCAGACCATCGCGCTGTTGGACGATGACGTCTATGGCGCCGGCAAGCCGGAAGAGGGTGACGACAATCTGGTTATGAACCAGGCCAATCTGACGACGACCGGCGAGGACACGGTGGAAGAATTGGACATGGCCCATGCCGAGGCTATGCCGTTGCAGCAGATTGATCGCGAGGCCTTTGAAGACGCTTTGACATCCAATCCGGACTACGCCGGCATGGAGTTGCTTCGCGTACTGAAGATCGACGGCGATCTTTTGCAGGTCAATTCGGTCGAACAGGTCACATTGTTGCAGGATCAAGACGATATTTCGCTTGAAGCAGCAGCTGCTGTTGATGCCGCGGTCAACGGAGCCGGAAACGCCCTGTTGAATGCAGCCAACATCACCAAGACTGGTGTCGACTCAACCATTATGGCAGCGGGCGGCGAATATTCGGACCTGCTGTTGCATCAGGCAGCACTGATTGACATCCCCGAAGTGCCAGACGCTTCGGAGTTGGCCAATGAAGTCATTGCCATAATAATGGAAGAGACGGCTGGGATTGGCGAAAACGCTATCGCACGGGCACAATCGAACCTTACGCCTTCTGAAAATGCTAGCAACGATGATGCGATGCAAACGATGCTGGCGTGAAATTTCTACCTGATTTGGTCAATTCGTGTTAGCGTAATGACTGTATTTGTTACGAGTGTTCCGAAAGTTATAAAATGTCGATTGTATTTTCGTCGCGTCGTTCTTCTGATGCCAGCCCGCTTGATATTGAGGGCGTTGGCACGCCCACGCAGCCGCATGGCAGCGATGAATCCCTACCAAAAGCAGCTAAGACGCCAAGTTTGCGTTTGAACAAAGAAATGCGTGTACCAGATCCAGAGGACAGTCCCAAGATGACTGCGAAAAAGGACGATGCGGTTGCCGCAAAAGCTGTGAAGCCCAAAAAGCAGGCGACCAAAACCAGGTCGGAACCACCAACTCGTGCCGCGGCTTCGCCCCGGCGCGAACAGTCGCAGCCCGCTCAAGATCAGAATGCCCAGGGCCGCGACGCTGGGGTGGCCGAAGAAGCCCAAAGCCCCGATCCTAACACCGCCACAGAAACGACTGCGCGGGTGACCCCCCAAACGCGCTCGAAGGGCGGTGAACACTTAGGTGCCACTATCGAGGCCAAGGCGAACGAGCCGATGCAACTCCGACAAACGGGCGGAGGTGACGGCAACGGGCCACCCCAGACATTCCACAAACGCACGCCGCCAGAGGATTTCCAAAATACTCTGCGCACCTCTCTAAAGGCGATCTGGCGCAATCTGGCATTTGTCCTGGTTCTGACCTGCGCGACCAACATCCTTATCCTTGCGATCCCGATCTACCTGTTTCAAATCAGTGACCGGGTGCTGACCAGCCGGTCTTTGGATACGCTGATCATGCTGACCGCCATTGTTGCGGGGGCTGTGATCTTTCAGGCGGCATTTGACGCGGTGCGCCGTTTTATTCTGATGCGTACAGCGGTCGAGGTTGCCGCGCGATTGGGCGCGCCCGTTCTAAGTGCGGCAGCACATGCGTCGCTGCACGGCAACGGCCGGGAATACCAGACGCTGGGCGATCTTCAGCAAGTGCGCGGATTTCTGGTGTCAGGCACATTGATCTCATTTCTCGACGTCCCCTTTGCGCCGCTGTTCATCTTGATGATCTTCCTGGTGCATCCGCAGCTGGGATCAATCGTTATCGTAACCGCGCTGTTGCTGATGATTATCGCGGTGATTAACCAGAAAATGACTGCCAAGCCATTTGCCGAGGCGAACAGATCCCAATCAATGGCGAACCTGCACCTCGACTCGATGGCGCGTAACAGCCAGATCATCAACGCTCTGGCGATGATCCCCGAGGCGGTGCGCATCTGGGGTCGCGACACGGCACAATCTCTGACATGGCAAGTACGGGCGCAGGACAGGAACGTGATCTTCGCGGCCATCTCGCGTGCGATACGCCTGCTGACACAAATTGCCATTCTGGGCTGGGGCGCTTATCTGGCGCTGCAGGGCGAGATCACTGGCGGTATGGTCATCGCCGCTTCGATCATCGCCGGGCGCGCATTTGCACCTATCGAAGGGTCGATCGAAGGCTGGAATGCATTCCTGCTGACACGTGCCGCTTTTGGGCGCATCAAGAACCTTTTGTCCAATTCGGCCCTGCAATTTGAAAAGTTGCGCCTGCCGCGTCCCGAGGGGCGCATGGATGTGGAGCGCCTTCTTTATGTTCCGGGTGGCACCAAACGTGTTGTCCTGAACGGCATCAGTTTTTCGCTTAATCCCGGCGAAACACTTGCCGTTATCGGCAATTCTGGGGCGGGAAAAACCACGTTGGGCAAAACGCTGGTTGGGTCGATCCTGCCGACCTCCGGCAGTGTTCGTCTGGATCTGATGGATATCCGCAACTGGGACCCACGTCAGTTTGGTGAGAGCATCGGTTATTTGCCGCAGGATGTTCAGCTGTTCCCCGGTACGATCAAAGACAATATCGGCCGGATGCGTGCCGACGCGACAGATGAGCAAATCCACGACGCCGCTGTTCTGGCTGATGTGCACAACATGATTGCCACGTTGCCACAAGGGTATGAAACTGTGGTTGCGGCAGATGGATCACCGCTGTCGGGCGGGCAAAAGCAGCGTATCGCACTGGCCCGCGCTTTCTTTGGCAATCCGCGCATGGTGGTTCTGGACGAGCCGAACTCGAACCTGGACGTTGCCGGTGATCAGGCGCTGTCGCGGGCGATTGAACAGGCCAAGGAAAGCAAGATTACCGTCGTGGTGATCACTCAGAAACCGACGCTGTTGAGCGTTGTCGACAAAATCATGCTGCTGACAGATGGTCGTGTGGCGCTGTTTGGTCACCGTGAACAGGTGCTGCAGCAGTTGAACGCCTCGCGTGGAAACAAACCAGGCATTCAGTCGCAGCAGGGGGGGCCAAAATGAACGAAGTTGTACCCGTAAACAATGACCCCAAGGATCCAGCAGTTTGGTATGCCGAGGTGCCGCGGTCGATCCACCGCTTTGTTACCATCGGTGTGATCTTGCTGGTTGTCTGCTTTGGCGGGTTTGGCATCTGGTCCTTTAGTGCGCCATTGGCCGCGGCGGTCATTGCGCAGGGCAGCTTTGTTGCCACAGGTCGCAATAAGATTGTTCAGCACCTCGAAGGTGGGATCATCGAAGATATCAAAGTCATCGAGGGTCAAGCCGTTATCAAAGGACAAGTTCTTATGACCCTCGACCAGACTTCGGCCGAGTCAAACGAACGCGAACTGTTCATCCGCAAAATTCGCCTGCAAGCCATGTCCCAGCGCTTGTCCGCTGAAAACAATGAGCGTGATCGGCTTGAGTTCTCGCCGGAACTGATTGAAGCGTCGAACGATGTCGAGGTGATGGCGATCCTTGACGGGCAAAAAATAAGCTTTGATGTATCCCGTAAGACGTTGCTGAACGACATCGCTTTGCTGGAACGCAACATGGAAGCGCTGAAAATTCGCTCAAGCGGGTTCGAGGCGCAGTTGGAAAGTATGGTTCGGCGTTCGGAAATTTTGCAGGAAGAGTTCGAAACCAAACAAGCACTGTTCAAAAAAGGGCTGGTGCGCAAGGGCGACATCAACACGATCCGCCGCGTGCAGGCTGAGGCAGAGGGCCAACTGGCGCGGTTGACGGCTGAAACAGCTGAAATCAACCAGATGCTTCTGAAATACGAAGAACAGATTTCCCGCACGCGATCGGCCTATCGCGAGGCTGCGTTGGATGAATTGAGCGTGATTGCGGCTGATCTGGAAAGTGTGCGCGAAAAATCCCGGCAGGCCCGAAGCGTTCTGGACCGTGCGGTTGTGCGCGCTCCGGTTACGGGAACCGTAGTGCGATTGCACTATCATACGGCTGGCGGTGTTATCGAAACTGGTGAGCCTATCGCGGAAATCCTGCCTTCGGATGCCCCCCTGATTATCGAGGCGCAGATCCCCCGAACGGAAATCGACAGCGTCGTGATGGGGCAGCAAGCAACGGTTCGACTGGTCGGGCTTAACCAGCGTACCACTCCTGTGCTGAGCGGCGAGGTCTACTATGTCTCGGCGGACGCGCTGGTGGAAGATTCTGGAGGAATTCCGCAAGAGGTTTATCTGGCGCGCATTTCGCTGGAACCCGATGAGATGGACCGCGTGCGTGGATTTGTTCCCACACCCGGAATGCCCGCAGAGATCATGATCCAGACCGAGGAACGCACCTTTGCGGCCTATATTGCAAAGCCTGTGACAGACAGTATGTCGCGCGCCTTCCGCGAGCACTGATCATTCTATAGACCTGCTCTTTCCCGGTTTACCGTGTTAGCCTCTGGTGAGATTCACCAGAGGGGACGCCTTATGCCATTAACCGTAGGCCAGATGATGGAGGCAGCAAACACTGCCGTCGAACGGATCGACACAAACACAGCAAAGAAATTGATGGGGGAGGGTGCATTATTGCTGGACGTACGCGACGCGGTCGAGCTGCAGCAAACCGGCCGTGCGCAAGGCGCGCATCATATCCCACGCGGTATGCTTGAATTCCGCGCTGACGACGCGCTGAAATCCCATGACCCCGAGCTGCGCAAGGACCGCGCAATCGTGCTGTATTGCGCGGCAGGTGGTCGTGCGGCACTGGCGGGCAAGCTGTTGAAAGATATGGGGTTTGAAAAGGTCTACAATATTGGTGGGTTGCCGGACTGGGTCAGTGGCGGCGGCGAAGTGGCCTGATTTCTGACCTCTGTCCGTTGAAATCTGACGCAGATCAAGGCGTATAGCAGACCAGTTGTCTAAAGCGATAATCGGGCTTCTGACAAAAGGACAACTGACCATGCTACGCCTTGCCTCTATCCTGTATACTTTGATCGCAACCGCTCTGGCCGGGTCAGGCGTTATTGCCGTCCTGTCCGCAGGATTGGTGTCTACGGTTGCAATCGTTTCTGCAGCCGCAGCTGGCTGTGTGGCGGCCTTGCCAGTGTCCTGGTTGGTGGCGAAGAAACTGTACCAGAATACAGCCTGATCAGGCGTTAAGGTAGGTCCTGACCGCGGCTTCAAACTCACGAGGTTTCTCGGCGTGCAGCCAATGGCCTGCGCCGGGGATTTTCGCAAATCGTGCGGCGGGAAAATGCGCGCGGATGGTGCTGCGATGTTCGGGCAGGACGTAATCGGAATCGCCACCGGACAAAAACAGGGCGGGGCCGTTCCAGGATGCATCAATTTCCGGAAAGCCCATGATTTTGGGCATCTCGGCCGCCAGCGTGTCAAGGTTTAGAAGCCAACGCTTCCCTTTGACGTCCAAAGATTGCGTGAAAAAGCTCTGCAAAGCTTTTTCGACGCCCTGCGCTGCCAACTGTCCCTCGGCGTCCGAGCGTCTTTCAATCGTTGAAAAATCCACGGCTCGCATGGCTTCGATGAATTGGATTTGGCTGTGCGAATAAGTAACGGGCGCAATGTCCGCCACAACCAGCTTGTGCACCAATTCTCCGTGGCTCAGCGCCAACATCATCGCAGCCTTACCACCCATCGAATGCCCGACAACATCCGCTTTGCCGCCAAGGTGCAGGATCACCTCGGCCAGATCTTCGGCCAAATCGGGATAACCGTGCTGATCTGTCCATTCGCTGTAGGCGTGGTTACGCATATCGACTGCAACGACCTGCCTTTCGTCACATAGTCGGCGCGCAATAACCCCCCAGTTTCGGGCTGATCCATACAGCCCATGCGCAATCAGCAGAGGAGGGTTTGAGGTCGGTTCACCGTGAATGATCGTGTTCAGCATTCTGGTTTGATACCTGCGTGCGTTTGAAACGACCAGCCCCCATTGTCGCCCCTGCGGGCTGAGGTTAGATTGCGCAGGCAGGAGGCAACGTCATGTCGCAAACCACAGATATCCAAAGCCAGATCGCGCAGACAGTGCAATTGCTGCGTGAAAAACTGGGTGTAAAGGACCAGACGCTGACGGCTTCGGTCCGCAAGGCCAAGCGCCGATTGCCGCGCCGCGTATACAAGCAGGCAATGTTGCTGGCGGGTGCCGAGCAAATGGCCTCGCACCCCAAGTTACGGTTGGTTTTGGACGCTCCGAAACTGGCCAAGGCATCGGAAGAAGTTCAGACCCATCTGAGCGGTATTAACCTGGCCGATCGCCGCTGGGGCTGGTTCCTGAATTTTCTGGGGGCGGTTGCTTTGGGGTTTCTGGCGCTGGCGGCTTTGGCAGTTATTGTCCTGCGCTGGCGCGGCTACATCTGACTGCATTTCCAACAAAAAAACGGCGCCCTTTGGACGCCGTTCTGATCTGTGATCCCTGTGTGGTTTACAGGTTTGGATAGATCGGGAATTTTGCGCAAAGCTCTGCAACTTCGGCTTTGACTTTGGCTTCAACTGCGCCATTGCCGTCTTCGCCATTGGCAGCCAGGCCATCGACCACTTCGATGATCCAATCTGCGATCTGGCGGAACTCGATTTCGCCAAAGCCGCGGGTGGTGCCGGCGGGGGAGCCCAGACGGATGCCCGACGTAATGGTCGGTTTTTCCGGGTCAAACGGCACGCCGTTCTTGTTGCAGGTGATATGCGCCCGGCCCAGAGCCTTGTCGACAATGTTGCCGGTCACGCCTTTGGGTCGCAGATCGACCAGCACCACATGGGTGTCGGTGCCGTGGGTCACCGTGTCCAGACCGCCCTTGATCAGCTGGTCCGACAGGGCCTGTGCGTTCACGATGACCTGCTTGATGTAATCCTTGAACGCAGGCTGCAACGCCTCACCAAAGGCCACGGCCTTGGCCGCGATCACGTGCATCAGCGGGCCGCCCTGAATGCCGGGGAAGATGGCCGAATTCACTTTCTTAGCGATATCTTCATCATTGGTCAGGATCATGCCGCCACGCGGGCCGCGCAGGGTTTTGTGCGTGGTGGTGGTCGCCACATGCGCATGCGGGAAGGGGCTGGGGTGCTCACCCGCTGCCACCAGACCGGCGAAGTGCGCCATGTCCACGTGCAGGTAGGCGCCGACTATGTCGGCGATCTCGCGCATGCGGGCAAAGTCGATCTGTCGCGGAATGGCCGAGCCTCCGGCGATGATCAGCTTGGGCTGGTGTTCTTTTGCCAGCGCTTCGACCTGATCATAGTCCAGCATGTTGTCTTCTTTGCGGACGCCATACTGCACCGCATTGAACCACTTGCCCGACTGGTTGGGACGGGCGCCGTGGGTCAGGTGACCGCCTGCGTCCAGGCTCATGCCCAGAATGGTGTCGCCGGGTTGGATCAGTGCCTGGAACACGCCCTGGTTGGCCTGAGAGCCTGAGTTCGGCTGCACGTTGGCAAAGCCGCAGCCAAACAGCTCTTTGGCGCGGTCGATGGCCAGGTTCTCGGCGATGTCCACGTACTGGCAGCCGCCATAATACCGCCGTCCGGGATAGCCTTCGGCGTATTTGTTGGTCATCACCGAGCCTTGTGCTTCCATCACGGCGGCAGAGACGATGTTTTCGGATGCGATCAACTCGATCTCGTCGCGCTGACGACCCAGCTCGGATGTGATCGAGCCGAACAGCTCGGGATCACGGTCAGACAGGGACTGGGTGAAAAATCCGGTATCACGGAGATTGGCGTTCATAGGGGCTCCACATGGCTGGGTAAGAATCTTGCGGATTTCCTATCGGAAACGGTACATGCGCAAAAGCTTTAAAGCGACGAATTGGCCCGCTGCGGCGTCAAGTCTGGCTTATCGGGGAAAGGTATGGTTGTTTCGGAACCAAATGTGCAAGACCGGAAACCGCAACAAATGATCCAGAGAATCGCTTTCCTCGCCAGCGACGTCAAAGTGGCCCAAACAGCCCGCGACGTGCTGGTGAAACGTTATGGAAACGCGGCACCGCGGGATGCCGATGTGGTCGTTGCACTGGGCGGTGACGGGTTCATGCTCCATACGCTGCACAGCATGCAGCACCTGGATACACCGGTTTATGGCATGAATCGCGGCACAATCGGCTTTCTGATGAACGAATTCCACGAAGGGGACCTTATGGCCCGTCTGGGGGAAGCCGAGGAAGAAGTCATCAACCCACTGGCCATGCGTGCGATGGATCAGTCAGGTAAGATGCACGAGGCGCTGGCGATCAACGAGGTGTCGCTGCTGCGCGCCGGACCACAGGCTGCGCGCCTCAGGATAAGCGTCGATGGCCGTGTTCGTATGGATGAGCTGGTCTGCGATGGTGCACTGCTGTCTACGCCCGCCGGATCGACCGCCTACAACTACTCGGCTCACGGCCCGATTCTGCCAATTGGATCAGATGTTCTTGCTCTGACGGCTATTGCTGCATTCAGGCCACGCCGGTGGCGCGGCGCGCTGTTGCCCAAGATCGCCAAGGTGCGTTTTGATGTGCTGGATGCGGACAAGCGCCCTGTCATGGCGGATGCAGATTCGGTGTCTTTCGCTGATATCGACT
Organism: Ruegeria sp. CDSB029; assembly: GCF_059611125.1. Classification (NCBI taxonomy): domain Bacteria; kingdom Pseudomonadati; phylum Pseudomonadota; class Alphaproteobacteria; order Rhodobacterales; family Roseobacteraceae; genus Ruegeria; species Ruegeria sp. CDSB029. Next base: position 16,385 of record NZ_JBXWOX010000003.1, read on the forward strand.
GGGTCGAGATCCGCTCTGAACCTGCAATCCAGCACCGCATTTTATTCGACCCAGGGCATGGGTTAGAAGAGCGCCTGATATCCGAGCAATTCACCTAAATTTTGGGACTTACGAATTTTTTAGAAGTTGTGTGAAGCAGTTCACATGAGGTTCATTAACTTTCCGCTAACCTGATCTTGCCTGGAGAACACGTCTCGGTGGGAGTGAGTGGCCACCAAACGGCGTTTTCGAACGACTGCGCAGTTTCAGCGCTGGCGAGGGTAGGTGGTGCTACGCTCGTTATTGATATCCGGGCATATTTTAGCAAGCGGACCCCGGGCACAATAACCCGGGGTCTATTTTCTTAAGGGGCCTGTTTATGCGCCCGTCTTCTCCCACAGTGGCAGACACATTTGACCGACTCGGTCCTCAATTGCGGCGGCGGCGTCCACGGCCAGATCTTCACGCCAGCGGCGGGCAGCGATCTGGACGTTGATCGGCTGTGGGCCGTTGGGCAAATCCGCCAGCCGGGCCGGAACGCACGCGGCGGGCAAGCCCAGAAAGTTCATCGCATAGGAATACACGGCGCAGCCAAGCACCTCGTGCACCCCTTCGGCACCTTCGGTGTCCCGGTCGGGTTTAAAAAACGGTTGCGGCAGGAAGGGTGACAGGACCAATGCGTAGTCTTCCATAAACAACGACCATTCCCGGGCGAAGTGACTACGCTTGGCCAGCATCCGGATCAGGTCAGTGTCCACAATGGGTGGGAATTCCTGAAAATAGACATCAAAGATCTCGCGGATGGTTTCAGATCCTGCCGCCTTGATGTCGCTTTGCATCAGGGTCAGGACTTCGCCCATCAAGGCGCGATAGCCTGACCGTCCGCATTCAAAGACATCCGGCGGATCGATCTCTTCCACCAGATAGCCTGAGTCGGTCAGCGCATCGCGGGCCGTATCCAGCGCCTTTTCGACCTCGGGGTGCAACGCATAGCCAAACGTGTTCTTGGTGAAGGCCACTTTGATCGGGCTGTCCATGGCTTCCCCGCGCCATGGCATCGAAACGTGAAATGGATCGCGCGGGTCGGGGCCGATCAGGCTGGGCATAGACAGATGCAGGTCCTCTGCCGAGCGGGTGATCAGCCCTTGCACCGACATGGATTGGGCCAGAATTCCGCGTTCGGCCTGTTGGCTGGGGTTCCACGCAGGGACACGCCCCAATCCGGGTTTGACTGTGACCGCTCCATTGGCCGCCGCAGGAAACCGCAGGCTGCCGCCGATGTCGTTGCCATGTGCCAGCGCGCCGATCCCAGCCATCACGCCCGCACCGGCCCCGCCCGAAGACCCGCCGGGCGAGATATGGCGGCCCCACGGGTTATGTGTCCGACCATGCAGCGGGTTGTCTGTATCGGCGCGGAATGAGAATTCGGGCGTATTAGTCCGCCCGATCACGATGGCCCCGGCATTCTGCAGATTGCGCACAACCGGCGCGTCGTCGGGCGCGATCACATTCTTCAGGGCAACAACACCGTTCGAGGTCGCGTGCCCCTTTTGGTCGACGTTGATCTTGATAGTGACGGGAACGCCATGCAACGGCCCCGCGGGTGCACCGCCCGCTACGGCCGCATCCAGTTCACGCGCACGCTCCAACGCCTCGGTGCTCAGGTCTTCAACCACCGCGTTCAGGTCTGGGTTGGCCTGATGCATTCGGTCGACTGCATTCTGAGTAGCCTCCAGCGCGCTCAACTCACCGCTGCGGGTCAAGGCGGTCAGGTCGGTGGCGTTCAGACGCCAGATATCGGTTTGTGTCATGGGCCCTCGCTGTCTTGGGATGACAGTAGGGGGCTTGTTTCAGGTTGCAAGAGAAAGACATGCGGGCGACGGATCGTCGCCCGCATGTCTGCTACTGAGCGTAGCCGAGGGTTTTCAACGCGTCGGTGATCTCGTCCAGAATAGCCGGGTCATCGATGGTGGCTGGCATCTTGTAGTCCTTGCTGTCCGCAATCGACACCATCGTTCCACGCAGGATCTTGCCCGAGCGGGTCTTGGGAAGGCGGTCTACCACCACGGCTAGTTTGAACGCAGCGACCGGCCCGATCTTTTCGCGCACCAATTTGACGACGTCTTGAACCACCTCGCCATGGTCGCGGTCACAGCCTGCATTCAGGCAAAGGAACCCTACTGGCATTTGACCTTTCAACTGGTCGGTCACACCGATCACTGCACATTCGGCCACGTCGGGGTGGGCGGCCAGAACCTCTTCCATCCCGCCGGTCGACAAGCGGTGGCCAGCGACGTTGATCACGTCATCAGTGCGCGCCATGATGTAAAGGTAGCCATCCTCGTCGACCATGCCTGCATCGCCGGTCTCGTAAAACCCCGGGAACTGGTTCAGGTACGAACTTTTGAATCGTTCCTCGGCATTCCACAGCGTCGGGAGAGTGCCGGGGGGCAGGGGAAGCTTGACCGCAATCGCACCCAGCTCACCAGGTTTCATCGGATGACCGCCTTCGTCCAAAATCTGCACATCATAGCCAGGCATCGGTTTGGCGGGTGAACCCAGCTTGACCGGCAGTTCCTCGATTCCCAGTGGGTTGCCGGCGATGGTCCACCCGGTTTCGGTCTGCCACCAGTGATCGATCACCGGCACTTTCAACGCGTCTTGCGCCCATTCGATCGTATCGGGGTCAGCGCGCTCGCCCGCCAGATACAACGCGCGCAGGCAGGAGAGGTCATACTTCGCCAACATCTCGCCCTTGGGATCTTCGCGTTTGACGGCGCGGATGGCGGTTGGGGCGGTGAAAAAGCTTTTGACCTTATGCTCGGAAATCACCCGCCAGAACGTGCCTGCGTCGGGCGTGCCAACGGGCTTGCCTTCAAACACAATCGTCGTGTTGCCGTGAATCAACGGAGCATAACAAATGTAGGAGTGTCCTACGACCCAGCCCACATCCGACGCTGCCCAGAACACATCGCCCGGATCGACATCGTAGATATTTTTCATCGTCCAGTTCAGCGCCACCAAATGGCCTGCGGTCGGACGCACAACGCCCTTGGGCGCGCCGGTCGTGCCCGAGGTGTACAGGATGTATGCCGGATCATTGCCATCGACCGGAACGCATTCGGCCGGTTCGACTCCGTACTGGAAGCCGTGCCAGTTGTAGTCGCGCCCTTCAATTAATTGCGCCACTTCCTGCTCGCGCTGGAAGACCACACAGAATTCGGGCTTGTGGTTAGCCATGTCGATGGCCCCGTCCAGCAGGGGTTTGTAATGCACGACGCGACCCGGTTCCATCCCGCAGGATGCGGCGATGATCGCCTTGGGTTTGGCGTCGTCGATCCGGACAGCCAGCTCATTGCTGGCAAAGCCGCCGAATACCACCGAGTGCACGGCCCCCAGACGGGCGCAGGCGAGCATGGCCTCCAGCGCTTCGGGGATCATTGGCATATAGATGATGACCCGGTCGCCCTTTTCCACGCCCTTGGCACGCAATGCCCCGGCCAGATTGGCCACGCGATTGCGCAGTTCGACATATGAAATCTCGCGCTTGGTGTGGGTGATCGGGCTGTCATAGATGATTGCGGCCTGTTCGCCGCGACCATTTTCGACATGCCGGTCGACCGCGTTCCAGCAGGTGTTCACTTTAGCATCGCTGAACCACTCATACAAAGGGGCGTTGTCGTCAAACAGGGCTTTGGTCGGCGGTTGAACCCAGTCAATTGCCTTTGCAGCGTTCATCCAAAAAGCCTCTGGATCCGATTTCCAGCCTTCGTAAATGTCCTGATATGCCACGGTGAACTCCTCCTAAATCTCCTTGAGAAATGTGTTATGTGGCCAAGGGGCACCGCACAAGCGAGCGCTGTGACGGAGCGTCACTTTATCGCAAAAAATTTGCAAGAATCCGCAGGTTGGCCTGCAAATTTTTGCAAATCATCGCCTTTTTGCTGACTTTCTAGGATCAATTTGGCGCTTTTGCAAAGTTGAATATTTCGGCGTGCAAATTATTGCCTGCTGTGAATCAAACAGGGCGCCGATACTGGCACCCTGAATACTGTGCTCAGGTTTATTAACCGTAATGCGCTACGGGTGTACCCGCGATCGCCGCCATATTCAGCAATCCGCGCGCTGTGATCGACGGCGTCACGATATGCGCCTTGTTGCCCATGCCCATCAGGATCGGGCCGACCTCCAAGCCATCGGCCTTCATTTTCAGGATATTGCGCACTCCGCTCGCCGCATCCGCATGGGCAAAGATCAGAACGTTTGCTGTTCCTTTCAGGCGTGAGTTCGGGAAGATCCGCGAACGCAGTTCAGGGTCGAGGGCCAGATCCAGATTCATTTCACCTTCATATGTGAAATCGCGCGGCTCGGCGTCGAGGATATCCAGTGCCGCCCGCAACCTTTTGCCCGATCCTTCAGCCTGATTGCCAAACTGCGACTGAGAACAGAAGGCGATTTTAGGCTCGATCCCGAAACGCCGAACATGACGCGCGGCGCCAATGGTCGACTCGGCCAGCTCTTCTGGGGTTGGCAGCTGCCGAACATGGGTATCGGCAATGAACAGCGGTCCGTCCTCGAGGATCATCAGCGACAGCGCGCCATGCGGGTGAAGATCGCCATCGCCCAGAACCTGTTCTACGTAGTTCAGGTGCCAACGATACTCGCCGAAGGTACCGCAGATCATGCTGTCTGCCTCACCACGTTGCACCATGATGGCGGCAATGGCGGTGTTGTTTGTGCGCATGATCGCCTTGGCCAGATCCGGCGTGACACCGCGGCGCTGCATAATCTCGTGATACGAGTTCCAGTAGTCGTAATAACGCGGGTCGTCTTGCGGGTTCACAATCTGGAAGTCTTTGCCGGGACGGACCGTCAGCCCCAGCCGCTCGCATCGTGCGTTGATCACTTCGGGGCGGCCGATCAAGATCGGGGTTTCGGTTGTTTCTTCGAGAATGGCCTGGGCTGCGCGCAGAACGCGCTCGTCCTCACCCTCGGCAAACACGATCCGGCGCGAGGCCACGGCCGCAGCCTCAAAGACAGGGCGCATTAGCAGGGCAGACTTGAATACGGACTGATTCAACCGCTCTTTGTATGCCTCGATGTCCGTGATCGGGCGCTTGGCCACACCGCTTTCCATCGCGGCTTTGGCAACGGCCGAGGACACGACGCCGACAAGGCGCGGGTCAAAGGGTTTGGGGATCAGATAATCGGGGCCAAAAGTCAGTTGCTCACCTTTATAGGCCGCTGCCGCCTCGGCGCTGGTCGTCGCCCGGGCCATCTCAGCGATCCCGTCCACGCAGGCGATCTGCATTTCATCGTTGATTTCGGTCGCCCCCACGTCCAGCGCGCCTCGGAAGATGAAAGGGAAACACAAAACGTTGTTGACCTGATTGGGGAAGTCGCTGCGGCCCGTGGCAATAATCGCGTCCGGCGCGACTTCACGTGCTGCTTGCGGCAAAATTTCCGGGCTCGGATTGGCCAGCGCGAAGATGATCGGGCGCTTGGCCATTTTCTCAACCATCTCGGGCTTCAGGACGTTCGGCCCGCTGAGGCCAAGGAACAAGTCTGCATCCCCGATCACATCGTCCAGTGTCCGCAAGTCCGTTTTTTGCGCGAATTGGTCCTTATGCGGATTCATGTCCTCTTCACGGCCTTCATAAACAAGCCCGTGAATGTCGCACAGCCAGATATTCTCGCGCTTGACGCCCAGCTTGACCAGCATCATCAGGCAGGCAATTCCCGCTGCGCCGCCACCGGTTGAGACCACTTTGACGTCTTCGAAATTCTTGCCCGCAACGAACAGCGCATTCTTGGCCGCGGCACCCACGACAATGGCGGTGCCGTGCTGGTCGTCATGAAAGACAGGGATGTTCATTCGTTCCCGGCACAGCTTTTCGACGATGAAACAGTCCGGCGCTTTGATGTCTTCAAGGTTGATCGCGCCAAAGGTCGGCTCCAATGCACAAACGATATCCGCCAGTTTCTCGGGGTCGGGTTGATCGACCTCGATGTCGAAACAATCGATCCCGGCGAATTTCTTGAACAAGACGGCCTTGCCTTCCATCACCGGTTTGGATGCAAGCGCGCCAATGTTTCCCAGCCCCAGAACCGCTGTCCCGTTTGAGACGACCGCAACCAGATTCCCGCGTGCGGTATACAGCTCGGCGTTTGCAGGATCCGCTTTGATTTCCAGGCTGGCTTCGGCCACACCGGGTGAATAGGCGCGTGCCAGATCGCGGCCGTTTGCCATTGGTTTGGTCGCTTTGATTTCAAGCTTACCGGGCTTTGGGTGGGCGTGATATTCAAGCGCGGCCTGCCGCAGGCTGGGTGTGTCCGACATCGGCGACTCAACTCCTCAGAAAATTTGATTTAGTGTTAAACTATTTCCCCGGCTTTGGCTACGCTACGTCATTTTGCAACAGTTTTGCTAAAGTTCACCGACGTCCCGTTGAAAAGCGTCGTATTGCTTTTACATTCGGGCAACTTTGGAGCCAACCTAGACCTGTCGAGCACTGAAAGCCATAAATGAGCTATAAAGATGAATTTCAGGCCGGGACCGCCTTCCCGGCGGACCAGGTTGTTGTTGGTCCGGATCGCGCCGTTTACATATCGGTTTTGCTGATCGCCATCCTTGTCCTTGCCGCCGTCGGTATCTGGCCGGTTCTAGCCCTTGCTCTGAACGAAGAGGGCGGATTGTTCGAAACGATCTCGGCCGCTGCGCTGTTTGTCGCGGGCCTGGCTGCGCTCTGGCGCTATCCCGGCATAACCCGTCTTTACATCGCGCTGGTCTGTCTGTTGCTGGCGGAAAGAGAGCTTGAGGCGGAAATCTATCCAGTTGACAGCCTGCCATATTGGGTCCTGAACGGTTTGGATAATTTGCTTGATATGACGCTGATCCGGGTGGTTCTGGCCGTCATCGTGATCGGAGGTGCCCTATGGCATGGAGCCCCGGCGGCTTGGCAGGCGGTAAAGCGACGGGCGCCTTTTTTCGTGATTTTCGTGCTGGCGGGATTGCTGGCGGTAACCGCTCAGCTGCTCGAGGAAGTTTCCGGAATTTACCAGGCAGATCTGTCCACACTTATGACAGTACGGCTCTTTGTTCTGGAAGAAACGCTTGAGATGTTCTTTTCGATTGGCATTTTGGCTTCTGTTCTGATCGGATGGCCAAAATCCGATGCCGAAGAGACGCTGAATGACCTCAACCAGAAACAACTGCCAGACACGCGCTGAAATCCGTCTGCCGACAGGCGAGCTGCGCGACGACATCCCGTTCTACACAAAAGTGCTCGGTATGAAGATGGATATGATCTATCCCGCCGACGATCCGCGTGTTGCCGTGTTTTCCGGCCACGGGTTGCGCCTTCGGGTCGAGAAGGACGCGCCCGAGGCCGCTGGTACGATCCGTATCCTGACAGACGATCCTGACGGTTTTGCTGATGGGCAGCGTACTTTGGTCGCGCCCAACGGCACGCGGGTTGAGATTGATGAAATGAACCCTCCGATGGTGATGCCCGAAACGGTGCATTCCTTCGTGGTGCGCAGGCTCAAGGATCAGGCCCCATGGATCATCGGGCGGGCAGGGATGCATTACCGCGATCTTGTGCCGGATCGGCTAGGTGGATCGATCATCGCCAGCCATATCCGTATACCCGATGGCGGCCCGGTGCCGGATATGGTGCATTTCCACAAGGTCGGGTTTCAACTGATTTTCTGCATCCATGGTTGGGTCGACGTCGTCTACGAGGATCAGGGCGACAAAATGCGCCTGACAGCTGGGGATTGCTTTATCCAACCCCCAGAAATCCGCCACCGGGTTCTTGAAGCCTCGAATAATGTTCAGGTGATCGAAATCGGTGTTCCCGCCGAACATGTCACCGAAATCGACCACGAGATGGACCTGCCTACGCCGAATTTCCGCCCGGACCGCGAATGGCAAGGGCAGCGTTTTGTTTATAACAAAGCCGAGAATTCAGCGTGGGGACCATTTCGCCTGCCAGGATACATCTGTCGCGACACGACGATTGCCGAGAATACCAAAGGTGTTGCAGGCGTGCAGGTCGTACGAAAAGGGCAGGGTGAACCGGTCTGGGCAACGCATGACACGGATATCCATTTTACCTTCGTCATGACGGGCGAGGTAACTCTGAAAGGTGAAGGGCGCGATCCGTTCCGTTTGGAACAAGGGGATGCGTTCGTGATCCCGCCCGGTATGCGCACCAAACTGTCCGATCCTTCCGATGATGTCGAATTGCTTGAGGTTACGCTTCCGGGGATCTTCAATACCAAGCTGGGCTAAGAGGATTTTAGCCCAGGAATCTTGCGCGCGGGGGTTCAACTCCCTGCGCTCTTTCCTTTAGGGTATGATTTTCTGACCAGTTGATCAAAAACGGGGAATCGCCATGACTTTGAAAGATGCAGCACTGTCTGTTCGGGAAAAAGCCTATGCGCCTTATTCCAACTTCAAGGTTGGGGCGGCGATCCGGTCCGCATCCGGCGAGGTCCACGCGGGTTGCAACGTGGAAAACGTGGCCTATCCCGAAGGCACATGTGCCGAGGCCGGGGCAATCGCTGCGATGGTCGCTGCGGGCGAACAGGAATTGTCCGAGGTCTATGTTGTTGCCTCAAGTCCGCAACCGGTTCCGCCTTGTGGCGGTTGCCGGCAAAAGCTGGCCGAATTTGGCAAGCGGGACGTCAAGGTGACGCTGGCGACCGTGGATGGCGCCGAGTTTGTAACCACGATTGGACAATTGCTGCCGGGCGCTTTCGACGCCTCGCACATGGAGGACGTCTGATCCAATGGACGCCCGTTCGATCATTGCAAAACTGCGCCGGAACGAGGTGCCGACCGGAGATGAGCTGAACTGGTTCGCGCAAGGACTGGCCGATGGCGGGGTCAGCGACGCCCAAGCGGGCGCTTTTGCCATGGCCGTCTGCATGGGCGGATTGGGCACCAAAGGGCGCGCCGATCTGACGATCGCTATGCGCGACAGCGGTCACGTGCTCAGCTGGGATTTCGATGGCCCGGTAATCGACAAACACTCGACTGGTGGGGTCGGGGACAGTGTCAGCCTCGTGCTCGCCCCTGCACTGGCCGAATTGGGCGCCTATGTCCCCATGATCTCGGGTCGGGGGTTGGGTCACACCGGCGGAACACTGGACAAGCTTGAGGCCATTCCCGGTGTCAGCACCCAGATCAGTCAGGACCGCCTCAGGCAGATTTTGCGTGAGACCGGCGCGGCCATTGTCGGGGCTACGGGGCAGATCGCCCCGGCCGACAAGCGCCTTTATGCGATCCGTGATGTGACGGCGACCGTTGAAAGCCTGGACCTGATCACAGCGTCGATCCTGTCCAAGAAACTGGCCGCCAGCCCCGAGGCCTTGGTGCTGGACGTCAAGGTCGGCAGCGGTGCATTTATGAAAACGTTGGAGGATGCGCGCAAACTGGCGCGTGCCTTGTCGGAAACTGCGAATGCGGCAGGCTGCCGGACCTCGGCGGTTATCACCGATATGCACCAACCTTTGGCGCCTGCGCTGGGCAATGCGTTGGAAGTGGCCGAGGTGATGAAGGTCATGACGCAAGACCCCTATGCCCCGCTGGCGGAAATCTCGGCCGAGTTAGGTGGAGTATTGCTGGCCGATGCTGGAATGTTCGCAACTGCCGATGAAGGGCGCGACAAGATCACGGATGTCATCCGCGATGGTCGTGCAGCTGAACGCTTTGGGCGCATGATGGCAGCCGTAGGCGCGCCGCTGCAGTTTGTTGACAACTGGTCCCGGTACTTGCCAGAGGCTAGCGTGATCCTTGAAGTTCCGGCACCGACCAACGGACACATCACTGCGATTAACGGCGAAGCGCTGGGCCTGGCGGTAGTTGCGCTGGGCGGCGGGCGGCAGGTTGAAGACGACGTCATCGACCCGGCCGTGGGTCTGTCTGACATCGTCCGGCTAGGCGACAAAGTCGAGAAGGGTGCGCCGTTAGCAGTAATCCACGCGTCCCGGGAGGATGCCGCGCGGCAGGCCGCGGAGACCGTTCTCGGCGCGATCACGGTAGGCGCCGATGCCCCGGCAGAGCCCATCCTTGTCCACGAAAGGATTACGCCGTGACCCGCGCGTTTCTTGTGGTAATGGACTCGGTTGGCATCGGGGGGGCGCCGGATGCTGATCGGTTTTTCAATGGCGATGCGCCGGACACGGGTGCAAACACACTTGCCCATATTGCACAAGCTTGCGCCGAAGGACGGGCACAAGACGGGCGCTCAGGCGCGCTGCACCTACCAAACTTAGATGCGCTTGGGTTGGGGGCGGCAACGCGGTTGGCATCTGGAGCTGAAACGCCGGGGTTGGAGGTCGATCCGTCTGGGCGCTGGGGGTGCGCGAGAGAGCATTCACTGGGCAAGGATACACCTTCGGGCCATTGGGAGCTGGCCGGTCTGCCGGTGCCGTGGGAATGGCATTATTTCCCGGATACCACGCCTTCATTCCCTGCCGACCTAAGCCGGGCTGCGGCACAGGCGGCTGGAACAGACGGTATTCTGGGTGATTGTCACGCCTCGGGCACGACCATTATCGCCGATTTGGGGGCCGAGCATATACGGACCGGCTGGCCCATCTGCTACACTTCCGCCGACAGCGTGTTTCAGATCGCCGCGCATGAAGAGAGCTTTGGCCTCGACCGTCTGCTGGAGATGTGCAAAGCGCTCGCCCCGCGATTGCATGAGATGAAAGTTGGCCGCGTTATCGCACGGCCGTTTGTTGGTACACCTGAAGAGGGATTTACCCGCACCACCAACCGCAAGGATTTCGCGATCCTACCCCCCGCGCCAGTTCTGACAAATTGGGCACAAGACGCAGGCCGTCAGGTTCATGCCGTGGGCAAGATTGGTGACATCTTTTCGATGCAAGGAATCGACACGCTGCGAAAAGGGTCGGATGCCGAGTTGATGGGTCACCTGTCTGATCTGGTCGATGTGGCCGAAGAGGGTAGCCTGACCTTTGCCAATTTTGTTGAATTCGACAGCCTCTATGGCCACCGCCGCGATATCAGCGGCTATGCCCGCGCGCTAGAACGGTTCGACCGCGAAATCGGTGTGATCCTGAAAAAACTGCGCCCGGGCGATCTTATGCTTTTGACCGCCGATCACGGCAACGATCCCAGTTGGATCGGCACCGACCACACGCGCGAACAGGTGCCCGTTCTGATCGCCGGGCAAGGCACGGACCAAATCGGGGCCGTCGATTTTGCCGATGTCGCCGCAAGTATCGCACACCATCTGAACATTCCGGCACAAGGGCCGGGGAAGAGTTTTCTATGACCGTCGCAGACCTACCAAAAATCGAGTTGCACCTGCACCATGAAGGTGCAGCGCCGCCTGATTTCATCCGCCAGCTTGCGCATGAAAAACGCATAGACCTGAGCGGTATCTTTAAATCAGACGGAAGTTATGACTTCCGCGACTTCGCCCACTTTCTCAGCGTCTACGAGGCCGCCTGCGAAGTACTTAAATCGCCCGAGGATTTCCGTCGCCTGACTTTGGCCATTCTAGAGGAAAGCGCTGCGAATGGGGTGGTCTACTCGGAAACCTTCCTCAGCCCAGATTTCTACGGCGGCGGGGATGTGCACGCCTGGCGTGACTATCTGAACGCCATTCAGGACGCGGCGGACGAGGCCGAGCGCAAGTTCGATATCACCCTGCGCGGCGTTGTCACCTGTGTTCGTCATTTCGGACCCGAGCAGGCAAAACAAAGCGCTTTTTGCGCGGCGGAAACCGCTGGTAATTGGATCACCGGATTTGGAATGGGCGGAAACGAGGGCGTCGGGACGCAGGGCGATTTCAAATGGGCCTTTGAATGTGCCCGCGAAGCTGGGCTGCGCTTGACCACCCATGCCGGAGAATTCGGCGGCCCCGAAAGCGTTCGCGATGCTGTTCGGGACCTCGGTGTCGAACGGGTCGGCCACGGCGTGCGGGCCATTGAGGACGACGATCTGATCCGGGAACTTGTTGACCGCGAAGTCACGCTTGAAGTCTGCCCCGGTTCCAACGTGGTTCTGGGCCTGTTCCCAGATTTTGCGGCACATCCGATTGCCCGGTTGCGCGATCAGGGTGTAAACGTCACAGTTTCCACCGACGATCCGCCGTTTTTCCATACCACCATGCGGCGCGAATATGAGATGCTGCATCAGGCCTTTGGCTGGGACGCCGAGGATTTTGCGGCCCTGAACGACATAGCCCTGAACGCGGCCTTCTGCGATGATGACACCCGCGAACGGGTGAAGAAAAGACTGGAGAGAACATGAGCGAACACCTGACCGTCGTTGACCACCCGCTGGTGCAGCACAAACTGACGCTCATGCGGGACAAGGGCACCTCGACCGCCGTGTTCCGCCAGCTGTTGCGCGAGATCACCCTGCTGTTGGCCTATGAGGTCACGCGCGAACTCAAGCTGACCACCCGCCACATTGAAACGCCAATGGAGGAAATGGACGCCCCCATTCTGGCGGGTAAAAAACTGGCTCTGGTGTCGATCCTGCGTGCCGGAAACGGAATGTTGGACGGGGTGCTGGAACTGGTCCCCTCGGCCCGTGTCGGGTTTGTCGGGCTGTACCGCGACGAAGAAACCCTGAAGCCTGTGCAATACTACTTCAAAGCGCCTGAAGGTCTGAAGGATCGGCTGGTCATCGCGGTTGATCCGATGCTGGCAACCGGCAACAGCTCGGCTGCGGCGATTGATTTGCTGAAAGAAGCCGGGGCGACCGATATCCGTTTCCTCTGCCTGCTGGCCGCGCCCGAAGGCGTCGCCCGCATGAAAGAGGCGCATCCTGACGTGAACATCGTCACGGCGTCGCTGGATCGCGAGTTGAACTCGAAAGGGTATATCATGCCTGGGTTGGGCGATGCCGGCGACCGGATGTTCGGCACCAAGTAACCGGCCTACTCGCCACAGATATTCTGCAGCCGGACCCAATCGCGGTCCGGCAGTACTTGCGGCAGCGGGCGCCCGGCCATCGGGTCGGCCTCGATCAGGCCGAGAGTGTCTTCCCCCGTGACATCCACAGCATAGGCATATGGCGTTGAAGGCAGCGCCGCCTGGGCGAATACCTCTAGCAAATCTTGATCGGACAAAGTTGGGCGCGGTTCTGACAAGACCTGCTCGGTATAGGTGTCAACGATCTCAGGTGTCAGTTCTCCGGTTGTCAGCAGGCGGAACGCCGTGGTCGGGCCAGTTCGATCCAGCACCTCGTCCAATGGGTCTTGTGCGGCGGCTCGCGCGCGTTCGGCGATGATGTAACCGGCAGCGATGGATGGGTCCTCGTGATCTTCGACCAATGAGCGGTTCAGCAGAATGATCCCACCAGGCAGGCCGAGGCTTGTTTGTACCCCCGCGGGCAGAATAACGACCTCTCGCACGCCGGTTCGGGCTGCCAGTTGGTCCAACGCAGCCTGCGCATCCTCTGAGGTGCACGAGACACCAGAAACCCGTTCAATCCGGTGCAGGATCGCATCCCCGATATCGTATCGCTTAATCTCGGGGACAACAGAAACGACGTGGTTTTGCAGCGCGGCTGGAACCCAAAGCAGCAATAATGCGGCAACTGCAGCAATCACACCCGCAACACTAAGCCAACGCAACCGTCCGGGATGCGGGCGCGACCGATCAATTGCCTTTTGCAAACGGTCGATCGCCGCGATCATCGTGGTCTCTGTTTCTTCCAGCTCCAGCGTTTCGTCGGGGTCGCCGTCCGGGTTGAAGATGGCTGGATAGCTTCCGGGATTCTGCCGCTCCAAAGCTGCCAGCGACCAGTGCGTCAGTGCCCGGTCGTTGAAATCAGAAATCGTCAGCGTTGCTTCGCCAATCGACACCACAACCTCGCGCCGCTGCACGTCGGGCGAGGGGCGCCACAGACCGGTGGCTTCGATCCGTTGGTACTGTTTCAGAGCCGTCATCAAGGTGAGGTTTGCTCGTTATTATTTTGCCCCAGCTTAACATGGTAAATTCAAAGGGCGCAAACCAGTTGCGCCATCTGCGATAAATGTGCTGGATACAACGACACGTGCAGGGTTGTCCTGTCGTGCCCCACCATTTTACCGAGGCGAAAGATGCAGGCGGACACTCAGACCTCACCGATACTGGCATCGGTGCTGATGATCAGCGCCATGGCGATCATCGGGGTGATCGACAATGTGGTGATCCTGTTGGCGGAAACGGTTGGCCTGTGGCAATTCCACCTGAGCCGCGCGTTGCTAATGTTGCCGCTGATCTTCGGTCTATCGCTATTGGGGCTGGGCAGTATGCGCCCGAAACGATTTGGCCCGGTGATTCTGCGCAGCGTACTGATCACCCTGGCCATGTTGTTCTATTTCGCATCGCTTGCGGTCATGCCGATTGCGCAGGCGCTGGCCGGGTTGTTCACATCGCCGATTTTTGTCCTTTTGATCTCGGCCCTGGCAATGAAGCAGCGGATTGGCCCTTGGCGTATTGTTGCGGTTCTACTGGGGTTTGCGGGAATTCTGTGCGTGCTGCAGCTTGACCCCTACGATTTCGATACTCGCAGCCTGTTGCCGGTCGCCGGGGGTCTGTTCTACGCGCTGAGTGCCGTTATCACGCGCAGCCATTGTTCCGATGAAAGCACCGTGGCGCTGCTGGCTGCGATGATCATCACGCTGGGATCGGCCGGGGCGATTGGCCTTCTGGTACTTGAGCTGTTTCCGGTGGCCGCGCCGGATGGTCCCGACGGCTTCGCCGCGCGGGGTTGGGTCTGGCAGATGCAACCTGCATTGCCGTGGATCGCAATACAGGCGGTTGGTTCCACGATTGCCGTCTTCATGTTGATCAAGGCCTATCAGGTGGGCGAGCCGTCCTATGTCGCGGTCTTTGAGTACTCGGTCATGATTTTTGGTCCGCTCTTTGCCTTTGCGGCTTTCGGGCAGGCGATCGGGCCGATGCAGATTGGCGGGATTGGCTTGATTGCAATCGCAGGTACCCTGTTGGGATGGCGAGCAGGGCGCGAGGCTGCCCGGCCAGAACCGGTTTAGCCTTATCCTGAGGCCAGCCATTTGTTTTGGGTGGGCAATCGGGGATCATTCAGACCGGATACCGATGGGTGTAACACGACCTGCCCGATTTCAGCCGACGGGCTCAGACAGATTCGGCGGCACGGATGACCGCTGGTGTAAATTATAGTTTCCAAAAATCTGCCAATTTTTACCAATTGCGCAGTGTTGTTTAAAGAATTGTTGTTTTTCACGGCTTTAAGAGCGCAAATTGGGCGGCAATGTGTCTGAATTAAGTCGCCCATGGTTAAGTCGTGCTAGTCGTTATGAGTAGTTGTTTTTGTGTCAGAAATGGGTGCGACACGTGTTAAATGTACAGAGTGTTTTGAGTTATGAGGCCGTTCCGAACCGGGAAGTGCAGGACAATCCTGCGATTTCGCTGAACGCGCGTCGGGGTGGTTTTGTCCACGGAACTAAGATTGCGACGGATCGCGGTTGGCAGCCTGTTGAAGGACTGCAAGCAGGCGATCTGATCCGCACGATGGACAACGGGTTCAGGGCAGTCTCGCGGGTTGCGACGGATTGCATAGCAATCGCTGCCAGCGAGTCCAGGTCGGAAAACTTACCTGTCCGTGTGCCATCGAACACTTTGTATAACGGCGATCCGGTCTGGTTGATGCCAGAGCAGGGCGTGGCGTTGGACAACACCAAGCTGAGCCAGGGTCCGATCACGCTGCCGATCAGCATGCCTGTGGTGCCTGCGCGGGTTCTCAGTGGAACGTTTCGACTTTCGTCCAGCGCGCCCTCATTGCTGTTTGAGGTTTGTTCGTTGTTCTTTGAGCAAGACGAAGTGATCTATATCGAGGGCGGTTTGCGCGCCTTTTGTCCTGCGGGCCGCTTTGGGTCGAACAGCCGGCCCGCGAACGCCTCATACAAGGTGGTCGATGCTGATCGGACCGAAGACCTGATCGACATGGTCGCGCATAGCAGGGACATTGCTGTTCTTGCGAATTCACTGGGCGCATTACCGGCTCCGATCATGCAGAACCCGATTTTTCCAGCGCGGCCTGTCATGGGTGCGCGACGTCCTGGTCGGCCGGGGCGGCCTGCACCGATATTCTAATTATTTTAAGCTATTGATTAATGAATGACGCTGGCGCGGTAACCCGCACCAGCGTCTATTTTTTTAGGCAGCTTTTGCTTCGGGGTCAAAGCGGCCATAGAAGCTTTGGCCTTTCTCAGCCATCTCACGCAGCAGCGGCGGGCAGGCGAAGCGTTCGCCATACTGCGCAGCCAACTGGTCGCAACGCTCGGCGGCGTAGGGCGTGCCGATGATGTCCAGCCAGCTGAGCGGACCACCCGACCATGGTGCAAAGCCCCAACCAAGGATCGCGCCCACGTCGCCCTCGCGGATGTCCTCCAGAACGCCTTCTTCCAGCGCGCGGACCGCTTCCAGAACCTGTGCGAACATCAGACGTTCCTGAACTTCGATCAGATCAGGCTGGTCCTCGGCATGCGGGTATTTCTCCTGCAGACCCTTCCAGTACTCAGTGCGCTTGCCCTTTTCGTCATAGTCGAAGAAACCTGCGTTTGCCTTGCGTCCCAGACGACCCTCTTCCTCCATCCAGAAGATCAGATCATCGCCGGGGTTATCCGGATAGGCATTACCCATCGCGGCTTTGGTCGCACGAGCAATTTTGGCCCCCAGATCAATCGAGGTCTCATCGTTCAGCTGGATCGGCCCAACGGGGAAGCCCAACTGACGCGCGGCGTTGTCGATCAACACTGGGCTGACGCCCTCGGTGATCATGCGCAGACCTTCGTTGATATAGGGAATGATGCAACGGTTGGCGTAGAAGAAACGCGCATCGTTGACCACGATCGGCGTCTTGCGGATCTGGCGCACATAGTCCAGCGCCTTGGCAACCGCGCGATCACCGGTTTCTTTACCCTTGATAATCTCGACTAGGAACATCTTCTCGACCGGTGAGAAGAAGTGAATACCGATGAACTGATCCGAGCGCACGGATGCTTTGGCAAGATCGGTGATCGGCAAGGTCGAAGTGTTCGAGGCAAAGATGCAATCCTCGGGGATAATCGCCTCGACCTTCTTGGTCATCTCGGCCTTGACGCCCACGTCTTCGAAGACGGCTTCGATGATCAGATCGCATCCTTTGAGGTTGTCCAGATCCGGGGTCGCGGTGATGCGGGCCAGCATGGCCTCTTTCTTCTCAGCCGTGACTTTGCCGCGCTTCATGCCCTTGTCGAGATAGCTCTCGGAATAGGCTTTGCCTTTGTCCGCAGCTTCCTGGTCGCGGTCCACGAGAACCACTTCCATCCCGGCCTGGGCCGACACCAGCGCGATACCGGCACCCATCATGCCTGCGCCCAGTACGCCGATCTTCTTGACCGACTGATCGGGAACACCGGCAGGACGCACGGCACCTTTTTCCAACGCTTCCTTGTTCAGGAACAGCGACCGGATCATCGCACCCGAAGAGGGGTTCATCAGGACAGAGGTGAACCAACGCGCCTCGATCTTCAGGGCGGTGTCGAAATCGACCAGCGCACCTTCGTAAACCGCGCTCAGCAGAGCCTTGGCCGCAGGGAAGGCGCCTTGGGTCTTGCCGTTTACCATCGCCGATGCACCAACGAAGTTCATGAAACCAGCAGGGTGGTAAGGCGCGCCGCCGGGCATCTTATAGCCCTTCGCATCCCACGGTTTGATGATGTCTGCGTCCTTGGCGTTCAGCACCCATTCCTTGGCTGCGGCCATCGGGTCGGCTGCGACCTCGTCAATATAACCCGCGCCCTTGGCTTTCTTGACGTCCAGCATTTTGCCTTCCAGCAGCAGCGGAGCCGCCGCAATCGCGCCAACCTTGCGGACCATCCGGGTGGTGCCACCCGCGCCGGGGAAGATGCCGACCATGATCTCGGGCAGGCCATATTTGGCCTTGGGGTTTTCGGCCGCAAAGATGCGGTGCGTGGACAGCGGCAGTTCCATGCCAATGCCTGCGGCAGTGCCGGGCAGAACGGTGGCAATCGGCTTGCCGCCCTTCTTGGTCTTGGGGTCCATGCCCGCCATCTCGATCTTACGCAGCAGTGCGTGCATCTGCATTGTGCCCTCGAACAAGCCTTTTGCCGGGTTGTCGCCCGCCTGTTCCTTCATCACTGCCAACAGGTTCAGGTCCATGCCACCAGCGAAGGACCCTTCCTTACCCGAGGTGATGATGATGCCTTTGACGTCGTCATCAGCCAGCGCCTGATCGACCAGATCGCTCAGCTGTGCCAGCCCGTCAAAGGACATCACGTTCATGGTTTTCCCGGGCACATCCCAGGTGATTGTGGCGACGCCGTCTGCGTCTTTGCTCAGAGTGAAATCAGTCATTGTCATCTCCAATCTGGTCAGCCGTCAACGGGCTGCCATCCTTGCGGGTGAAGGAGAATCCGTTCTCATCATCCTTCACCATCATGTCTAAGTCGCTGTAATATGCGGTCTCGGTCGGGGTCCGTGTTCCCACCACCAGAAAGGTCGCGGGCGCATCGGTTTTGTTCACAAGGTGATGGCCGTTGGCCTCACCTGCGGGCCAAGCGGCGCAGTCGCCGGGCTGCATCTCATGCTCACCATCGTCATCAATCAGCACGCAGGTGCCGCTGAGCATGATGGCAAATTCGTCCTGCTCCATGTGGTAATGGCGCAGCGAAGACATGCCCTGCGGTTCCAACCGCACGATGTTGACCCCGTATTGGGACAGCCCGCCTGCATCGCCCACACGCTGAACGAAACGACCTGCGGTCGCTTCAGCCAGCTT
This sequence comes from Ruegeria sp. CDSB029, assembly GCF_059611125.1. Lineage (NCBI taxonomy): Bacteria > Pseudomonadati > Pseudomonadota > Alphaproteobacteria > Rhodobacterales > Roseobacteraceae > Ruegeria > Ruegeria sp. CDSB029. The sequence goes on from NZ_JBXWOX010000003.1 coordinate 35,166, forward strand.
GCCGGGATAGGCCGAGCCGCCCTTGAACGGAATCTGAGAGAGATCCAGCTTGGGCATCAGACCCGCTCGATAATGGTTGCTGCACCCATGCCGGATGCAATGCAGAGCGTCGCCAGACCGGTTTCCTTGTCCTGACGCTCCAACTCATCCAGCAGAGTTCCAATGATCATCGCACCGGTTGCGCCCAGCGGGTGGCCCATGGCGATCGAACCGCCGTTGACGTTGACCAAACCGGGGTCGACGTCGAACGCCTGCTGGAAGCGCAGCACGACCGAGGCGAAGGCTTCGTTCACTTCGAACAGGTCCAGATCACTGATCTTCATACCGTTGTCGGCCAGAATCTTCTCGGTCACCGGTACCGGGCCAGTCAGCATGATGGTCGGGTCGGTGCCAATCTTGGCGGTTGCCTTGATGCGAGCGCGCGGCTTGAGGCCGTATTTCTCGCCGAACTCCTTGTTGCCGATGAGAACCGCCGCAGCACCATCCACGATGCCCGAGCTGTTGCCCGCGTGGTGGATGTGGTTGATCTTTTCCAGATGCGGGTATTTCAGCATGGCCACCTTGTCGAAGCCGGGCATCTGTTCGCCCATCATCTGGAAGGCCGGGTTCAGGCCACCAAGGCTTTGCATGTCAGTGCCGGGGCGCATGTATTCGTCGCGGTCCAGAATGGTCAGTCCGTTCTGATCCTTGATGGTGATAACCGATTTATCAAAACGGTTGTCTGCCCATGCTTCCGCGGCTCGGCGCTGCGATTCCATCGCCAACGCGTCGGCGTCGTCACGGCTAAAGCCATATTCGGTCGCGATAATGTCGGCCGAGATACCCTGCGGCACGAAATAGGTGTCCATCGCCAACGAGGGGTCAACGGCAATTGCAGCACCATCGCTGCCCATGGCCACGCGGCCCATCATTTCCACGCCACCTGCGATGTACGCTTGGCCAGCGCCGCCCTTGACCTGGTTTGCCGCCAAGTTCACAGCTTCCATGCCGGACGCACAGAAACGGTTGATCGCCAGACCGGGGATCGACTGATCCAGATCAGAGGCCAGAACCGCCGAGCGTGCCAGACAGCCGCCTTGTTCCATCACCTGCGTGACGTTGCCCCAGATCACGTCTTCTACGGCGTGGCCTTCGAGGTTGTTACGCTCTTTCATCGCGTTCAGGGTCAGGGCGGACAGGCGCACCGAGGTTACCTCGTGCAGGCTGCCATCCTTGCGGCCCTTGCCGCGCGGGGTGCGCAGGGCGTCATAAATATAAGCTTCGGTCATGGGTCTTCTCCTCAAGCTCGATCCGACGGGTTGCCGGGCATCAGGTCATAGGGGTGTTTCCAGCCAGGCTGCTCGGACAAGCGAGACAGCCAGGCGTCGATATGGGGCCAGTCGGCGCGGTCAAAGCCGAATGGTTCGGGGTAATAGAGATAGCTGCAGCAGCTGAGATCGGCGTTCGTGACATCGTCGCCAACAATCCAGGCGCGGCCGTTCAGATGATCGTTCAACACTTGGTAAGCGGCCTTCAGGCGCCCTTGATTGAAAGCGATCACATCGGGATTGCGGTGCTGTTCCGGGAGGAAATTGATCAGGAAGCGGGTCAGGCCGGCCATCGAGCTGAGTTTGTGATTATCCCACAGCACCCAGCGCAGAACATCGTAATTCTCTTCCCGGTTCTTGCCACCGAACTTACCTGACTTCTCAGTCACATAGGTCTGAATGGCGCCAGACTGGCTTGTGCGGAAATCACTGTCGATCAGGACAGGTGCTTCGCCCATTTCATTCACTTCGGCGCGAAACTCGGGCGTGCGAGTTACACCTTTGAAAAAGTCGACAAAGACCGGTTCCCACTCCAGCCCGGACATTTCCAGCGCCAGCGCAGCCTTATAACTGTTTCCGCTTTCTCCGAAGCAATGAAGCATAATTGTCATGTGATCGCCCCTCCCAAGGCGCATGGTGCGAAGTCGAATTTCGCGTATTTCGAGAAAGACGAACCATAAGGCTAAGCGCCATTGGGGTTTGGCTTTCTGAAAACACGCCCACCTGATTGAAGGTGGCTGATGTTTTTACCGCTTGCGGTCATCCAGCTCCGAATTGAAGATACGCAGGCGGTGGGTCAGGTTGTCCTCGTTGATCACGCTGTTGAAATTCTCGAACAGAAACGACAGCGCCTCTCCTTCGTCCAATCCAGCATCACGCGCGAATGCTTTGAGCTTGCGATACCCGTCTTCGGTCATTGCGACGGGAAAGCGGCGGGTTAGTCGAAAACGCTTTGGCATGTGGTTCCTCCGGTAAGCTGGGTCCGGGCAATATCGCCCGGACCCAGACTGAGATCAGAAGTTCGCCGCGTCCAGAGCCATGACCGTGTCCGCGCCCGTCTGGATGCGCGCCAAATGCATGCCTGTGGCGGGCAGGCGGCGCGCCATGTAGAAGCGCCCGGTGTTGATCTTGGTCTCGTAGAACTCCTTGTCCGACGCGCCGCCATCCAGCGCATCTTGCGCGGCTTTGGCCATCTGCGCCCACATCAAGCCCAGGCAAACATGTCCGAACATGTGCATGAAGTCATAAGAACCGGACAGAGCATTGTTGGGGTTCTTCATGCCTTCCTGCATGAAGTACATGCCAGCGGCCTGCAGGTCTTTGGACGCAGCCTTCAGCGGTTCGATGAAGGCCTTGTCATAGGCTTCGTCTTTACCAGCGTTGTCTTTGCAGAAGGTCTTGACCATGTCGAAGAACGCCATGACGTGCTTGCCGCCGTCTTGCGCCAGCTTACGACCGACAAGGTCCAACGCCTGAACGCCGTTGGCGCCTTCGTAGATCATCGCGATGCGTGCGTCGCGGGTGTATTGCGACATGCCCCATTCTTCGATGTAGCCATGACCGCCATAGACCTGCTGTGCCTGAACAGTCATGTCATAGCCCTGATCGGTCAAAAAGCCTTTGATGACCGGTGTCAGCAGCGAGATCAGTCCGTCCGCATCTTTGTCGTCAGACCGATGCGCCTTGTCGATCATGGTCGCGCCCCACAGGATGAACGCACGCGCACCTTCGGTGAAGCTTTTCTGATCCATCAGGTTGCGGCGGATGTCCGGGTGCACGATCAGCGGATCAGCTGGGCCGTCCGGGTTCTTTACACCGGTCACGTCACGGCCCTGCAGGCGGTCTTTAGCGTATTCGACGGCATTCTGGTACGCGGCCTCTGCCTGAGACAGACCTTGCATGCCCACACCCAGACGCGCTTCGTTCATCATGGTGAACATGGCACGCATGCCTTTGTGCTCTTCGCCCAGCAGCCAGCCGGTGGCTTCGTCATAGTTCATGACGCAGGTCGAGTTGCCGTGGATACCCATCTTCTCTTCGATCTTGCCGACCGAAACTCCGTTACGCTCGCCCGGCGTACCATCTTCATTGACGATGAACTTGGGCACGATGAACAGGGAGACGCCCTTGATGCCTTCGGGACCGCCGGGGATCTTGGCCAACACCAGGTGGATGATGTTGTCAGCCATGTCGTGATCGCCGGACGAGATAAATATCTTCTGGCCCGAAATCTTATAGCTGCCGTCGCCCTGCGGTTCTGCCTTGGTGCGCATCAGGCCCAGATCGGTGCCGCAATGCGGTTCCGTCAGGTTCATGGTGCCGGTCCATTCGCAGCTGACCATATTGGGCAGGTATTTGTCTTTCTGTTCGTCGGTTCCGTGCGCCAGGATCGCTGACGCCGCGCCGTGCGTCAGGCCCTGATACATCACGAATGCCTGGTTCGCAGCCGAGAACATCTCGCCAACGGCGGTGCCCAGGACGTATGGCATATTCTGACCGCCATACTCTTCCGGCATGTCGAGGCCAGTCCAGCCACCTTCTTTCATCTGCTCAAAGGCGTCTTTGAACCCGGTGGGCGTGTATACGATACCGTTTTCCAACCGGCATCCTTCGGTGTCCCCAACCACGTTCAGTGGGTGCAGAACATTGGTGGCCACTTTGCCTGCTTCTTCCAGAACGGCGCCTGTGAATTCGGCTTCAAGCTCGTTGTACCCCGGAACGTCGGAGTCCGAGATTTTCAGTACGTCGTGCAGAATGAACTGCGTATCTTTGGTTGGCGCGTTGTAGACGGGCATGTGAAGCTCCCTTTAATTCATATGTCCGGGTGGTAGGCAGGCGAGGGGGTTACTCGGCAGCCTTTTTGTCTTGTTTGACCGAGGCGATGACTTTCTCGCCCCAGCGCAACTGTTCTTTCAGGTCGTCGATCGCCTGGGTCAGTTCCTCACGGCGCGCTTCCATGTCTTCCAGACGCTCGCACGCAATTTCATAGGTGCGCGATATCTGAGTCATCTGTTGGTCGCCGACATGGTAAAGGTCCAGAAGCTGGCGTATTTCTTCAAGGCTGAACCCAAAGCGCTTGCCGCGCAGGATGAGTTTCAGGCGGGCACGATCACTTTTGGTGAACAGCCGTTTCTGACCTTCACGGATCGGAAACAAAAGCTCTTTGGCCTCGTAAAACCGCAACGTGCGGGGCGTGACATCATATGTCTCGCACATTTCTCGGATGGTCATCAGATCTTCGGTCATGGTTTCAGCACTCTCGTCACTGGCGTCAATGAAAGTCAGTTGCGCAGTCGATGCGCACGTTACAACACGTAGATGACGTTCACGTAATGTGAACGCTGCGTCACAAAATAAGTTTACGTAACTTCCACACGCGTCAAGTCGCGGATTTCCGACTTTTTCGAATTTAACGTAACGGAATTTGGGGGTTCAAAAACCAAAAGAGCGACCCGGCACGCCTTAAAGCATGGTCGAACTTAGCGAGGGTCGCTTCTTTTTCTGGCGCGCCTTGGCGCGTCGACGGAATCACTCGAGGGATTTGGCCGTCTGGTCGCGCATCTCGGTCAGGGCATCAATCGCCTCGTCCAGTTGCTGCCGTTGCTGGTTCAGTTCGACGATCTGCTTGTCCGCGACGTCGACAAAAGCGCGCATCTGGACCTCGTTGCCCTCATTTTCATAGATCAGCAGCCACTGGCGGATATCTTCCAGCGAAAATCCATACTTGCGGCCACGCAGGATCAAAGTCATGCGCGCGCATTCTCGCGGACCATAAAAACGCGATCTGCCTTCGCGGTCTGGTTGCAGCAATTCAATGTATTCATAGTAGCGCAGGGTACGTGGAGTCACATCGTACTCGGCGCACATCTCTTTGAATGACAAACGGTTGTCGGACATTCCTGATCTCCTCTGGCGCAGCCTATGTTCTGTCAGCCGCAAGCGCAACCGGCGGGCTTGCTCTTTTGGCGGACACGGGCTCATAAAGGGATGAACCAAGAGAACGGATTCAAGTACATGGTCGACAAAGCCGCAATTGCGCGCCAATTCATCGAGGCGATCCCGCATGCAAAAGCGTTGGGTCTGAAGCTGACCTCAATCGGAAATGGTGAAGCGGGTATTACAATGCCGTACAGCAAAGAGCTTGTTGGCGATCCGCGCACCGGGGTGATTCATGGCGGCGCTGTATTTGCCGCATTGGACACCTGTTGTGGTGCCGCCGTCATGAGCCATCCGTCGGCTCCCGGCGGTACGGCGACGATTGACCTGAGGATCGACTACATGCGGGCGGCAACACCGGGACAGACGATAACGACCCAGGCGACATGCTACCACATCACACGGAACGTCGCCTTTGTGCGCGCGACGGCGATGGACGAAGACGAAGGTCTTCCGGTGGCCACAGCGGCAGGGTCATTCACGGTGGAGGGTTTGTAATGGCGCGTACTCGCCCCGAACCCGTCCAGGTCGTAAAACAACGCCGGGATGCGGCGCTGAACGCTATAGTCGAAGGTGTGCCCTACATCCGGTTCCTCGACATCGGCTTTGATCGCCGCGGTGATGAACTGACTGGCGTGTTGAACTTCGACCAGAAACTGATCGGCAACCCGTTACTGCCCGCATTGCATGGCGGCGTCACGGCGGCGTTTCTAGAAGTCACGGCTGTCATCACGCTGAGTTGGGAGTTCTTGCTGCCCAAGATCGAAAGCGGGGAACTGAATGCCAGTGATATCGCCGACTATGAAACGGTACGTTTCCCAAAGACCGTCGATTTCACCGTCGACTATCTGCGGTCAGGCCTGCCGCGTGATGCCTATGCGCGCGCATTCATCAGCCGGGCCGGGCGTCGCTATGCCTCTGTCAGGGTCGAGGCCTGGCAAGACAATCACGCGAAGCTCTTTGCGCAGGCTTCCGGGCATTTCCTGATGCCACAGCCCACTACTGACGGAAAATAGAACGCTATGCAGGACGCTTCGGCACCCATTACGCATAAGCGGGTGCTCCGGATTGCAGCGCCGATCGTATTGTCCAATGCGACGGTGCCAATACTGGGGGCGGTGGACACTGGTGTTGTGGGGCAGTTGGGGCAGGCGGCCCCGATAGGCGCTGTCGGCATGGGTGCCGTTATTCTGGCCACCATCTACTGGGTGTTCGGGTTCCTACGTATGGGTACAACCGGTCTTGCTGCCCAGGCACGTGGTGCAGGGGACACGGCGGAAACCGGAGCCTTGCTGATGCGCGGGCTGTTGCTGGGCGGCGCGGCGGGTCTGTTCTTTATACTGACGCAGGTCTGGTTGTTCTGGGGGGCGTTCGCCCTGTCTCCAGCCAGTCCAGAGGTTGAATCTCTGACCCGCGCCTATCTGGAGATCCGTATCTGGGGGGCTCCGGCTACGATCGCGCTTTTTGCCGTTACAGGTTGGCTGATCGCGGTAGAGCGCACCAAGGGTGTGTTCGTTTTGCAGATCTGGATGAACGGGCTGAACATCGTTCTGGATCTCTGGTTTGTTCTTGGCCTTGGCTGGGGCGTCGAAGGTGTCGCCATCGCGACGCTCATCGCCGAATGGACCGGGTTGGCGCTTGGTCTCTGGTTGTGCCACGACGCTTTCGCTGGAAATCAGTGGCGCGACTGGCCCAGGATCTTTGACCCAGCGCGTCTGCGCCGAATGATGCAGGTGAACGGCGACATCATGGTGCGTTCGGTGCTTTTGACCGGCGCGTTTACCACTTTTTTGTTTGTTGGTTCAGATCTGGGGGACGTCAATCTGGCGGCAAATCAGGTGCTGCTGCAATTTCTTGAGATCACGGCTTTTGCCTTGGACGGTTTCGCCTTCTCTGCCGAGGCGCTGGTGGGCAGTGCGGTCGGCGCGCGTGATCGGGCCCAGGTACGGCGAGCGTCGATCATGGCCTCGCAATGGGGCGTCGGAGGTGCGTTTGCCCTGGGTCTTGTGTTCTTTCTAACCGGACCATCCCTGATTGATCTGATGTCAACCTCACCGGAAGTACGGATTGCCGCGCGGGAGTTTCTGCTCTGGGCGGCCCTTGCGCCGGTGATCGGCGTAGCCAGCTGGATGTTCGACGGTATCTATATCGGGGCGACCTGGACCCGCGCCATGCGGCAGGCGATGATCCAGTCCGTCGCGATCTATGTGGTGGCCCTGTTCCTGCTGGTGCCGACGTTCGGCAACCATGGGCTTTGGGCCGCGCTGATGGTCCTGAACATCGTGCGCGGGGTCACGTTGGGATGGCGTTACCCTAAGCTGGAAGCGCAGATCGCCTAAAGCAGCGACAGCAGGTTTTCGGGCGGACGACCGATCGCGGCCTTATTGCTGGCCACGGCCAGAGGACGTTCGATCAGGATGGGGTTTTCCACCATCGCTTGAATCAAGTCATCGTCTGGTGTCGTTTTAGTCAGCCCCAGTTCTTTGAAGCGCTTTTCGCCCGTCCGTATCATCTCGATGGCCGGAACTCCCAATTGGGACAGCACTGCGCGCAACTCTTCGACTGACGGCGCATCCTCCAGATACTTCCGAATTTCGACCGTCGCACCGTTTTCTTCCAGCAATGCAAGTCCGGCGCGGGATTTCGAACAGCGCGGGTTGTGCCAATATTTGATCACAGCCAGTCCTCTCTTTTGCTGCCAACGGCCTGATCGACCGACGTGAAACCATCCTGCTTCAGCAGGTCATCCAGACCTTGGGCAATCTCTGCTGCCAGCGAAATGCCGCCGTAGACCATAGCTGTATAGAACTGTACGGCTGATGCCCCGGCGCAAATCTTGGCGTATGCCTGCTTTGCTGACCCGATCCCGCCAACGCCGATCAGCGGGATTTTCCCGTCGGTCAGTTGGCTGAGCTGCGCCAGCACGTGGGTTGATTTCTGGAACACAGGTGCGCCGGACAGCCCGCCCGCTTGGCCCTTATGGGCACTTCGCAGGCCATCTCGTGACAGGGTGGTGTTGGTTGCAATCACTGCATCGACGCCGGTTTCGCGGGCCACTTCGGCGATGTCCTGCAATTCGGTCTCGGTCAGGTCGGGGGCAATCTTTAGAAAGATCGGCAGCGGACGGGGCAGAGCGTTGCGGGTTTCAATCACGCTGCTCAACAGGGCAGAAAGTGCCGCCTTGCCCTGCAGATCCCGCAGCTTTTCCGTATTCGGGGATGAAACATTGACCGTTGCAAAATCCAAAAGCGCGGCGCAATGAGCCAGAACTTTTGCGAAATCACCTGCGCGGTCATCACTGTCCTTGTTGGCACCCAGGTTCAGGCCGATCACCGCGTCCTTTGGACGGTCAGCCAAACGGCGGGCCATGACCTCCATGCCTTCGTTGTTGAAACCGAACCGGTTGATGGCGGCCATGTCTTCGGTCAGGCGGAACAGGCGGGGTTTTGGATTACCGGGCTGTGGGCGCGGTGTCACGGCGCCAACCTCGATAAACCCAAACCCGGCACGGGACAGCGGCCTAAGAACCTCGCCGTTCTTATCAAACCCAGCAGCCAGTCCCACAGGGTTTGGCAATTCCAATCCCGCAACTTGAGTGCGAAGCCGAGGCGACGTCACTGGACCCGGGGCAGGAGCCAAACCGGCTTTTAGCGCTTTGATCGACAGGCTGTGTGCGGTCTCAGGATCCAAGCGGTGCAGAGCAGCCAGGCCCAGTTTTTCGGTCAGTTTCATCCGAATGACTCTCCGACTTGGGCAGGGGTGCATCTTATTAGCCGAGAGGTCATAACCGCGGCTTGCCGGTGCACGACAGCTTTTTGATATGCAGTGTCCGTCACCATTTCCAAGAACGCGTTCGCAGAGGGATAACGGGCGATGAACACTGCGTCCCAGTCTTCGTCCTGCGGGCCGATCAGCGTTGTTTCAAACTCGCCGCGCCATAGGATCGAGGCACCAAGGCGGCCAATGATCGGTGCTGTTTCCGAGCCGTAGTTGCGATAGGCCTGCGCGCCGGACAGGCCGGCGTCGGCAAGTTCGTGCCCTGCGGGATACGCGGCATTGGTACGAAACTTAACCAGGTTCAGCATTTCGATCGGGTGGTTTCGATCGAGGTCCTTGAAGGCCTCAAACTGGGCACGCTCCGGATCGACAAAATCGGTCATTTCATTTCCTTCGGAAATTGGTGAACCGTTCCATCAAAGGGGAGGGGGTGCGACCAAACGATATCGCTCATACGAATTTGCCGGTAGAGATGCGGGAACAACGCATCACCGCGTGAGACTTCCCATTTCAGGTCGTCGCCCATCGCATCAACGTCACAGGCCAGAAGGGTCAAACCTTCGACCCCGGCAAAATGTTTGGCGGCTGTTTCTGCCGCCTGCTTGGCAGTCGAGAAATGAACATATCCGTCAGAGACATCAATCGGCGCCCCGTCTGATGCGCCTTGCGCCTGTAACGTGGCCCATTCATCGGCCCGAAAAATTTTGTAAATCAGCATGCGGTCGTGATGCACCGGGCCACGGGTAGAATCAAGCCGGATTTCCCCCTTTGACTCTCGGCGTTGCGCGTCGCAACATCTCCGCAATTAACAATAGGGAGTTAAACTATGCTCACCCGTCTTTTGACATCTGCCGCCGCGCTCAGCCTGACCGCAGGCATGGCATTTGCCGAGTACAAACTGACGATTCTGCACACTAACGATTTCCACTCGCGTTTTGAGCCGATCAACAAGTACGACAGCGGTTGCGGTGATGAAGACAACGCCGAAGGCAAGTGTTTCGGTGGTTCCGCACGCCTGGTCACTGCGGTCGAAGAAGCACGTGGCCGTGCCGAAAACTCGATTCTGGTGGATGGTGGAGACCAGTTCCAGGGATCGTTGTTCTACACCTACTACAAGGGTAAGGTCGCGGCCGAGTTTATGAATAAGCTGGGCTACAACGCGATGACAGTGGGTAACCACGAATTCGACGACGGCCCCGAGGTTCTGCGCGGCTTTATCGACTCGGTCGATTTCCCTGTTCTGATGTCCAATGCGGATATTGCGGACGAAGAGTTGCTGACCGACAAAATCAAGAAATCGGCCGTGATCGAAGTTGGCGGCGAAAAGATCGGCCTGATCGGCCTGACACCAATCGACACTGACGAGCTTGCCTCGCCCGGTCCGAATATCTCGTTCTCGGACCCGGTGCCTGCGGTTCAGGCCGAGGTGGACAAGCTGACCGGTGAAGGGGTTAACAAGATCATCGTTCTCAGCCACTCGGGCTACGGTGTGGATCAGCGCGTTGCGCAGGAAACCACCGGAGTTGACGTGATCGTAGGTGGTCACTCGAACACATATCTGTCGAATACGTCGGACAAGGCCGCTGGCCCGTATCCGACTGTGGTCAACGGCGTTCAGATTGTTCAGGCCTACGCCTATGGCAAATTCCTGGGTGAGCTGAATGTGACCTTTGACGATGACGGCAACGTGGTCTCGGCTGCTGGTGAGCCGCTGATCATGGACAACACCGTCACCGAGGATCAGGCCGCGCTGGATCGTATTGCCGAGCTGGCCGTGCCATTGGATGAAATCCGCAACAAAGTGGTTGCAAACTCTGCCGATGCCATCGAAGGCGACCGCGCTGTTTGTCGTGTTCAGGAATGCCAGATGGGCAACCTTGTGGCCGACGCAATGTTGGCACGCGTCGCGGATCAGGGCGTTAAGATTGCGATTGCCAACTCGGGCGGTCTGCGGGCTTCGATCGATCCGGGCGACGTGACCATGGGCGAAGTGCTGACCGTTCTGCCGTTCCAGAACACGCTGTCGACCTTTGAGATCAGCGGCCAGGGCGTCATCGATGCGCTGGAAAACGGCGTCAGCCAGGTGGAAGAGGTCAAAGGCCGCTTTCCGCAGGTTGCTGGCCTGACCTTCACCTGGGACCCGGCCGTTGCGCCGAACGAAGGACGTATCGCTGAGGTCATGGTTGCCGACGGAGACGGGTTTGTTCCCATCGATCCGGCCGCGACTTATCTGGTGGTCACCAACAACTACGTCCGCAATGGCGGTGATGGCTACAAGATGTTCTCGGGCGACGACAAGAACGCCTATGACTTTGGCCCCGATTTGGCAGATGTAACGGCGGAATACCTGGCCGAAAACGCGCCTTACACGCCCTATCTGGATGGGCGGATCAAGCAGAAGTAAATCTGTTTCGATATTCAACCCAAAAGGCCGCGTTTGACGCGGCCTTTTCAGTCTTATGGTCAGAAACGGCTTGATGGTGTTCCGCTCGGTATCGGTGCGGGCGACATTAACCTACAATTTCTGAAAAAGGGACAAAGCCTATGTGCGGACGGTTTGCCGTAACACTTCCCAACGATGCAATGGCGCAGCTTTTTTCGGCGCGCCCGGCTAACACTTTGCCTGCGGTGCCAAATTTCAACGTCTGCCCGACCAATCAGGTGCATGTGGTGCGCGCCGGGGAAACTGGGCGCACGCTTGATCCGCTGCGCTGGGGGTTTTTGCCCCATTGGTACAAGGCGGAAAACGCAGGACCTCTGTTGATCAACGCGCGGGCGGAAACGCTTGCCGAAAAGCCCGCCTTTCGCGCTGCATGCCGGGAACGCCGCTGCCTGATCGCTGCGACGGGGTTCTATGAATGGACCAAGACAGAACAAGGCGACCGGTTGCCGTGGTACATTTTCCGTCAGGACAACGCACCGATTGCCTTTGCCGGTGTTTGGCAGGATTGGGGGCCTGAAGATGCGCGACAGGGCACCTGCGCCATCGTCACGACACTGGCCAACCGTCACCTCAGCGCAATCCATCACCGCATGCCTCTGATCTTGGAACCTGATGACTGGCCCCTTTGGCTGGGCGAGGCGGGCAAAGGGGCCGCGCGTCTGATGCGACCGGGGGCCGAAGATGTCCTCAGCTATCACCGCGTCGACCCGACCGTGAATTCGAACCGCGCCAGCGGGCCGGAATTGATTGAACCGATCGAAACTTAGCGCTGCCTTTTCATTCGCAGCCTTGCGGGATAGACCTCTGACATGGTTCTAAAATTCGACAGTTTGCCCGATCTTTACGCGCATGAATTCGACACGGTAATCGACGTGCGCAGCCCGGCGGAATTTGACGAAGACCACCTTCCCGGCGCCATCAGCCTGCCTGTTCTCGACAACGAGGAACGCGCCCGTGTCGGCACGATCTATGTTCAGGAAAGCCCATTTTTGGCGCGCAAACTGGGGGCCGCGCTGGTGTTTCGGAATGCGGCCAATCACATCGAGAACAGCCTGTCTCATCACGAAGGCGGGTGGCGGCCGCTGGTTTATTGCTGGCGTGGCGGGCAAAGATCAGGGTCATTCACCTGGATGCTGCAACAGATTGGCTGGCGAGCCGAAGTGGTCGAGGGTGGCTATCGCAGCTATCGCCGCTTGGTGAAGCGGTATCTTTATGATGACCCGCTGCCGCATCGTTTGATCGCGTTGGACGGCTATACTGGCACGGCCAAGACCGAATTGTTGGCGCATCTTGCCGTACGTGGCGTTCAGGTTCTGGATCTGGAAGGGTTGGCTAACCATCGCGGATCCTTGCTGGGTGAAATGCTCGGCGGCCAACCCAGCCAAAAGGGGTTCGAGTCTGCCCTGTCGTCTGCGCTGTGCCGTCTGGACATGTCGCGCCCCGTGGTAGTTGAAGCGGAGTCGTCCAAAATCGGGTCTCTGATCCTGCCGCCGACGCTTTGGGCGGCTTTGCGCCAAGCCCCGCGAATCCAGATCACAGCGTCCGTTCCGGCGCGTTCGGACTACTTGGTATCCGCCTATGATGACGTTCTGTCGGACTCTGACCGCCTCCGTGACCGCCTTTCCCCGCTGCGGTTTCACCGCGGGCATGACGTGGTGGACGGTTGGCTGGACATGATTGACGCTGGTGACAAACGCGCACTGACTCAGGCGTTGATCGAACAGCATTATGATCCTGCATATAGTAAGTCCAGCCGTGTGCGCAGGTCAGACGTTATCGCAAATATCCATGCGTCAGCGCTGGATGATGCTGGCTTGTCTGCAACAGCAGCGCAGATCGAAGCCATTCTGGGTCAGCTTTGAACGCGAAGCCCCGGCGCATCGGTCATGTGCCCAATGATTACGGCAGGATATCCCGCTTCGCGCAAAGTTTCGCAGATCATCTGTTCTTGATCTGCTGGTACCGCGGCCAGTAAGCCTCCGGCCGTCTGAGGATCATACAGCAGGTCAGCTTTGCCGCCCGTCGGTAGTTCGGGCGTAATCGCACGATTGTCTTTGAACAAGGTTGACCGGATGCCCTGCGCGGCCAGTTCTTGCGCGCCGTCCATAACCGGAACTGCCTCTAGATCCAGGGTGGCACCGCAACCCGCGGCCTCGGTCATGCCCAGCAGGTGCCCGGCCAGACCAAATCCCGTTACATCGGTCATCGCATGTGCATCTACCAGTACTTCCGAAGCCCTGCCTTGTGGTTGCACCATATGTGCAAGAGCGGCCGCAACCCATTCACCCTTTGCCGCGCCCGCCATCTCTGCGGCCATCAGAACGCCGCTGCCCAATGGTTTGGTCAGGATCAAAGAATCACCAGGTGCCGCGCCGGACAGTGTGATCGGGTCGGCGTCGCACAGGCCAGTCAGGGTGAACCCGATCGTCATCTCGTCACCCATCGAGCTGTGCCCGCCGACAATCTCGGCCCCAGCGTTACGGATGACGTCGCTGGCCGTTGCCATGATCTCGGCCATGGTGCGATGCTGAAGGGTTGGCGACATGCGGGGCAGGATGATCGTTGCCGTGGCGGCTTGTGGGCGGGCTCCCATAGCCCAGATATCCCCGAGCGCGTGAACCGCTGCAATGCGCGTCATCAATGCGGGATCGTCCACGAAGCTGCGCAAATGGTCCGAGGTCATGACCTGCCGAGCACCCCCGGTCTGCAACAGGGCGGCATCATCGCCGGGCAGTGGAGTCACATCCGCACGAACAGGGGAGGGCAGATCGGCAAGCGCAGTATGCAGCGCACCGCGTCCGACCTTGGCACCACAGCCCCCGCACATGGGTTTGTCGCTCAAGGCTTCGGTTAAACCAGCCGCGTGATGGCGGGGTAAGGCCGGAGGCTTCATCTGCGGCAGATTGCGAAACTTGTCCATAAAACTTTGATCGATGTGGTTTTTCCATTTCCACATCAACGACCCGCTGAACGAGGTCCCCAGCCGTTCTCCCAATGCAGACTTGCCGCCTAGTGATATGAGCTTGAGGTAATCCTTTTGCGGCTCATACCGCCGCATGGCACCTGACCCCAAGGCGGCCCTCAGGTTTTGGAACAAAACGGGGGCCTCGCGGACTGCATAGACACCTGCTTTGGGGCGGGGATTTTCGCTCAGATGTGCGCAGTCGCCCGCAGCAAAAATCGCAGTATCGCTGGACTGCAGGTGCCCGTCGACGCGGATGAAGCCGTCCTGAAGATCCAGCCCTGTATTCGTGATCCAGTCATAGGGTTTTGCACCGGCCGCACCAGTTACAAAGCTGGCCGCGATTTGACGGCCATCCTGCAGTGCGACGTGATCCTTGGCGATGTTCGAAACAGATGCCTGTTCGACCACTTCGATACCCAGATCAGCCATTGCCTTGCGAATGGTCTGCGCGGATTTGGGATGAGTCGCCGTCAGGACATGTGCGCTGTCAATCAGGGTCAGGTACGCGGTGCGCCCCTTGGTGCGCAAGGCAAAGGCCATAGCCATGATAAGCTCGGCACCGGCCACCCCGCCGCCGATCACAGCGACCGAGGCTTCACCCGATCTTTCAAGATATTCTGCCCATCTGGCAGCAAACGGGCCCAACGGTTTGGCCGGAACCGCATGCTGGGCAAAACCGGGCACGACGGGCATGTCCGATGTAATTCCGACATTGACTGAAGCCACGTCAAACGCCACCGGAGGACGGTCTGGCACATGAACCTCGCGCCGTTCTGGGTCGATGCCGGAAACCGCGCCCAGAATGATCCGCGCGCCGGCAAAGCGGGCTAGTTTGACCAGATCTATGTTCAGGTCCTGACGTGCGTAGTGCCCGGCGACAAAGCCCGGCAGCATCCCCGAATATGGCGCCGTGGGACCGGGGTTGATCACCGTCACCCGCGCGCCGGGCAGGGGGTTCATGCCCCACTTGCGCAGCAACAATGCATGGGTGTGACCGCCGCCGATTAAAACCAGATCGCGGGTTAGGGGCAGCGGTGGGTGGTGCATCAAACTCAGGACTTGCTGTGATCAGGGACGTCTTCGACTTGCTCAACCGCGTGCGTGGCCCAAAGTTCATCCTCGCCCGCATCTGGCAGATCGCTGGGTTTTTCATGGCGGTGAATGTGCCATTTGGCAATGAACAGGGCCGTGATCGGCGCCGTCAGGAACAAGAACAGTGTGATCAGAAGCTCGTGCAGTGACAGGTGCTGTTCGATCAGAACCGAGTGGCAGATCGATGCCAGCAACACGCCTCCCACGCCCAGGGTCGTCGCCTTGGTGGGTGCGTGCAGGCGGGACATCGGGTCTTTCAGCTTGATCATGCCGTAAGACCCGACAAAGCCGAAGATACCTGAAACAACTAGGAAGAAGGCGATCAGAAGTTCTATGATGAAACTCATACCACCCTCACTCGATGATATTGCCACGCAGCATGAAGCGCGCGTAGGCAACCGTTGAGACAAAGCCCAGCATGGCAATGATCATGGCCGATTCAAAGAACACTTCGGTTCCCAGAGTCAGACCATAGAGGATCAACAGCGCGATCGTGTTGATGACCATCGTATCCAGCGCCAGAACGCGGGTGCCGACGCCGTCTGCGGTGATGATCCGCCAAAGGCACATCATAATGGCCGCGCCGAAGCAGGCGAATGCAAAGGCGATTGCAATGTCGATCATTCGAAAATCTCCTTCAGGCGACGCTCATAGCGGCTTTTGATCTGGTCGCGCACGGCATCAGGATCGGGGGCATCTAGACAATGCACCAGAAGATTATGCCCCTGTGCGGACAGATCGCTGCTGACGGTTCCGGGGGTCATGGTGATCGTACCCGCCAGCACTGTGATAGCTTCAGGTGTGCGCAATTCCAGCGGGATCGAGATCCAGGCCGGCTGACGATCTGCGTCGCGTTTAAACAGGATAATCCGGGCAACGGTGATGTTCGCGATCACGATGTCCCAAAGCACAACCAGGATGTATTCAACGACCATGGGCCAGTTGCGCAGCTTTGGGCGATCAGGCCAATAAGGCTGTGTGATGAAGGGAATGATGATGCCCAGGATCAGGCCAAAAACCAGCGAATTCAGCGTCAAGTTATTGGCCAGCAGGACCCACACGATGGTCAGCAGGAACGTCAGATGCGGGTGCGGAAATATTCGGTGCAGAAGTCTGATCATGTGTCGCCTCCCAATACGGCTGCGATGTAGTTCTCAGGTGTGAACAATTGCTGGGCCGTTTTATTGGTATACTCCAGCGCAGGTCCCGCAAACAGGGTCAGCAGCACAAGGCCGATCGCCATTGCGCAAACGGCGGTGAAAGCCAGACCGGGGTTGGGCTCGGGCGCAGGCGCGGGCGGGGTTTCTTCTTCGTTTTCAGGGTCCGTTTCCGTGTTTTGCTGGGCATCATGGCTTTTCCAGAAGATCAACGAGCCCGCTCGGGCAAGGCCAACAATGGTGACGAAGGAACCGATCAGGATTACGGCCCAGATGGCGTTTGCATCCGGTGCGTCCCGTGCGGCGTCCAGCACCAGCAACTTGCCGACAAAACCCGATAGCGGCGGCATGCCCGCCAGTGCAATGGCACCCACAAAGAACAGAGCCGATATCAGACCCGTTTGCGGCATTGGTGCAGTTGGGGCAATCGCGCCGCCCCGGCGTTCCATCACCAGATCGGCAACCAGGAACATAAGCGCAGTGGCCAAGGTGGAATGATACACGTAATACAGTGCCGCCGCTGTGGCCGTTTCCGTGAACAGCGAGATCGCAATCAGCAACGTTCCCATCGAGGTGATGGCACAGAACGCCACCATACGCGCAATATGCTGTGTGCCCAGAATGCCCATGGCACCAACGGCCAGCGTCACCAAAGCGGCGGGTTGCAACCAAGCGCCAACAAGGCCCTGCGTTGCCTCAACCTCTGGGCCGAAGCCCAGCGTGTACATCCGCAGGATCGAGTAGGCGCCGACCTTGGTCATGATCGCAAACAGGGCGGCCACGGGCATGGGTGCACTGGCGTAGCTCGCCGGTAGCCAGAAGTGCAGTGGCAACACAGCGGCTTTGATGCAAAACACCAGCAGCAGCAAAACCGCACCAACCCGCAGCAGGGCGGTGTCATCCGCTGGCAATTCGGCCACCCGCACGGCCAAGTCGGCCATGTTCAACGTTCCGGTCACAGCATAAAGCGTGCCTAAAGCAAACAGGAACAGGGTGGACCCCAGCAGGTTATAGGCCACATATTGCACCCCGGCTTTCAGCCGTACTGCACCGCCCCCATGCGTCATCAGGCCATAGGACGCGATCAGCAGAACTTCGAAGAAAACGAATAGGTTAAAGGCATCGCCGGTCAGAAATGCGCCGCAGACGCCCATCAACTGAAAGTGGAATAGGGCATGGAAGTGTTTGCCCCTGTCGTCCCAACCGGACGCGATCGCATAAAGAACGATCGGCAAAGCCAGCAGCGCCGTCAGCAGCACCATCATGGCCGATAGCCGGTCCAGCACCAGAACGATGCCAAAGGGCGCGGGCCAGTTGCCCAGTTCATAAACCTGAATATCGCCGCCTGCCGCCTGTGCGGTGACGGTCAGGGCAATCCCCAACAGGGCCACCACACCAGCGACCGAAAAGATGCGTTGCAGGTCCAAGTGAAAGCGCAGGACCATGATAATGAACGGGGCCAGAATCGCGGGCAGGACGATTGGCGCAACGATCCAATGGTTCATGCGTCTTCTCCCGGCGCGTCAACGCTGTCATGGGCGTTCATGTCGATATGGTCATCCTTCGAGGACAAATAGGCGCTGAGCGCGATCATTACGATTACGGCGGTCATCCCGAACGAGATCACGATGGCCGTCAGCACCAAAGCCTGCGGCAGAGGATCGGTATAGGGTACCTCTTTGTATTTGTTCAAAACGGCAGGCGCGTCCAAAGCCAACCGGCCCGTTGCGAACAAGAACACGTTCACCGCGTAAGTCAGCAGAGACAGGCCCAGAATGACAGGGAAGGTCCGGCGGCGCAGGATCAGGAATATCCCGGCAGCAGTCATGACGCCAACGGCAGAGGCTACGAGCGCTTCCATCAGGCCTGCTCCTTGTTTTCTTCTTCTTGCGGCGGATTGTCCCGCAATGGGTTGATATCCATCGGGAATTCTTGCGCCATACCCGGTTGCCACGCAAATCGGGACAGGCTGTCTAGCGCCAGCATTACGGCCCCCAGTACAGCCAGGAAGACGCCGGTGTCGAACAGGATGGCGGTGGCCCATTCGAACTCTTCCAATGGTGGCCAATGGATATAGCCAAAATCGCTGGTAAGGAACGGACGCTCGTTAAACCAAGCACCCAGCCCGGTGGCGGCAGCGATAAGCACACCCCAACCGATAGACCCGTGGTAGTAGAACCTCTGACGTTCGATGGCCCAGGTATAGCCGCTGGCCATGTATTGCATCAGGAAGGCAATGGCGACGACAAGACCCGCGATAAAGCCGCCCCCCGGCTGATTGTGGCCACGGAAAAAGATGTAAGCCCCGACCATCAGCGCGATTGGCATCATCATCCGGGTGACGACCACCATCATCAACGGGTGCGAGTCTCCGGACTGCGGCCAATGCGGTTTCCGGTTCAGCAAGTAGCTGCGGACATTCGTGCCCAGCACCGACTCGGTCAGGGCAAAAATGATCAGCGCAGCGATGCCCAGAACGATGATTTCGCCGAAGGTATCAAAACCCCGGAAGTCCACGAGGATGACGTTGACAACATTGGTACCGCCACCACCTTTGTATGAATTCGCCAGATGGAATTCGGAAATTGTCGGAAAGGCAAAATCCCGCAGCAGCAGCGCATAGATCAGCGCGCCCGAACCAATGCCTGCCACGACTGAGATTGCAGCGTCGCGCCAGCGGCGCGCGGCGCTGCTGTCCCAAGGCGTATCCGTGGGTAGGAAGTTCAGTGACAGCAGCAGCAGGATCATCGTGACCACTTCGACCGAGATTTGTGTCAGTGCCAGATCCGGTGCAGACAAGTAGTTGAACGCCATCGAAACGATCAGGCCGACAACACCAATCAGAACCAGCGACAACAGGCGATTGCGGTGGAACCACATGATCGCGAGCGTCGCGCCGACAAGGCAGATCCAGCCGATCAGCGGAATGATCTGTATGGGCAAAGCCTCACGCGTTTCGGGGCCGATCGAACCGCTCGTATAAGCGTAGTAACCAAGACCAACCGTGAAGGCGATCATGATGATCGCATAGCGGCTGAGGACACCGTTGTGCAACGTATCAGTGATCACCTGGCTGATCTTTGTCAGCATCGCAATCACCGCGTCAAAGATCGCCTTGGCTTCGGGACGCGGCAGGGAGTTCCAGACTTTTTCTTCATGCTTGTGCAAGCTCAGCAGGAACAGGCCGCCCAGCGTCGCGACCACGGACATGTAAAGGGCAGGCGTGAAGCCGTGCCACAGTTTCAGTGAATAGTAGGGCAGTTTCTCGCCGCCGATGACCGCGCTGGATACCACCGCAACCAATGGCCCGACGATAGCCTTGGAATAGAGCCCGATCAGGACTACCAGAACCACGAGGAATGCTGGGGCCAGCCACAAACCAACTGGCGGGTCATGAGGATGCGCCGGATAGTCGTGCCGCTCGGGGCCCATGAACACATGGCTGACAAAACGGAAAGAATAGGCCGCCGAAAACAGCGCCGCCAGCAAAGCCAGCCCCGGTACAAGGTAGTGCGAGTTCAGCCAGGTTGTGTGGACGGTCTCCTCAAGCATCATTTCCTTTGACAGGAACCCGTTGAGAGGCGGAATCCCGGCCATAGACAGCGCAGCGATTGTGCCAATCGTAAAAGTGATCGGCATCAGATGGCGCAGTCCGCCCAGCCGCTTGATGTCACGGGTGCCGGTTTCGTGATCCACAATCCCGGCGGTCATGAACAAGGCCGCCTTGAAGGTCGCGTGGTTGATGATGTGGAACACCGCGGCGACCGCGGCGAATTTGGTACCAAAGCCCAAAAGCATGGTGACCAGCCCCAGATGCGACACGGTTGAAAATGCCAGCAGGGCCTTCAGATCATCCTTGAACAGAGCGATCACCGCGCCCATCAGCATGGTGATAAGTCCAGTTGTGGCAACAATGTAGAACCAAGCGTCGGTGCCGGCCAAAACGGGCCACATCCGGGCCATCAGGAACAACCCGGCCTTCACCATGGTGGCCGAGTGCAGGTAGGCAGAAACCGGTGTCGGGGCCGCCATGGCGTGGGGCAGCCAGAAATGGAATGGGAATTGCGCCGACTTGGTAAAGCAACCTAGCAGGATCAGGATCAACGCGGGCAGGTAATAGGGTGACGCCTGGATCAGCTCTTTGTTTTGCAAAATTACGCTTAGGTCATAAGACCCGACGATATTGCCCAGGATCAGCATCCCGGCGATCATCGCCAACCCGCCAGAGCCGGTCACTGCAAGCGCCATCCGCGCACCTTGACGTCCTTCGGGCAGGTGTTTCCAATATCCGATCAACAGGAAAGAGCTAAGCGACGTGAGTTCCCAAAAGATGAGCAAAAGCAGTATGTTGTCGGATAGAACGATCCCAACCATCGCACCCTGAAACAGCAGCAGATAGGTGTAGAACTGCCCCATCGGGTCCTCGCGCGACAGGTAAAATCGTGCGTAGAGGATGATAAGTAACCCGATACCAAGTATCAGCAAAGCAAACAAAAATCCCAAGCCATCCAGCATGAAATTTGCGTTCAATCCAAGGGCTGGTATCCACTCGAACCGGGCGGTCACAACATCGCCTCGCATCACAGACGGGATGTGGATCAACAGACCCATCAGCGCCAGAAATGTGGTCAACCCAGCAGCAGAAGCAGCTGCATTTCGTCCTGCCCTGATCAGAAGAGCTGGAAAAACAGCGCCGAGAAAAGGAAGGGCCGCGATGAGGAATAGGGACAAGTGCGATACTCCGTTCTGGGCGGTCAAGTAGTACTGATTTTGTAAGGATAATTTTCTTACTGTCCAGCTAATACAACTCATTTGCCGCGCGCCAACACAGCGAGGCTGCGGCTTTTGCCTGCAAAAATGACGTGAACTTGAACTGCCAGGATAAATTCGGCGCGGATTCCAAATCTGCGCTGTGATAGAAACCCCATGTCAGGTCAGGAGGGTGCGACGTGGCCCGAAACTTAAACCGATCCCGCAGGTGGATCTTGATTGGAGGCTGTGCCGCAGTGGCGGGGGGATTTGCGATACGCGAATACCGGCTTATTCCGCCTGACTATTCGGGACGGCAACTTAGCGTGCAGGATGCGCATAGGCAGGCCGAGGCCGGAGACGTATTGTTGCTGGACATTCGCACCCCGAAAGAGTGGCAGTCCACTGGGATAGGAGAGGGCGCGAAATATTTGGACATGCGCCGTGACGATTTCATTCCCGCTCTGACGCAGCTCGTCAAAGGTGACAAGGGCGCGGCAATTGCGTTGATCTGTGCGCGGGGCGTGCGTTCGGCGCGGTTGAGCAACCGGCTGACCGAGGCAGGATTTACGAATATTATTGATGTGCCCGAAGGCATGTTGGGGTCGGCCGCCGGGCCGGGATGGGTGCGCGCCGGATTGCCGGTTCGCGACTACGACAGGAGTGCAGTATGATCCGGGAATTAACACTGGCAACGGGTTTGGCGCTGGTCGGGCAGTCGGGGCTGGCCGCCTGTGCCGATCAGGAGGGTATGTGCGAGACCACCTCGGGTGGATATCACATCGAACTGCCCGAAGATGAGAACCCTCCGCTGGTGGTGTTTCTACACGGCTATGGTGGCACCGCCACCGGTACGTTGAAAAACCGAGGCATGGTGGAACCTCTGCTGGAGCGCGGCTACGCTGTAATGGCGCCAGAAGGGTCGGAGCGCAACGGGCGGCAAAGCTGGAACTTCTTTCCGGGTTGGGAAGGACGCGATGAAACCGCCTTTTTGACCGAAGCGGTTCAGAATGCCGCGGATCGGTTTGGCGTTGATACGGACCGGGTCGTTCTGGGCGGATTTTCGGCAGGGGCCTTCATGGTCTACTACCTTGCTTGCGCGGCACCCGACACATTCTCGGCCTATGTACCGGTGTCTGGCGGGTTTTGGCGTCCGGATCCTGAGTCTTGTGATGGGCCTATTCGGATGTTCCACACCCATGGCTGGACGGACAATGTGGTGCCGCTGGAAGGGCGCTTGCTGGGCGGTGGCCGGTTTCATCAGGGCGACATCTTTGCCGGGCTCGAGATTTGGCGCATCGCAAATGGCTGCGTTGATACGAAGCCCAGCGGGTTCTCGACCACTGGTTCTTTCATGCGCCGATACTGGAGCGGGTGTGACGAGGGCAGCGCGCTGGAATTCGCGCTGTTCCCCGGTGGTCATTCGGTGCCCAAAGGCTGGGCTGACATGATGATTGACTGGTACGAAGGCCTGCCGGGTGGCTGATCACTCGGCAGGGGTCATCACGCCTTTACCCTCGATCACATTCTTCAGTTCATCCCTGTAACGACGGGCCGAGCGTGTGATTGCGGGCTCGTTAAAGTCCTCTTTCATGCCAACCATACGGCGCGCTGCACCGGCTGACACGCCGCTGAGTGCGGACAAGGGGATTGCGAAGGCAAGGCTGATCGCGATCGGAGCCAACCAGATTGATACAAGACCGGACAGGATGCCCACGCTAAGGGCCGCGCCGCTGATCGTTTCGACCGTGTGGCAAAGGATCAGCGTGCGCAGACCATAGCTGCCGCCATCCCGCGCCTGAGGGGACCAGCCCTTTTGGATACCAAAGGTGGTACGAATGACGGCGATCATCTGTTGCACCATCAGAATGGGGGCGTAGAGGATCGACAGAACAACCTCGGCCAGGAATGAGGTCAGGAATTTGCGACCGCCACCGAATTCGGCATAGCGCACACCGCTGAGCGGCAGGGCCAGAACACCCAGCACCTTTGGCGCAAGCAGCATCGCGTACATGACCAGAATGATCAGCACATGGCGGGTTTCCGTCATCTCGGGCCATTGCGGGAACAGTGGATTGTCTGGGCTGAAATAGTGCAGGACCGAGGCATCCTCACCCTGACCGATCAGCGCCCACATCACCAGCAGCGCAAACCAAAGCGGCGACATCAGATATCCGACTGCGCCGTGGAACATGTGGAACCGTGAAACCGACTGAAATCCGGCTGAGCCCAACAGCTTCAGGTGCTGCAAATTGCCCTGACACCAGCGCCGGTCGCGCAGGGCGTGATCAATCAGTGTCGGCGGTGTTTCTTCATAAGACCCGCGAATGCGGGGCAGGAACCGCACGCCCCAACCGGCCCGACGCAACAGACCGGCCTCGACGAAGTCATGGCTCATGATCAGTTTTTCCTGACCATTCAGCGCCCGCAGTTTCGGCAAACCCGCGCAATTGGCGAATGCTTGGGTGCGGATAATGGCGTTATGGCCCCAATAATTGCCTTCCTGACCGCACCAGCGCGCAAGCCCTTCGGCAAAAGCAATTCCATAGACGCCATTGGCGAACTGCTGCATTCGCGCAAAGACCGATTGTGCCCCGATCAGCTGAGGATAGCTCTGGATCAAACCGGCGCCCGGGTCCCGGGCCAATGCGTCGGTCAAACGGGCGATGGCGCGACCGGTCATCAGACTGTCGGCATCCAATACCAGCATGGCATCCCACTCGGCACCCCAGCGGCTGACCCAGTCGGCGATGTTGCCAACCTTGCGGTCGGTGTTTTGTTCGCGACGGCGGTAATACAGTTCCAGCCCAGGGGCGAGGGTGGTACGCAGCGCCTCGACACTGGCTTGCTCTTGTGCGGCGATCTCGGGGTCCCGCGTGTCCGAGAGGATGAACATGGCATAGTGATGCTGCCCACCGCGCGCCTGCAAATCTTCAAGCATAGTGCGGGCATTGCCCAGTACGTTCCAGGGCACCTCGTTGTACACTGGCGTCAACAGGGCGACACGCAACTGTTGGGCGCGACCCTGACGCACAGGGCGTTCCTGCCGGGACAGCGAGACCATGCCCAGCAACACAGTGCAGACCGTGAAGGAGATCCAGAAGAAGTTGAATGAAATCAGTGCCAGAAGGATGGCCTCGATCAGGTTGATGCCTTCGGCGTCGAACCAGTCCGTCATCACCCATAACAGTCCCAGCGTCGCCGCCATTGCGGGCGAAAACGCCAGCGCACGCCAGAACCCGGCCGAGGGACGTTTGGCATCAGGAACCTGTGCATCTCGAAACCCTGCGCTGAAATCCTGCGCAGGCATGGCCAGAGGCGTCTCAGGCGGCATGATATGAAGATCTCTGGTCATGTGGTCCAACGGTATAGCCAGACCTCAGAGGCTGGCTGTTTGTCTTTCAGCAACTGCGCGCGCAATTCGACATGGTCCCGGTCGCCGGGCTCGAACGAAAACGCCAGCCGCAAACCGCCTGTGTCGGGGTTGCGTTGCAGCACACCTTCGGATGTTTCGGCATGCGGCGAGTCCACGAAAATGGTCATCGCCTCTGGGTCGTCAAACAGCTCGCTTTCTTCAAAATCGATGACGGCCAAACGCCCTTCACCAAAGGTGTTGTCGCCCATCGCGGTGTTGATCACGCGCGCCATCGGTGTGCGCTGGGGCTCATCCCCCCAGATCAGGCGATAGGACAGATCGACCTGGCTGCCAGCCGTATAGGGTTCGGCAGGGCGCCAGTAGGCGACGATGTTATCGTAGATTTCCTGATCCGCCGGAATTTCAACCAGCGTGACGGCACCTTTGCCCCAATCCGCACCGGGTTCGACCCACAGGCTGGGGCGTTTGTGATAATTCGCCTCAAGATCCGCGTAATCCGAGAACTCACGCTTCCGCTGCATAAGGCCAAAGCCGCGCGGGTTCGTGTCGACAAACGACGAAATCTGCAAACGGGTCGGGTTCGCCAATGGCCGCCACAGGACCTCTCCGGCACCGTTGCGGATCAGTAAACCGTCGCTGTCGTGTACTGCAGGCCGGAAGTCGTCGAAACGACTGTGGTTGGTTTGGTCAAACAGGAACATAGACGTGCCGGGAGCGATGCCTACATGGCTCAGGTCCTCGCGTGGAAATAGCGTGGCTTCGATATCCATCACGCAGTTTTCGCCTGCGGTGACATTGAACCGATATGCACCGGTGACACTTGGGCTGTCCATCAGTGCGTGAACAACCATGTCGCGTTGGCCGGGTTTCGGGCGCTCCAGCCAGAAGCGGATGAATTCAGGGAATTCCTCTCCATCCGGGTCGCCGGTTTTGAGTGCCAGACCACGGGCAGAAAGGCCGTAAACCTCATGCAGGCCGATGGCGCGGAAATAGCTGGCGCCTTGCCAGACGCAGAACTCATCGGTTTTGCCGGGACGGTGCATTTCGGTGCGCAGACGCAGGCCGGAAAAGCCCAGCGTGTCGTCGATTGGCAGTTCCGGGACGTCCTCGGATTTGTCGAACATCTCCAGATCAAACGCGACCGGAGTGGCCATTCCATTTTCAACGGTTTCAACTTTAACAGTGCGCGGGAAGTACAGGCCTGGTGTGAAGAAATCGACGTTGAAGGGTGTTTCCGTTTCATACCAAAGCGCGCGGTCCAGCCGAAACCGGATCGAGCGGTATTGCTGATATGTCAGATCCTGCCATTCCTGCGGCACCATTTCGCGTTCCGCATAAGGTCGGCTGGCCAGATCGCGGGCCATCTCAATGACGACATTGCGGTCAAATGGGACCTCGCCGCCGGTGGCGAAGGTCGCGGGCGCAAATGCAAGCGCCGACGTTGAGACCAGAAATGCGCGACGTGTAAAATTCATTTCTTAGACTTCCAAGGTTGTGACTTAAACCAAGCGGCCATGTATGCCACGCCGATGATCATCGCAAAGCCAATCATGTTGGCGACGAAAACACTGGCAACATCCCGCCCACTCAGGTCCAGACCGACGCCGATAAGTCGTGCTGCAGCCATCGAAAATACGAACACTGCCAATGATTGCTGACCAACTTTGGTGATGACGGTCAGCAGGAACTGCCAGACCTTGGCCGCGGTACCCTGACCGGTTGCAATCAGGCGATGTCCATGTTCCCCGGCGACAACCCAGCCCAGATAGGCGAGTGACAGGAAATGTAGATAGCGGAACAGGCCAAAATCGGTTTTGTCGCGGAACTCTTTTGTGACCGGCCAGACCTTGCGGATTTCGTCAGCCAGATCTGGGGCCACTGCGTTGATCCATGTGAACACCTTCCACGAACCAAAAGGCATCGAGAAGATCAGGAACAGTGCTGCCGCCCAGATCAAGGTTTTCGATACCGGGGGGGCCGGTATCCAGCCGCGCATGAATGCAAAGCCGGTGAAAAACAGCAGCTGCCAACCAAAAGGATTGAAGAACCACTGCCGCTCAGACCACGGCTCGGCCGGTAGGTCCAGAACGTCGGTCTGCGCGACCAGCCAAATCGCGACAGATGCTGCGGCGACCGCCCAAAACCCGATCCGGTAGAGGCCCATAAACATGGGCATCATTGCCAGAACCACCAGATACATCGGCAGGATGTCGAAATAGTTCGGAACATAGGTCAGCGTGAACAAACCCACGATCTGAGGCGCCGGATCGTTGAAGAAGTGCTGCAGGTTCAAAGACGAAACGTAGGTCTTTTCAAACAGCCCCGATTGATCCAGCGCGGCCATTGACATGGCGACAAAGAAGAACAGACAGATATGTGCCCAGTAGACCTGCCAAATGCGGAACGAGACGCGGGCGGTGCCCATCCACCACCCCTTGCGCAGGAACGCTCCGCCAAAGGCAATCGCCGACGCCATGCCCGAGCAGAACACGAAAATCTCGGTCGCGTCCGAGAATCCAAACCGCGCGGGAATCCACTTTGCCCATGGATCGTTTGGGATATGGGCGATCAGGATGATGAACATCGCGATACCGCGATAGAAATCCAGGCGCGGGTCGCGCGTGCGGGCAGGCGCCGCCGCAGAGGCAGCCACTGGCGCAAAATCAGAAGCGGGCGAAACTGTCGCCATACGTATTCTGTCCTTCTTGGTCTTAGTTTTTGTTATTCAGCCGGGACGCTTTGTGCGTCTCCGTTGTCGCGTGCCGCATCGATCAATGTGCGGCGCGCAAGAGCGTAATTGTCTTCGCCCCCGGCTCTTTTGGCGCGACGGTCATCCAGAATGCGCTCGACAGCATCCAGGCGGCCGGCGCGCAGGCCGGAATCAATTGTGATGCGCTCGAATACATCACGTTGGGCGTGGCTTCCACCTGCCAGTTGCATACCTGCTCGAGCGTTTGATAAAAAGTCGAAGGCGTCGCCGTAAAGGCCTTCGCCAAAGGCCTCAAGTCCTTTTGCGGCCGCAATGCCCGGATCGGACATGCGGATCGGGGTGTCCCCCTGATTGCGCTGCGCATCTTTCTGAATACGCTGCAACATCTTGCTGGTCGCCTCTGGGCGATTGTCGCCGGTCAGGGCCAGAAGATAGTGAAGATCGGCAAAAATCAGGCAACCATCTTCGGTCCGTGCCGCACTGAGATCCGCCAGTTCTTCCCAGCGGTTGCCCACATTGACGCCCTCAAGCTCAAGTCGTGATAGCAGGGACGTGGCGTTCGAGATATCGCGGTAGTCGTCGGTTTTGTCCTGACGGATGTAGTTGTCATACAGCTCCATCACCTGATCGACCTGACCCAGATCCAGATGCATCAGCGCCTTGTGCCACCAGACGTGATAGCGAAAGTTGTTGCAGTGGGTCCAAGCCTCTTCGCGACCCGCGAGCCAATCAAGGCCCAGCTGTGCGTTGCCTGTCATCTCATGCACGTGTGCAACGGCGTGCAGACCCCAGGCATCGTCCGAGACCATCCACAGCGCCTGCCGTCCGGCGATTTCGGCCTTTTCGTAGGCACCGGTCTCTTCCAATGCAAAGGAATGACAACCCAGCAGGTAACCGCGGCCGGCATGATCGGGTTCATAAGCGGGAAGAACGCGCTCGATCGACCGGCGCATCCCTTCCGAGTCGCCAAGTACGAATCTTGTCGCGTGGCTGAGTTTCATGGCCAGCGAGTCTTGTGGGTGATCCCGCAGAATCTCTTCGAACTTTTGGATGGCTTGCGTGGGCAGGTCGGCCAGATACAGACCCAGCGCTTCGACATAGAGCCGTTCACGGGCCGAGACCGGCTGACGTTCCATGGCGCTGTTGGCGGCTGCCATTGCTTCGACGGCGACCGGCATCATCTCGCGGCGGCCCAGCAGGACCATGAACAAGCCTTTGATCGCGTGACCCAGGGCAAAATCGGGCTCAAGCTCAAGAACCTTGCCAAGATGCTGTGGCGTAACGGCGGCATGGGCCATGAACCCAAGCAGAACACCATCCCACGCCTCGGCACTTGCCGGGTGGCTGAGGGTGTTCATCTGTCCGAAAACGTCTTGCTTCATGTTCATGTTCCGATCCAATCGAGAATATCTACAGCACTTGATGTATCAGAGACTGTGGGCGGGTCGTATCAGTATCGGCCCTGCTCTCGAATTGGTGAAATGCCGTGTGGACAAAAATTGAAAAAAACCGCCGATTCAAGGGCATGTTTCAGCAACATGCCGCCGAAACGGGCACAGTGTTTCAATCGTCAAAGGGGTTTTTAGCGCGTAAAACGGCCTGCGTATCGGCCCCAAAGACGGGCGGGGCAGCCCGATATGTTACAGGTGTGCGCGACAGTTTCAGCGGATTCCCGATCAGTTGAACGTCGCCCGGTTCGGCCTGCATCGCGATCTGCATCTGGCGGGCTTCGACCTGATCGGTTGCAAAAACCTGATCCAAAGTCTGTGCCGGGCCAACCGGAACTTTGCGGGCCTCGAGCTGCGCAATCATGGTCTCAGACGCGTGGGTCTTCACCACAGGACGCAGCACGGCGTTTAATGCGTCACGATTTTCCAGCCGGGCGGGGTTGGTGGCGAAACGGGGGTCATCAGCCAGATCGGGGTGCTCGATGCATTCACAGAAGCGTCGGAACTGACTGTCATTGCCAACGGCCAGAATGACGTGGCCATCGGCGGTTTCATAGACGTCATAGGGCACGATATTTGGGTGTCCGTTGCCGCGCCTTTGGGGCACGTTTCCCGAGGTCAGGTAGTTCACCCCTTCGTTGATCAACCACGCAATCTGCGCATCCACCAGCGCCAGATCAATCTGCTGGCCTTCGCCGGTCTGATCGCGGTGGCGCAGGGCGGCCAGAATGCCGACACTTGCGTACATTCCGCACATAACATCGGCGATGCCCACGCCCACCTTCATCGGCGCGCCATCGGGTTCGCCTGTCAGCGACATGATCCCACCGTACCCCTGCGCCATCAGGTCATAGCCCGGCTTGGACGCATTTGGCCCGGTCTGGCCGTAACCCGATATCGAGCAATAGACTAGGCTGGGAAAGTCTTGCGACAACGTGGCGTAGTCCAGACCGTATTTCGCCAATCCGCCGGGTTTGAAGTTCTCGATCAGAATGTCCGCATGCGAGGCCAACCGTTTGATTTCAGATTGCCCCTCGGTCGTGGTGATGTCGATAGCCACGGATTTCTTGTTGCGGTTGGCCGACATGAAATAAGCGCTTAGATCGGACCGGTTGCCTTGCGCGTCTTCGACGTAAGGAGGGCCCCATTGGCGGGTGTCATCCCCGCCGGTCGCGGGGTTTTCGATCTTGATCACGCTGGCCCCCAGATCGCCCAGCAACTGCGTGCAGGTCGGTCCGGCCAAAATGCGACTGAGGTCCAGGACTTTGACGCCCTTCAGCGGTCCTTCAGATCCGGCCATCATAGCCTCCACGATCAATTTCGGCGGCAATCACGGTGAAAGAGTTGGCCTTCAACGCCTCATTCAGGGCAGTGCGCAGTTCCTCGCGGTTTCGAACGGTGTGACCGTTGCCGCCAAACGCCCGGCCCATGGCGGCAAAGTCATGGCGGTCGAAATCGACACCTCTGTTGCCCATCTGGCGCTGACGTTGTTTCAGCTCGATCAACGCGAGGCTTGCATCGACAAAGACCAGAAAGATCGGGTTTCCGCCCATTTCGGCGGCGGTCGACAGCTCTCCGGCGACCATCAGGAACCCGGCGTCGCCCGAAAAACTGATAACCGGGCGGTTTGGTTCGGCCAGTTTCAGACCAATCGCCATTGGCACGGCGCAGCCCATGGTACACAGCGCCGAGGACTGGATCAGTCCGCGTTCCTCGGAACAATCCCACATCTGACTCAGCAAGATACGATGCGCGCCACTGTCGGCTGTAGCCAGTGTTTCAGCAGGTAGGGTTGCACGGGTTTCGGCGATGACGGCGGCGGGACCCCAATCTTCGTCCGTTGGAAAGGCCTGCGCCAGCGCGGCTTTAACCTGCGCGGGTTCACCGCCCGGCCACGTATCGCGGGCAGGGTTGCCCTTTGCCATGGCCTCCAACGTAGCACCCGTATCGGCGACCATATTCAGGCTGGCCTGATGCATATAGTGGTCATTGATCACAGCCGAGATGTCGATAACGCGCTTTTCCTCGGGGTCCCAGACCTCGCGCCAGCCGGGGCGCATCTCGATAGGGTCGTAGCCAAGGCACAAGACTAGATCGGCCTGTTCAACCAGCGGCAAAAGGTGTTTGTCGGCCAGCGGTGACAATCCGGCCCCGCCAAGGCACAGGGGGTGATCTTCGGGCACAACTCCCTTGGCTTTGTAGGTGGTTACAAAGGGGATGCCGAAATGTTCCAGAAACGCCTGCACAACATTGCGCGATCCGTCATACAGCACGTCCAGCCCCACAATCGCAATGGGACGTTCCGCGTCAGCCACCCAACGGCGCGCTTTCTCCAGGCAATTGCCCTCGGGCGCGACGGCGGCAGCCTTGACCAGTCGCCGCTTCTTGACGCTGGATACGCACATATCCGCAACCGAGATCGGAATATCGATATGCACGGGTCCGGGGCGCGGCTGGTTGGCCAGCGATACGGCCTTGTCTGCCACGATATCCGCGCCCTGTGCCGTCAGTTTAAAGGTTCCTTTGGTGATCGAGCGATAGACCTGTGCGTGATCCATAACCTGATGGGTATAAGTCAGCGCTTCATCCGCATCGACGCAACCGGTCAGCACGATCATCGGCACCCTGTCCTGCAGGGCGTTTGCGACTACGTTGATCCCGTTCATCGCACCGGGGCCAAGGGTCGCAACCAGAATGGCAGGCGCACCGTCGCGGTGATGCACGGCTTCGGCCATGAATCCGGCGGCGTTTTCGTGTTTGGTCAGGTGAAAGGTGATCCCCGCCTGTTCCAGCGCATCCACCAACGTCAGAACCTCGCCACCGGGCATACCAAAGGCATGGCGGCATCCGGCCTCGTAAAGTCTTTGGGCCAAAAGGTCCGCGGCGCGGGGCGAAAGGTCCTGCATTAGTTATGCTCCGAAATAATACGTCATTGCAGATTGCGGAGGACGCGTCCGGACGCAAGCAGGTTCACGGCAGTGTGACTAATTGACTGCGGATTCCGCCACTGCCTGAAACTTTTCATCCAGTTCCGTCGCAATTTCTTGCAGTGGCTCACCGCCTTGCTGGGCATAGGGGGCAAAGACGTGGCTTGGGGTTTTGTAGGACAAAGTCGCCGTGCCGTCCGCATTCTCGGTCACGTAGAACCGGATGGGCGCTTCGATCATTGCGTCGACCGAGGTTTCCAGAACCCGCACCGCGTAGTCGTTGTTAAAGGCACCGATTACTAAGTTTCCGGGAATGATGATGCCACGGGCCGCCGCCGCCTTGGTGGGCCCGGCCTGCGTTACAACAATCAGACCGTTTTCTTTGACAGCGGTCTTCGTATCCGCGACCAACGCATCATAGCTTTTGTCGGTGGAATGAACGGCCCAGCCCGACAGCGGTTCTTGCGCCAGCGCGGGAAGGGCCAGTAAACACAGTACGGTCGAAATAGCCTTCATCGTGCTGTCCTCATGGGTATGGGTACGAAATTGATGCCAGAAACTCGTATTTCGCGCAGTCACAATCCCGTGGGTAGCAGCCGCAGTGGATGCTTTCGGATCAGTCCAGGCGCCTTTTCAGCAGATAAATGTCCATGATCCAGCCATGATCTGCCCGCGCTTTTGCCCGTGTTTCGATAATCTGCGACGCCAAATCAGCCAAAGGACCGTGGATCAGGATTTCTTCCTTCATCCCCACATAAGCGCCCCACCAGATTTCGTAGTCGGCCATCTCAAGGCTTTGAAACGAACACTCGCCGTCCAGCATAACGGCCACTTTTGAAGCGTTTAGAGGCCAGCCTTCATCCCGAATGCGCCGACCGGTGGTCACGACATACGGCGCGCCCAGATCGTTGATCGGTATCGCATGCGCCGCCGTCAATGCCTGCAGCGCAGTGATGCCGGGGATCACACGTGTTTCCGGTTGGGGCTTCAGTCGTGAGGCGATGCGCAGCGAACTGTCATAAAGCGACGGATCGCCCCAGATCAAAAGAGCTACCCGCTTTGCATCAGGGTGCGCCGCGATCGCCTCTTGCCACCGCAGAGCGATGGCGTCGTGCCATTCATCAACACCGCGCAGATAGCCATCATCGGCGCGTCGTTTGGGAATATCAAAATATGCGATCTGTGGCGCGGTGTCGGTCACCTGCGCGATAATCTCTTCCCGCAAACCGGCCAGATCGGCCTTGTTTTTGCCTTTTCGTGGGATCAGGATCAGGTCTGCGTCCCGAATGGCACTAGCGCCTTGAAACGTCAGGTGGTCCGGATTGCCGGTGCCAATACCGATCAGGGTCAGGTCAAACATCGTCAGTCTCTGCAAGCGGGCCGTAAAGGATCAAGGCGGGGGCCGTGCCGATCTCAGCACCCAGCTTGTCCGCCAACTCACCGACCGTGGATCGGTGCAACACCTGATCCGGGGTCGAGACGGCTTCGGCCATCAGCGCCGGTGTATCCAGCGGCAATCCGTGTTCGTTCAATGTCTTTACCAGCAAAGGGAATGTCCGCTTGCCCATGAACACAACCGTGGTGGCATCTGGATCGGCAAGCGCGGCAAGGTTCAGGTCTTCGGGCAGTTTGCCGCTGACGTCATGGCCGGTGACAAATTGTACGCGACGCGCTGTGAGGCGCCGCGTCAGCGGAATGCCAGCTGCTGCCGCAGCCGCGACCGCAGACGGGATACCCGGAATGATCTCATATTCGATCCCGGCCTCGCGCAGCGCCACCAGTTCTTCTTCCAGACGTCCAAACAGACCGCCATCGCCGGATTTCAGTCGCACCACGCGCGCGCCAGTTTTTGCGTAATCCACCAACAGGCGGCTGACGTGGTCTTGTTTCGGTGACGGGCGACCGGCGCGTTTGCCGACCCCAACAAGGTCTGCGTCCTGATGCGCATGGTTCAGGATTGGGCCACTGCTGAGGTCATCGAACAGCACCGCGTCTGCCTTTTGCATCCGGTCCACGGCCATAAGCGTCAGCAGTTCCGGATCCCCGGGGCCCGAGCCAATGAACGAAACGAAACCGCTCATGCCTGCGCCTCTGCGATCAGATGAAAAAACGTCCCGGTCACGTTGCCGCGAACTGATCCGGTTTGTGGTCCCTCAATCCCTTCGGCGTCGAATACCCGAGCCAAAGGAGCGTCTGGCTGTTCCACAATCGAAGAGTAGTGGAACTCATGGCCTCGCAATGTCGCATCGGCAGCAAAACCCGGCATAGGGGCCAACAATTGCGCCTTGCGATACCCAAGATTGAACTTGCGCTTCTCATAGGACGTCACAAGCCCAAGCAGACCCGCCATCTGATGCCGGACCCCTTCTTTGTCGACCAGCGCGTCTCCCAAGGCCATATACCCGCCGCACTCGCCATGAACGGGCTTTGTCTCGGCATGTTTGCGTAGACCGTTCAGGAATGTGTCGGCAGCGGCCAGAGTGCCCGCATGCAGTTCAGGATAACCGCCAGGCAGCCAGACCAGATCGGCATCCGAAGCGGGCGCTTCGTCGGCCAGCGGTGAAAACGGTAGGACTTCCGCCCCGGCTGCATGCCAACCTTCCAGCAAATGCGGATAGGTGAACGAAAATGCTGCATCCCGTGCCAGCGCGATCCGCTGCGCCGGGGGGCGCGGCAGCGCGGCTGACGATGGCCCATTCGGGCCTGAGGAAGCCGCAGCCTTGATCGCTTCGAGGTCCACGTGTTCGCGAAGGAACGCGGCATACCCGGCAATCGCGCTTTCCAGATCTGGGTGCTCGACCGCTTGGATCAGACCAAGATGCCGCTCGGGCAGGGTCAAGTCTCCGCGCCGGGGCAACACGCCCAGAACCGGCAATCCTGCTCGCTCCATCCCCAATCGGGTCAGGCGTTCATGGCGTGGGCTGGCGCAGCGGTTCAGGATCACACCGGCAAACGGCAGGTCGGGGTTGTACATCCGAAACCCCAATGCGGTTGCCGCTGCCGATTGCGCCTGACCGCCCACATCCAGCACCAAAACCACGGGCCAGCCCATTCGCTGCGCGGTTTCGGCGCTGGACCCATGTCCGATTTCGCCGGGCTTGGCGACGCCGTCGAACAGGCCCATCGAACCTTCGGCCACGACGATATCCGCGCCCTCGGCTTGGGCAGAAATCGCGTTCAGCAGCGGATCGGTCATCGCCCAGCTGTCCAGATTGAACGAGGCGCGCCCGGCAGCAGCGCGGTGAAAGGCGGGATCAATATAGTCCGGGCCACTCTTGAATGGCTGTACCGTCAGGCCATCCTCGGCCAGTGCGCGCAGAAGGCCCAGCATGACAGTGGTTTTTCCCGTCCCCGACGACGGCGCGGAAATAAGCAATCCCGGCGGGTTAGTCATCGCCATGACTCCAGCTTGACCACGGGCTGTCCGCGCTTTGCGGGCGATACCGGCGGTCGTAGTCTTTTGAATACAAGCAGCTTTCGTCAAACCCTTCGCCCGCAAGGGCAGGACCGACCATGATTAGAGCGGTCCGGGAAATACTTTCGTCCAGCGCGTCTTTCAGGGTCGCCAATGTGGCGCGAATGATCCGTTCATCTGGCCAGCTGGCGCGATACACCACTGCAACGGGGCAGTCTGCTCCATAGGCCGGGGTCAGATCCGCGATCACCTTGTCCAGATTTCCGATCGACAGATGAA
The DNA here is from genome assembly GCF_059611125.1 of Ruegeria sp. CDSB029. NCBI lineage: Bacteria > Pseudomonadati > Pseudomonadota > Alphaproteobacteria > Rhodobacterales > Roseobacteraceae > Ruegeria > Ruegeria sp. CDSB029. The sequence goes on from NZ_JBXWOX010000003.1 coordinate 70,747, forward strand.
TGGCCAAAGTTGCACCAGTGCGGGCAAAGTTCTCAAGCGTTTCGCCTTCAGGCATCGAGGATGCACGGCCGGGTGTCCGGGTCAAAACGACAGACTGTGCAAGTCCGGGCAGGGTTAGTTCCGTTCCCAACGAGGCCGCGGCGGCCGCAAAGGACGGCACGCCCGGTGTGACACTGACGGGAATGCCCATTTCTTTCAGCCGCCGGATCTGTTCGCCCATAGCCGACCAGACGGACAGGTCTCCGGAATGCAGCCGAGCGACGTCCTGACCTGCCTTATGTGCGGTCTCGATTTCGACCATGATCTGGTCCAGATCCATCGGCGCGGTGTTGATGATCTTTGCGCCCTCGGGGCAGTGGGCCAGAATTTCCTCGGGCACCAGCGATCCTGCATACAGGCACACCGGGCACGACGCGATGATATCACGCCCCCGCAGGGTCAGAAGGTCGGCAGCGCCGGGCCCGGCACCGATGAAATGAACGGTCATGTTTGTCCTCCGATGGCGACGGCGCAGGTTGCAAGCCGGTCGTCCGAAATCTGTCTGGGTGAGGTCAGCCGCGCGCCTGTTCCGGCAGCGGCAAGGGCGGATGCTTCGGCTACGCTGCCGGTGCCATATGTGGCACGGCTGCGGTTCGAGCAGGTGAGAGTGCGCTGCCCCGCCAGATCGGCAGCAGCGATGAAATGCAGGGGCAGGGCGGTCTCTGCGGCAAACTCCGACAGCGCGGCGTGACCTTCCTTGTCGGCAACAGTGGCAAGCGCGTCAACCTCTCGTCCAACGCTGGCCCGCTTAAATACGGCGCGCAGGCTGTCCACGGTCGCCGTTGATGAAAACCCTAACCCTGCGATGATCATAGGATTACGCTCCACTGCACCACCGGATATGCGGATTTCCAGCCGCGCCGAGGTCCCAGTGCCGAAGCCTGCGCCAGTTCGATACGCAAAAGTTCTCCGCCCAGTTTTTCGTGCCATTGCGCCAGTAAGGCTTCGCTTTCCAGCGTCACAGCATTGGCGACCAGCCTGGTGCCGGCGGGCAGGGCGGTGTGTAACCAGGTCAGCAATTCGGTACTCAGGCCGCCGCCGATGAATACCACATCCGGAAACCCAAGGCCGTCCAACGCGGTTGGCGCGGTGCCATGCACAACTTGCAGCCGGTCTTGCCCCAGCGTGTCGGCATTTCGGCGAATGCGGTCCGCGCGATCCTCGCGGGGTTCGATCGTGGTTGCGGTCAGGGTCGGGTCGCACATCAGCCACTCGATGCTGATCGAGCCGGTGCCGCCGCCGATATCCCACAGATGCTCGCCGCGCTTGGGGGCCAACGCCGACAGAGTCAGCGCCCGCACGGGGCGTTTGGTGATCTGGCCATCATTTTCGAAGATATCATCCGGCTTACCCGAGGCCTTGGGCAGCGCCTGTCCTTCACCCGCAACTTCAAGCCCAACGCAGACTGGATGGTCGAACCCGCCCAGCAGGGCTTCGGTCAGCGACACGCTGCGCGACCGTTCGCGGGGGCCGCCAAGGGCCTCCATCACGTGCAACTGCGTATCGGCAAACCCTGTTTCGTTCAGATATGTCGCAAGCTCGGCCACCGCAGCGCCGTTGCGCAGCAACAGAATGGCGCGCAATCCAGGCGAAAGATGCGGGCGCAGACGGGTCAGCGGGGCGGCGTGCAGACCAAATGTCTGCGTACTTTCTAACGGCCAGCCCAGACGTGCCGCAGCGAGCGAGAACGTGGACTGACCCGGATGGGCTGTCCATTCTCCGGCGTCGAAGTTGCGCGCGATTACCGAGCCCGCGCCGAACCAGAACGGATCGCCCGAGGCCAGAACAACTGTTGGGCGTCCGCGAAACCCGGTCAGGATCGGCAGGCCGTCGGAAAAAGGCACGGGCCAATCTACGCGCTTGGCGCCTGTGTCGGGGATCAGTGACAAATGGCGCGGCGGGCCCATAATGATTTCGGCACGCTCCAGTACTTGACGACTTGCGGGTGACAGGCCATCCAGTCCATCTTCGCCCAAGCCCAAAACGCTTAGCCACGGAGCTTCATGCATGACCAACCTCCTGATCCTTGGTGGCACGACCGAGGCCAATGCACTGGCCAAAACCTTGGCCGATCAGGGCATCCCGGCAACCTATTCCTATGCCGGTCGGGTAGACAATCCAAGGCCGCAGCCCCTGCCAGTGCGTGTTGGAGGGTTCGGCGGCGTCGACGGCCTGGCCCGTTACCTGACGGACCACGCGATCACTCATGTAGTCGATGCCACCCATCCCTTTGCCGCGCAAATGAGTACCAACGCCATTTCCGCGTGTCGCGAGGCCGGGGTGCCCATGGCCGCTTTGACCCGTCCGGCATGGCGCGCGCAAGACGGAGATCGTTGGCAGCACGTTTCTGACATTGACGGGGCAGTTGCCGCTTTGAGAGGTCCTAAGCGGCGTGTTTTTCTGGCCGTTGGCCGCCTGCATCTTGAAGATTTCGCGGCTCAGTCCCAACATCACTTCTTGCTGAGGCTGGTGGATGAACCGGATGCACTTCCGCTGCCCGATTGCGAGGCGATCGTGTCGCGCGGACCTTTCACCGAAGCAGGGGACCGGGCGTTGATGCTGCAGCATGGCATTGAACTGGTTGTGTCCAAGAACTCTGGCGGTACCGGTGCACGCGCCAAGCTGGATGCCGCGCGCGCGATGGGCGTACCGGTGTTGATGATCGACAGGCCGCCCCTTCCGCAAAGGACCGAATTGTCGAACGTGACGCAGGTTCTGGACTGGTTGGCTCATTCCGGGGTGAACCTCGGGGTATAGACGATCGGCGCGCTGTCACGGTTGATGACGCGCGTCAGGGATGACCCGACAATGACGACGGTTTGCATGTCGGCCATGTCAGGTGTCGCCTCGGCCAGTGTCGAAATCCGGATCGCCTCATCAACGCGGGATACGGCGCGCGCGAACAGGATCAAGCGTTCGGGCTCACATTCTTCGCGTAGGATTTCCAGTGTTTTCACAAAGCCTTCCGGGCGGGATTTCGAGCGTGGGTTATAAAACGCCATCGCGAAATCCGCCTGCGCCGCAAGTCGAAGACGTTTTTCAACCAGCGACCAGGGTTTCAGATTGTCGCTGAGGTTGATGGCGCAAAAATCATGTCCCAGTGGTGCCCCGGCTCGCGCGGATGCCGCTAGCATCGCGGTGATCCCCGGCAGCACTTCGATGGGAATTTTGCGCCACTTAGCGGGGCCATTTTCCAGCGCCTCAAATACTGCGGCGGCCATCGCGAAGACCCCGGGATCACCCGAGGACACAACGACCACGCGCTTGCCCTCAGCCGCCATCTGCAACGCGTGTTGGGATCGGTCGATCTCGACCCGGTTGTCGCTAGCATGCAGCGTCAACCCGGGGCGTTCCGCCACGCGTGCGACATAGGGGATATAGCCGACCACGTCCGTGGCATCCATCAACGCAGCTGAAACCTCGGGGGTTATAAGATCTTCGTTACCAGGCCCCAGGCCCGCAATCTTGACCCAACCGCTCATGGCCGCCGTCCCTGACCATGCACGATGATGATCGAGAAATAGGGCGTCACCTTTTCGCATGCCTCGGACAGTTTCGTCACCACTTGGTTCGGCATCTGCGCAAACTCGACAATCCATGCGCGGTCATACAAACCGGCTGTTTTCAGCGCGCGCTTCACCTTGTCGATATTGCGTCCGATTTTCATGACAACCAGGGCGTCAGTCTGCGCCATGCGAATTGCCAGATCTTCTTCCGGCAGGGTGCCGACCAGTACTGTAAGCACATCATCGCCCCAGGTGATCGGGTTACCCGTTGCTGTCCATGCGCCGGACATGCCAGTGATGGCTGGCACAACCTCAACATCGGCCTGATCGCGCAAGCGGCTGTAAAGATGCATGAAAGACCCGTAGAAAAACGGATCTCCCTCGCACAGAACCACCACATCCTCACCCTGATCCGATAGGGTTTTCAAGTGCGCGGCGCAGTCCTTGTAAAAGGCAGAGAGCAATTCGTTATAGCGCGGATCATCCAGTGGAATTTCCGTCGTGACAGGGTATTCCATGGGAAACTCAACAGCGCTGTCCGGGATCATCCCATTGACGATCTTGCGCGCCTGACCGCTGCGACCGGGCTTGCGAAAGAACGCCACGTGGCGCGCATTGCGCAGCAGGCGGTCGGCCCTCACGCTCATCAGGTCCGGATCACCGGGGCCAAGGCCCACGCCGTATATCTTGCCGCCACTCATTCGGCGCGGCTCGCAATGGCGTTGATTGCGGCGACGGTGATGGCGCTTCCGCCCAGACGGCCCTTGATGATGCAAGAGGGCACGGGCTGTGCCTCCCACAATGCGTCCTTGGATTCGACGGCACCGACAAAGCCCACCGGGCACCCGATGATGGCGGCCGGGCGTGGGCAATCGGGGTCTTCCAGCATATTCAGTAGGTGGAACAGAGCGGTCGGCGCATTACCGATCGCGACCAGAGCGCCTTCCAGATGCGGACGCCACAGCTCCAGAGCGGCGGCAGAGCGGGTATTGCTCATCTCAGCCGCCAGCGGGCGCACGCGCTCGTCATGCAGGGTGCAGATCACCTCATTTTCGGAAGGCAGGCGGAACCGGGTCACGCCTTCGCTGACCATCCGGGCGTCGCACAGGATAGGCGCGCCATTCTCCAACGCGGTCCGTGCGGCTGGCACGAAACCAGGCGAAAAATGTACGAATTCTTCCAGACCGACCATTCCGGCGGCATGGATCATGCGAACCGCAACCTGCTCTTCATCAGCGTCAAAGCGCGCCAGATCGGCCTCAGACCGGATCGTGGCAAAGCTTTGCTTATAGATCGCTGCGCCATCGGTTTCGTATTCATAGGGCATCAGGAGAGGTCCATAGTCATAAGTGTTTCAGGTGTCAGCCCGCGTTGGGACGGCTCATCCCCCGCGCGACCGTTTTTGACAAGATCAAATCGTCCGTCATTGCCGTACAGTGTGACATTTGCCGTCCCCATTCGGGCGCAGCCTTTGGCGCAACCGGATACGTGTAGGCTGCCTGCAACCCGAGCGGCCAATTCGCGCGCAACCCTACGGGTTTCCACTTGTGCTTGCGGGCAGAACGGTGCGCCGGGGCAGGCGTCGGTTGTCATCAGCGGGTCTGTGCCATCTATGACAAAGTCCGGTGCTTGTATCGCCGCCCCGCCTTCCAGCAGAATCAGCCGCCATGGGGTGACCCGCAAGGCAGACGCCCCGCTGTCTGCAATGAGGTCAGAGAGCTGCCGCGCCGGCAATTGTCCGAACACCGCGCCATACAACACACCCAGATCGCATACGCCGGGCTGCGGAGGTGTGCCGATGTCACCGGGCACGCTGCCTTGCCACTCCGCTGGCAAATCCTGCGTCGCGGCCACCCGCGCCATGCGGCGGGTTTCTGACGTGAAACGTTCGGAAAACCATCCGGCCAAGGCGATAAGCCGGTCAATTGCGTTGGTTTCTGTGACCCGGCAGCCAGTCTTGGCCCCGTCGGCGCGCAGGATGAGGCCATCAGTGCCTGCCTCGACCCGGATATCGGCCGAATCCGCCGCCAACAGGCGCTTGGGGCCAGTGTCGATGGCAAAGCCGAATTTGGCGGGCAGAGTCGGCAATTCCTCCAACCGGTCGATCAGTTCCTGTGTCAGATGTGCGGTTCGATCACCTGATCGGTATAGGGGCGACACCAGGATATTGCGGCGCATTTCAATACCGGGCTCAGCATCCAAAAGGTTCAGCGCGGCCAGTTCGGCCAGCAATGCCTGATGATCGTCTTCTTTTACCCCGCGCAGCTGTAAATTGGCGCGGTTGGTCAGGTCGATTGTGCCATTGCCAAATTGCTCGGCCAACTCACAAAGACCACGTGTTTGTTCGGCGCTCAAACGGGCCAGACGCGGGCGCACCCGAACCACCAGACCATCGCCCGACATCATCGGTCGATGCGCGCCGGGGCACCAACCCTGAACGACCGGGGCGCTCATCCCAGCCCCTCCAGATCGGCCCGGATCGAGTTGCGGCGGGTGTTCCAAAGACCCGCGTCCAACAACGCGCGGAACCTGTCCTGCATCGCCTGATACGCGCGCGGGTTGGCCTCTTGCAAAAACGCGTCGACCTCGGCGTCGCCCAAAGTCGCGTCGTGATAGAGGTCGAACAGATGCGGCGCGACCGTGCCTGACAGATGGGCGAAAGAGGCCATGTGATCCAGTGTCGCCGCAATTTCGGCAGCGCCCCGAAAGCCATGCCTTTGCATGCCTGCAATCCAGTTCGGGTTGGCGGCACGGGCATGAACCACACGGCTGACTTCTTCAGGCAGCGTTCGGGCGCGCGGGTTATCCGGGTTGGTGTTGTCCAGATGGTATAGCTGCGCAGCACCACCGGTGACTGTCTTGGCGGCGGCGAAACCAGCCTCATGCGTGGCATAGTCGTTGGCCAACAGAAGGTCGGTTTCGGTCAGATCCTGCAAGTGCACGAAACTGTCGGCATTCGCGACCCGTTGGGTAATGCCATCCTTGTCTTGCGCAATATGCTCGCCTTCCAAAGCGAATGAACTGGCCTCAAGCCATGCTTCTCCGGCCTGGACGCGGGCCTCATCTGTATAGATTTCGGATAGCTGCGTCATGTTCACGCCATAGCTGCCCGGAGCCGGGCCAAAGACGCGCGCCGTCGGAGCCTGTCCGGCGTAGGGGTTCCAGTCCGGTGCTTCGTCCCGGTCGCACAACGCGCGAATTGCCTGACCATAAAGCGCCGAAAGCGTGGGGAACACGTCCCGGAACAGGCCCGACACGCGCAACGTCACGTCCAAACGCGGGCGGCTGAGATCGGTGATGGGCAGCACCTCGATGCCCGACACGCGCTCGGATCCTTTGTCCCAGACGGGTTTCACGCCCAGCAGGTGCAACGCCATGGCGAACTCTTCGCCCGCAGTTCGCATGGTGGCCGAGCCCCATAGGTCTACGATCAGCCCTTTGGGATAGTCGCCTTCCTCTTGCAGGTGTCGCCGCACCAATTCTTCGGCCAGCTTCACGCCTTGGGTATAGGCCGCACGGGTCGGCACTGAGCGCGGATCGGTGGTATAGAGATTGCGACCGGTGGGCAGCACGTCTGACCGCCCGCGATAGGGGGATCCGGACGGGCCTGCCTCGATCCGTTTGCCAGCTAGCGCGTTAATCAGAGCATTGCGTTCGGCATTGGCAGAAGGTGCCGTGTCAAAATTGGCGGCGGCTTCGGGCACACGTCCAAAGATATGCAACCCGTCGCCGAACTGGCTTTCTTTGATGTCACAGACAAAACGGTCGATGCGAGTGATCGCCTCGGCCGTGCAGGTGGCCTGATCGAGACCCAGGTCACTTTCAAGCCCGATGGCTTGCGCCTCATCCCGGATATCTTCTTGCAGGCGGTCGCGACGTTTGGGGTCCAGACCATCTGCGTTCGAGAATTCGTCCAGCAGCGATTCCAGCCGAACCATCCGATCGGGGGTGCCGCTTTCCTTCATCGGCGGCGGGATGTGACCCAAGGTGACGGCCCCGATCCGGCGCTTGGCCTGAGCGGCCTCGCCGGGATCGTTGACGATGAAGGGATAGATGACGGGAAGGTCGCCGATCAGCGCCTCTGGCCAGCATTCATTGGACAAGGCGACCGATTTGCCCGGCAGCCACTCCAGAGTGCCATGCGCGCCGATATGGATTAGCGCATCCGCGCCAAGACCTTTGCGCAGCCACAGATAGAAGGCGACATAGCCGTGGCGGGGGGTGCGGGACAGGTCGTGGTAATCGTCTTCCCGCATCTCGGGCGTGCCGCGTTCGGGTTGCAATGCGATCAGAACCTTGCCGCGGCGCAGGGCAGTGAAGTGAAACGCGCCATCTGCAAAGGCGGGGTCGTCTTCTGGCATGCCCCAGACGTTTTCGAGGTCTGCGCGCAGTTGTTCCGGCAGTTTCGCCAGCGCGTTAAGATACGCGTCAAGCGACCACGCAATCCGCGCATCTAGCAGCGTATCAGAAATCTGCTCGGCGGGTGCGGTGTCATACCCTTCGCCCAGCAGGTCAGACAGCATCGCCTCGGCCGAGGCCAAAGCATCAAGGCCTACCGCATGGGCCATCTGCCAATCCTTGCCGGGATAGGTGGACAGCACCAAGGCGGGCACCTGATCCCCTTTGGGCTTGTCGTTCAGGTTCAGCCAGCCGACGACACGGTCGATGATGGCCTCGATCCGTTCCGGTTCAGCCCGGTGGGCAAAACGTGAATACTCCAGATGCGGGTCACGCTTGCCCGGTTCCTTGAACGAAGCAATGCCTGCAGAAATTCGCCCGTCCACTTCAGGCAGGACAACGTGCATAGCCAAATCAGCAGGCGAAAGACCGCGTTCCGCCTCGGCCCAGGCTTTGCGGCGGGACGTAGCGAGAGCAACCTGAAACACCGGCACATTGGCGGCGTCCAGTGGAGAGGTGCCGGATGCGCCTTTGCCCGAAAACGCGGTGGCGTTGATGATGGCCGACGGTTCAAGGGAGGCGATGTTCTCGCGCAGCCAATCGGCGGCTGCAGGTGCTTTCAGCGAGGGGGCGAACATGCCTACAGCTTCGATGCCGCGTTCTCGCAATCGGCGGATCAGGGCTGCGACCGGGGCAGTGTCTGCCGATGTCAGATAGGCACGATAGAAAGTCACCAGAATACGCTTCGCGCCGCTCGAGAATGCTGTTTCGACCGAGATTACGCCACGGTCCGGGCACCACGCGCCGCACTCTGGCAAGGTCTTAGCGCCCATCACCGGCCCGGCATAAAGCCCCGCCGCAAGCGCCATTTGCGCCAAGGCCGCTTGCGCCGCGACTTCGCCGCCGGTGTCACACAGATGCGCAAGCCGCCGCAGGGTTGAGACGGGCAGGGTGGAGTAATCATCCAGCCGCGTATCCTCACGCCCATCGGCAGGTAGGACGGCCAGTGCGATCCCCTTGGATTGCGCCAGCGCCAGAACTTGCTGCAAGCCATAGGACCAGTAAGGCACGCCGCCGATCAAACGGATCAGAATGCCCTTGGCGCCCTCGAGCGTTTGCTCGACATAAGTGTCGACGGACAACGGGTGTTTCAGTGCTGTCAGGTTGGCCAGCCGCATTGTCGGCATTCGCCCTTCGGCCCCGCCACCGCGATGCCAGCCCGCCGCGAAAGCACCAAGGTCACTGTCCGAAAAGGACAGCACCACCAGATCCGCCGGACTTTGGCCCAGATCGGTCGGGGTCTCGGTTTCCTCGAGCCCGTGGCTTTCGCGGAAGACGACGTGCATGGCTTACTCGGCGGCCTCGGTCACGCCCACGAGGATATCGCGGATCGCGGCCTCTTTGATGTCGTCGTGTTCGGCGATGACCACCAGACGCGAACGGCGCTCTTCACCGGGTTCCCACGGGCGGTCATACTGGTGACGTACGCGGGCACCAACGGCCTGCACCAACAGACGCATCGGCTTGCCTTGAACAGCAGCATAGCCTTTGACGCGCAGGATGTTCAGCTCATTGGCCAGACGTTCGATATTGGCGACCAGTTGGGCCGCGTCGGTCTGTTCCGGCAACTCGACGATGATGCTTTCGAAATCGTCATGCTCGTGGTCGTGATGGCCGTCATGGTGGCTGGGACGCGCATCCATGTCGTCTTCGGCTGCGGCTTCCAGCCCCAGTACGACGCGCACGTCTACGGCACCTTCGGCGACTTCGACCACTGGCAGCGGACGCGGAGCTTCGGCAGCGATGACTTCTTTGGCTTTCGCCACACCTTCGGCGCCCGCCAGATCGGGTTTTGTCAGCAGGATGATGTCGGCGCACGAGATCTGATCCTCGAACACCTCAGACAGGGGCGTTTCGTGGTCGATCGAGTCGTCAGCCAGGCGCTGGGCGTCCACGGCTTCGACATTCGGAGCGAAGCGCCCGGCGGCGACGGCCTCGGCATCGGCCAGAGCGATCACGCCGTCAACGGTGATCTTAGAACGGATATCCGGCCAGTCGAACGCCTTCAGCAGCGGCTTCGGCAGCGCCAGACCAGAGGTTTCAATCAGAATGTGATCGGGGCGCGGCTCCAGCGCCATCAGTGCCTCGATGGTCGGAATGAAGTCATCGGCTACGGTGCAGCAGATGCAGCCATTGGCCAGTTCCATGATGTTTTCCGCCGGGCAATCCGGAATGGCGCAGGATTTCAGGATATCGCCATCGACGCCAACATCGCCGAACTCATTGACGACCACAGCCAGACGCTTGCCCTGCGGGTTCTGCATCAGGTGCTTGACCAGCGTAGTTTTGCCCGAGCCCAGAAAGCCGGTGATCACAGTGACGGGGAGTTTTTCGAGATTGCTCATTTCAGGGCTCCAATCGGGGGAATGCGGGCCGCACAGTTTTTGCGGAAATGTTCGGGGCGCTCACGCCATTTCACCAGACCGTCTTCAGCGGCCAGATATTTGGTGACGCCTTCGACGATGGTCTCGACGTGGTCGGTCTCGTCGAGGTTTTCATAAATGAAGGTCCATCGGGACGGGCCACCACGCAAAACGATCGAACATCCCTGATCACAGTTCGACAGGCATTCCACCGGCTTCAGGTCCACGCCGTCAGGCAAGCCCGCCTGTTCAAGCGCTGTGTGCAGCAAAGTGCCGGGTCGCTGAGCGTCATCTTCGATGGGCAACCCACGGCGGCATGTCGTGCAGACCAGCAATTCGACTGGTGCGGTCTCGGTCACGTCTCTCATCCCCCTAAATCCTTTATACGGGGGACGGGGTTTCATGCGGGCCACGTGTGCGACATGGACCCGACACCGGAACACCCCGCCCGGTTTCAACTTCGGGTGCTGGCAGGTCTCCCGGCTTGCGGATGTCAGAGCGTTTGCCCTGTCGGATGTCCCGCCTTCCCGGCCTATTGGGCCAGTGGCTTTGGGCACCCTCTCCGGTCACGGTCGCGGGGGCGGCTGTGCTTGGCGATGACATCGCTGGCACATTCCCTTTTCATCCATCCGAGGATGGACACCAACGCATGCGACATGCGGCACGGGCAGGGGGCTTGTCAAGCACGACTGAGGATTGAAAACCGGTTAAGTCAGAAAAGCGACCAGCCGAAGTCAGTCAGCGGCATTCGATGCGATCCGATCACGAAGCCAGGCGCAAAACAGCCCCGCAGCCGCGGATGATTGAGCGCTTCCGGGCTTGGCAATCAGGTAGTGCGGTTGTGCAAACGGAATCGCTGGACCGGCAATCGCAACAGGCGCGCCTTGGGCAATCGCGTTCTGTGCGAACCTTTGGGCAATATTAAGGAAGCGGGCAAAGGCGCGACAAAGACAAAGCACATCCCTCTACCACTGTCGCATTGTGCGTCGCGCCGTTTGTTCGCGGGAAAAGATTTGGCACGTGTGGCATTACTTTCAAACCGCTTCGACATTTAACCCCGGACATCAACGGCGACGGTTATGCTGTTCCAGAAGCCAGTAGGAACATGATACCCAAGTGTATACGCCCGAATTTGCGAAAGCAGCGCAGAAAGCTAAGTGTTTGAAAAGAAGTGGAGGCGAGTACCAATTTCGAACTTGCGTAAAGGAATTAAATTTCTTAATAAATAACAATTGTTTAGTGAAATTTTATCGGTACGTGGGCTTGCGAATGTTGCGGGATTGTTGGTTGAAATTGTTCATTGGCTTAACGCCATCAAGGATGATGCTCGATTTTTGGTTCAAGTGGATTTTGGTGCAATGATCACAGCAACGCTGATTGCTTTCAGGCGCGTCGCAGCCTGAATGCGCCGTCACTCGACCTTCCGCCCGTCAAGATATGAGCCGGTGTTCGGATACCTTGAACGCTGCTTCAATAGCTGCACGATTTCGTCGGCAACAACTGCCATTTTGTCATTTGAAAGATTCTGATGCCGGTTTGCCAGAGTAGTCAGTAGTATACGTAATTCTTCATCCGGAATGGAGCTGTCTAGAGCCACCGACATAATGCTGGGGCTTACAACGCGTGCTAAAACAGTTGAGCGCCGTTTGACAATTGCTCCCGGATCGAACGTCGCGTTCTGGAGGTGTCTAAACCTGGTTCGTTCGTGAAGGTAAGTGTCGTGAGCGAACTTTTCCTCCGGTAGTCGTTTCTCTGCGATCTTCCGATGGAACCTTACAAGTCTAGCAACGTCTTTGACTACAGTGGTGGTCGTTTTCAGTACATCCAGCTTTTTGTTCGAACGGATGTATTCTCGAGCGTCCGCTTTCCACTTGAAACCTGCGAAAAGCAAAGCGTTTGAATCGAGTAGCAGTCGCACCGTGCGACTTTCCCCCATCGAAATGGTAATGCCAGGCTCCACCAAATGATGATGTAGAATAAAGTTCCTTAGACCCATGGCAAAACTATGCGCGCCGGAGTTCTTCCCGATTACCCTTCCAATTCCCCGGGTGTAAGATTCACTGTTTTCCAGCTTGGAGTATTTTCGGATACGTCTGCAAACATCTACGTATGAAGCATAAAGCGCAGAGAATGTTAAAAGATTGGATGTTGCCTTAGATTGTTCTCGAGCATACGCAGAGTTATCTGAGCGCTTGAACTCAAGAACGGTGTCCATCCCTGCCGTAGCCGCATTCAAACCAAGGCTTGCTTCCAGCATTGCGGCATGCACCCTTTCTAAGTTCTCCAGTGCGGTATGAACTTTATGGTAAGGGGAAAAGCGCAATGCGTAATTCCACGATTCCTCTTGCAGCTTTGAAGTGTATGCGGCGAAACCCTCTGGATGATCCGTGCTGCTTTCTGCAATATATGTTGCGACCGTCAGCGCTCGGTTTAACTCGGCGAGCTGACCGTCTCCAAAGTCCCATCTCAGTAGGTCGACTTGAGAGAAACACTTCGCTAATTGAAACTCCTGTGTGGTAACACCCTTTGAGACGGATGCAAAAAGATCGTGTGGTTTAAAGCGATGCTTGGCAATGAAACTCGCAAAATCTTCTTTGGGCATTCGAAACCTAGCTAGTTTTGTTGATATCGCATCGAAGACTTTCCGACATGAACTATAAAATTGACTACTAGGGTGCCGCTCTCGGGCGTCTTCTGGTTCCAGCTTCAAACTATGCGGTTACTATCTAGGTATGATGAAGCTTGCAAATCTGTTCCGAAGACGACAACCCCAACCCAAAAACCCACTTTTGAGTTTTTTCGCACCGGCCAATAGAACACGGCGCGAATAAACCCACGTAACAATGCCATGGGAGGACCCGCGATTTTCTTCGGTGGACCAATGTATGAGTTCTTGGCTCGGTTTTGATGACTACGTGGGAGGGAAGGCGAACAAACACCGTCGGATTCTTCGCAATGAACGCAGCGGTGTTGTGCACTGTTTTCAAAGTGCGGGGAGCGGGGGAGGGGGATTCCTTAGAGCATTCTAGAAAAGTGTATTTCTGCGTTTTTTCACATTCTGCGCTATAGGGTATCCCAAAGTCTCCCCATAAATTTATAACTATATTTAAGATATTGATACTAATAATAAATGCCCTGTTGTCACCTCCTCAAAACGGTCCCCGAATGGCTCCCCATGCTTCCCCGGCGCTCCCCGAAATTTCCTTAGATTCGCCGTCAGGCCCCCTGCGGCCTGGCCGAATAACCAGTCTCGACTCCCCGGTAGGGAATGGCGGGGAACTGATATAGGGGCGCGGGGGAAACTGTGGCGGAGTTGAGGCATAGGTTAAATGCAGTTGGGCAATCGTACACCTGATCTGGCGTTGATACTCGATATAAGGATAACGCCAGCGCCCTCATCCGAGTCAGTGAAAGGCCGGCCGAACTCTGTCATTGGTTCGATGCTCCCCGAGGTGACGGCAGACCTAATCGTCCAGGAATGCTGTTACTGTTGTTTTCAACGCATCCCAATCAGTGAATTCTCTCAAGCCATCTCGTGGATCAATCTTCTGGCCTAGCATGACAACGTGTTGGACGATCTCTCTTTCAAAATACCCGTAATTATCAGGCCGTACGGCACCAGCGACCAAGGCGGTCGCGTCTGGTTCGAATTTCGTCCGCATCAGCATTTCGGTAAGATAGTCCCGCGCGTCCTCCTGACCTTTCTGAAAAGCAGCTTTTAGACTGACGGAAAGCAAAAGTGATTTTCGCGAGGATAATGCGTCATGGTGCCTTTCTAAAAACTCCTCGAACGGCTTGGGGTGCCGGCGTTCATGGACGGGAGCCGCAAGGATAACGTGGTCTACATCTTCCAAAGACACTGGACCTGCCAGTTGGTCGATATCGATCAGCCTAGTTTCGTATCCTGCCCCTAATGTGACTTTGTTGATGAAGCGCGAAATCTTGGCGGTCTGACCTTCAATAGTTCCGTAGGCAATAAGTACTGTCATAATGACGCTCCCGCAAACCGGTCTAAACAGCGAACTTACTATGCCGAAACTCTTCGCCACGGCCTTTGATTTCAATCAAAAATGCCGGTCTCCCTAAGCAATCTGGGTAAAGGCGCGACGTCGAAATGACTGGCTCATACTGTTCTGGAAAGCACAAAAGCTATGGCAAGCCAAAATCCAGTGCGTATGGTCATTGCACCGACGGTTCGCCATTCAAATGGCGTTCCACTAAGAGCCACTAATATTAGAACAGCAAACACCAATAGTGTAGATAAGCCAATCAACCAGGCAATGCGTTGTGCCCAGAATGTGGATTTGTAGATTGCGAATGCGCCAATCAAATAGACAAATCCAGCCAGAAAATTGAACCAAAGCACGAATGGAACTGCATCTCCGACTGCAGCTTTGGCAGCAGCACCCCCAAACAGTGCCGTTCCGCCGGAGAAAATGGTAAGAAGACCAAAGAGTGCTGCGGCTATTGCAACTGGGCGAACCCAAAGCGGAGAGGAAGGCATCGTTGTTCTCCTCAGGAATTAGATTGAGTTTCGTGTCGTGGGCAATCTGCCTACCTCGCCAAACGAACTGTAACGCACGTCCATAATTGCAATTCTTCTCGCCATTACCCTTGATCTTTATCATTGGGCTTAAATTGATACCCATTGGAAAAAGCAGCGTCTGCGGGAGGTTTTTCGCAATAAATATGTGCTGTTGCCTCTTTGGGATGACCCGTTTGCAATTCCAACGATTCTTAAAGTTGGTTCGGTTACCGTGAATCTTCTGGAAATGGACGGACGACTACGCTCGAATTTGCAGCGAAGAGTGTTGATTTGAGTCAATGCCAGTTGCCGCAAGTTCGCCCATAGTGACCCTTCACAAAGGAGGGAGTGCGACATGTTCAATAAAATCGTGGTTGGCTTGGATGGATCGGAGGCGTCAGAATCAGCACTACGCGTTGCCTGTGATATCTCAAGCAAATATGGCTCTCAAATTCACCTTGTCCATACACCTCAGCCGCAAACCGTGGCTTTCGCAATGGGCGCGGTTGCTGGCTATCACGCCGTCACGACAATGCCTTCAGACGAAGAGGTTCAGCAGGCTGCAGACAAGATCATTTCCGCGGGTAAAGAGATTGCCAAAGAATACAATCAGACAGTTTCGCAAACACATACCCAACGCGGTGATCCGGTCGACGAGATCATCGCATGCGCCGAGCAATGCAAAGCTGACCTAATTGTGACGGGCCGCCGCGGACTGGGAAGCATTGGTAGCCTGATTCAAGGGAGCACCTCTCAAGGCATCAGTCGGAATGCCACTTGTGCGGTTTTGACCGTTGCCTAAATTTCAAACTTGGTCCCAATCGGCACAAAAACGATGACGATCAATAAGCTCAACATTGAAGCCTCGTGACAAAACTAAGGTTCGATGGCTACTCCGTGACGCTGAACTCCCGACCGTGAAAACGGAGTCTGACATCCACTGCTTCATGACGGTGACACGAAAACGGATGCTGAAACAGAGGTCATGGGTGCCTGTGGTGATGACCGGCGACCAAACTGTGTTAGGCGAAACGACCCGAACTGTGGTGGAATAGATAAACTTCCCCTTTTATTTGTGCATTGGTTCGAGGTCAGAAGATAGGCTGTAAATTTCCTGCTACGTAGATCCGTGTAAACTTTGGAGCCCGACATGAACACCCCGTCCCAGTTCGACGCTCATAAACCCTCTGAAATTGCGACGTTAGTTGAGACTGCCGGGGTCACAAAGGCAAAGTTGCCAATGGCACCCATGTTCGTTCTTGCGATGCTGGCCGGGGCATTCATAGGGTTTGGCGCAGCGGCTTATACGATGGCGGTTACTGGGGCAGACAGCGCTGCGGGGCCGATCCGCGTTCTGGGTGGCGCGGTGTTTTCGCTGGGCCTTATCCTGGTGATCGCAGGTGGTGCAGAATTGTTCACCGGAAATGTTTTGATGGTGATCGCAGCGGTCGACCGCAAGATACCGCTGCGACTGCTGTTTCGAAGCTGGGGCATCGTCTATGCCGGAAACTTCGCGGGCGCCCTCGGGCTTGCATTGGCTTTCTCTCTGACCGGCCTGCTCGAGGGGCCGATGGGCAATACCGCCGTGGTGATAGCCGATGCCAAAGCGGGGTTGGAACCGATGGAGGCCATCGCCCGTGGCGCACTGTGCAACGGGTTGGTATGCCTTGCTGTTTGGCTGTCCTTTGCCGCCCGCAGCGTCGCCGGCAAGGTTCTGGCCGTTTTGTGGCCCGTCACTGCTTTTGTGTTACTGGGGCTCGAGCATTCGATTGCGAACATGTTTTTCTTTCCGCAGGGTTGGGCGGCGGGGGCAACTGTGCCGGTTTTCTCAGTGGCGACCAATCTATTGTGGGTTACTCTGGGCAACATTGTCGGCGGGGCGGGAGGAGTCGCCTTGGCCTACTGGTTTGCTTACCTTGGCGCTACTAAAGGGTAAGACCCACTTCTTCGATCACTGCGCCCGCCAGAACAAAACGATCGGTTTCAGTTGGTTTTCAAGGCGTTGTCTAATTGTGCAGCCCAGAACAAGCTTTTCCTGCACTCAATAGTCTAGATGCCAGGAGCATGGTTGTCTTCGTGGTCGATATCGGTTGTCGCATGATAATGCAACACAAGGGGAAGCGGCACAGGCTTGCCTAAGTCCGCTGATCGGATGCGAGTCGGTTGATCAGTCAGATATGAGAGTTGGATGCGGAGGTGACTCACCGACCACGAGGCAAGGAGATGGCGCATTGGCTGATGACGGTGCCGGGAATTGGGCCGTTCTTTACCACTGCACTAATTGCCCTCTCGTTCCCGAACTGGATTCTTCGCCAACATCTAAATTCATTGATCCTCGTCAAGATTGGAAAAGGCAAGATGTGATACAGTTGATGCCTAAAATGAGGGCTGTCATGGAAGAATTAGTCGATATTGGAAGAACATTTGTTCAGGCGATGCGTGATCGCAGGGGCCTTACAAATGTTGATGAAATGTATGCCGAGAACGCTCAATCCATAGAAGCGGTTGTGCCTCCGGTTCGACAGTTTCGCATCACCAAAGGCCGTGATGCTATCAAAGGGAAAAGAGAGGATTGGCTGGCAACTCATGAAATCATCGAATTCGACGTCGATGGCCCCTATGTTCATCCCCCAAACCGCTTCAGTGTGCGATATAAGGCTGACGTAAAGCAGAAGGAAACTGGACAACGTATCGCCTTGAGCGAGATTGCAGTTTATTCGGTAGCAGACAGAAAGATTGTACTGGAAGAGTTCTTCATGTTGCCGAAGTAGGAGCGGCAACCCGCAATACTGACGCAGTGTTGGTTTCATCCGCACGCTGGAAGCGTGACTTGTAAGTGCTTTGACTCCATGGATGGACAATTGGGCATTTGTCTCGACCGCGTGATGCTTGCCCATGCGCAACAATTCCGTCAGTTCGGCGCAACCGAAATCGAAAGTCACGCCGTGAAATCCGCATTGAGCCATTGATGCGGGTTAACAATCAGACTGTTGCGCCGGTTTTCTACCCAAGTTTAGCTTGAACAACCCTCTAAAGGGCTCTGTTTGATCCAAAACAAAGCATTTTGCGGGGTTTGCGATAGCGTCACCTAGTAGCTCTAACCGCGGTACGCCAGATCATGAAAAAGAATGTGCGCGCAATACTGATCATCGTAATGCTCCTCCTGGCAGGTACGGCGTTGTACATATTTGTTTCAGAAGACAGCAGTGAATTGCCAGTTGGATTTGTACAGGGCAATGGACGGATAGAGGCCGAACAAGTGGAAATTGCCCCCACCTTCGCAGGGCGGGTTGCAAAGGTTTTGGCGGCAGAAGGCAACTTGGTTGTTGTGGGTGAACTGTTGGTCGAGATGGACACCGATGAACTGTCTGCAGCGCTTGATCGCGCCAAAGCCGAAGTAGCATTGGCGCGTCAAGCCAAGGCCGAAGCCGAGGCTGTTGTTGTCCAACGAGAAAGCCAACGGCGTCGCGCGGCGCAGGAACTGGAACGGGCAAGGGCACTGTTGGCCGGTCAAAACATTTCGATGACAGTCTTTGAAGATCGCGAAACCGCATTTCAGGTTGCCGACGCCGTTCTGGGTGCCGCCAAGGCCCGGGTTGCAACCTCGGACAGCCAGATCGCGGCTGCCGAAGCCGAAGTGCGCCGGATCGCTGCTCAGATCGAGGATGCTTCGCTTGTCGCCCCCATGCCAGGGCGCGTTCTTTACAGACTGGCTGAGCCCGGTGAAGTTGTCGGCGCGGGGGAGCCGATCCTTACGCTTCTCAGCTTAGAAAACGTCTATATGGATGTGTACCTGCCCGCGCGCGAAGCGGGGTTGCTGCCCATCGGGGCTGAGGCGCGCATCGTACTTGATGCCTTGCCGGATTTTGCCATTCCTGCAACCGTCACTTTTGTATCCCCTGAAGCCCAGTTTACTCCGAAGCAGGTCGAGACACTAAGCGAGCGTGAACAGTTGGTCTTTCGCGTTCGGGTTCGCATCCCCCAAGATCTGATCACAGAACGGATCGAACATGTGAAAACCGGCCTTCGCGGTGTCGCTGTGATCAGGCTTTCTTCTGACAGCGTATGGCCGGAAAATCTGGAGAGGCGGATCCCACCCGAATTGTTCGAATGAATTCCCAGGCGGGCACATCTGGTTTCTGCATCAGCGGTGTCACGCATAAGTATCGCCAGCGCATTGCACTGGATAACCTGTCGCTTGATCTGCCGATTGGTCAGCTTATTGGACTGATCGGGCCTGACGGGGTTGGCAAATCAACGCTTTTGGGTTTGATCACCGGCGCGAAGAAGCTTCAATCCGGCACAATCAATGTTCTCGGAGGCCCAATCGACGACCGCGCCCATCGTCACCATATCTGCCCTGCGATCGCATTTATGCCGCAGGGATTGGGCCGTAATCTCTATGCAGAATTGTCGGTGCGCGAAAACCTTGAGTTCTTTTCGCGTCTCTTCGGACAAGGGCAGCAGGAGCGTGACATCCGGATCGCAGCATTGCTTTCGGCAACCGGGCTTGCGCCTTTCTCTGATCGGCTGATGGGAAAACTCTCGGGCGGCATGAAGCAAAAGCTCGGGCTGTGTTGTGCACTGATCCATGATCCTAAGCTTTTGGTTCTGGATGAGCCGACCACCGGCATCGACCCACTGTCGCGGCGTCAGTTCTGGGCGCTGATCGACGCGGTCCGAGAGGCTTCACCCGACCTCTCCATACTGGTTTCGACAGCTTATATGGAAGAAGCCGAACAATTCGACTTTATCGTCGCGATGGATGCCGGGCGCGTACTCTTCCATGGTTCTCCGGCAGAATTGAAGGGGGAAGCCAGCGATCTTGAAACGTCCTACCGGCGGTTGCAGGCGCACGGAGATCCCCTGATCGCACCAAGGAAAGCGCCCACACATCACCGTGAGGCAGACCCAGTGATCACGGCACGCGGATTGACGCGGCGCTTTGGCGATTTCACGGCAGTCAATAACGTCGAATTCTCGATCAACCGTGGTGAGATTTTCGGCTTCCTCGGGTCGAACGGCTGCGGCAAGTCGACCACCATGAAAATGCTGACAGGTCTTCTGCCCGCAAGTGACGGTGAGGCGCTACTGTTCGGAAGACCGGTTGATGCACGCGACCTGAGGATGCGTCGCGAGATTGGCTATATGAGTCAGGCATTCTCGCTTTATGGCGAGTTGACCGTTCGGCAGAACCTTCAGCTTCACGCCCGCATCTTTGCGATCACGGACCGCGATAGGCGTATCGACGAACTGGCGGAACGCTTCGGCCTGATTGCACATATGGACACGCTGGCCACGGCGCTGCCACTTGGCATCAAGCAACGTCTTTCCCTGGCGGTCGCTGTGATCCACCGACCTCGCGTACTGATCCTGGATGAACCAACTTCGGGGGTGGACCCTGAGGCGCGCGACTCGTTTTGGGCGTTGCTGATTGAGCTTTCGAGACATGAAGAAGTGACGATTTTCGTCTCGACCCATTTCATGGCTGAAGCAGAGCGCTGTGATCGGGTGTCGTTCATGCACGCGGGCCGTGTTCTGGCTGAGGGAACACCGGATGAGTTGATCGCCGGGGCACAGGTAGACAGTCTGGAAGAAGCATTTGTCACGGTATTGAAGGCAGCTGACCCTCCGGCACCGGTGAAAGCTCCTGAGGCATCGGTTCATGCCCTTGATGACAGCGCTGGCGGGGGTATCAGGCGCGCACTGGCATATACGAGGCGTGAAACCATCGAGATTTTGCGCGACCGCGTGCGTTTGGCGTTTGCGTTCCTGGGCTCGGTGATCCTGATGCTGGTCTTTTGCTATGGGATTACGCTGGACATCGAAGAACTGGATTTCGCGGTACTGGATTTGTCACAGGGCCCAGAAAGCCGCGCCTACATTGCAGAGATTTCAGGATCGCGCTACTTCAACCCAACGCAGCCACTGACGAGTATCGGTGAGGGCCATGAACGGCTGGCCCGAGGAGATGCCTCGCTGGTTGTCGAACTCCCACCTGATTTCGGGCGCAAGATCCGCTCTGGCGAAGCAACGGACGTGCTTGCAATTGTGGACGGCGCAATTCCATTCAAGGGCGAGACCGTGGAAGGTTATGTGGCGGGGCTCCACAATACCTTTTTGGCGGCAATGGCCCGCCAAAAAGGTGTGCATCCGGTCGAGATCGCCCGTATCGAACCACGCTTCAGGTACAATCAGAGTTTCGAGAGTATTGCCGCAATGGCCCCGGCCATGCCTGCGATCCTTTTGATAATGTTACCGGCAGTTCTGATGGCGGTCAGCGTCGCGCGTGAGAAAGAGTTGGGAACCATCACCAATTTCTATGCGACGCCAACGACGCGTCTTGAGTTTCTGATTGGCAAACAAATCCCCTATATCGCAATCGCGTTCGCCAATTTCCTGCTCTTGGCCGGAATGACGGTCCTTGTTTTTGATGTACCGCTCAAAGGCAACCCGGTTCCCCTGGCGATTGGCGCGTTGCTGTATGTCTGGGCGACCACATCTTATGGGCTGCTCATTGCGACCATGACCTCGAGCCAGGTGGCCGCTACCTTCGCTACCGCCATCGCCTCGGTCGTACCGACCATTCAGTTCTCGGGCCTGCTGCAGCCGGTTTCAACGCTTGAAGGCGGTGCGCAGACAATCGGATCGCTCTGGCCGTCATCCTATTTCCTGCACCTGAATGTCGGTGCCTTCACCAAAGGGCTGGGCTGGAGTGCGCTTGCCCCCGATCTTCTCGCCCTGGCCTGTTTCGGGCCGGTGCTGACGTTGATCGCGGCCCTTTTGCTTCGAGCGCAGGAGAAGTGAATGCAACGGTTGTCCTGCATCTTCTGGCTTGGCTTGAAAGAAATGATGAGCCTTCGACGTGACTGGGTGATGATGGCGCTGCTGGTCTGGTCATTCACCCTGGCACCCGTGATGGAGGCGACGGGGGTTTCGAACTCGGTCAACAATGCCTCCATTGCATTTGCCGATGAGGATGGCTCGCCCCTTTCACGGTCTCTTGCCACGGCGTTCTTCCCTCCGGAGTTTCAACCCGTTGTCCAGATTGCACCGGGTACCGGAGCCGAAAAGATGGATGCCGGGTATTTCCTGTTTGTGGTTGCGGTGCCACCAGGGTTCGAGAAAGATGTTCGCGCCGGGCGCACGCCGGAAATTCAGGTTCTGATTGATGCGACGGCGATGGAACAGGCCGGGATTGGCGCAAACTATATCATCAATATCCTCAGCGCCGAGATCCGTCGCTTTGCCATTGGTGCGGACCTGGCTGAGTCATTGCCCGTCGATATCATCATGCGCAGTGCGTTCAATCCCAACCGTGATACTGTTCGTTTTGCCGGCATCGTGGCTCTCATCGGCCAGATCATGTGGCTGACCACGATCCTTACCGGTGCCGCAATGATCCGCGAGCGTGAACATGGAACAATCGAACACCTGCTTGCGATGCCGCTTACACCGTTTGACATTGCGATGGCCAAGATTTGGGCAAACGCTGCTGTGGTTCTGGTTGCCGCAGCCTTGTCCTTGACCTTTGTAATGCAGGGTGCCCTGGGGATCAGCATCGCCGGTTCAAAAGGGTTGTTTCTTTTTGGCACCGCCCTGTTTCTTTTCACGGCGACCGCACTTGGGGTATTTCTTGCAACGATTGCACGCTCAATGGCGCAATTTGCACTTTTGGTAATGCTGACAGTCCTTCCGATGCTGATGCTGTCAGGGGGAGAGACACCGATCGAGGGTCAGCCCGACTGGCTTCAGATCGGAACATCGGTCCTCCCGTCCCGCCATTACATGTCCGCCAGCCAATCCATTATCTTCAAGGGTGTGGGGATTGAGACGGTCTGGCCAGAGCTCTTATGGATGGCGTTACTCGGCGCAATCCTTCTGGCGTCAAGCCTGATGCTTTTCAGACGCTCGGTGGCGCAATAGAGTTAGATCATTTTGCCCCTTGGCCTGGACGTATGACTGGTAATACGCCTTGTTTCATTTCAGAATGCCGATACGGTCGGGATGTCTCTTGACGCGATACCGAGGACACTTGGTTGCGCAAGATCAAGGCAACTAGATGCATCTTTTGCCATAATGCAGCCTCCCCCCAATCGCACCAAAGGAGGAGGATCAGAAAATGCTTGAAGACAAAAAACCACAACTGTTTGCTGGAACACATCCGCTCTCTGATAATTTTCGACGCGAAATGGAATCCATGATGTCGCGCTTTTTCGGGGGCGCAGCGCCATTCCTGCCGCTGGAAACAGCCGCGCAACGCACGGGCTTCCCGTCGTTGGACATGACGGGTGCGATTTCGCCGGCGATTGACATCCACGAAACGGATACAGCGATCGTTCTCACGGCTGAATTGCCGGGTCTCGAAGAAGACGACGTCGAAGTCGAAATCAAAGGCCGCAGATTGACCCTGCGAGGCCAGAAGAAGGTCACACATGATGACACGGGCGATCTGCGCGTTAGCGAGAGAAGCTTTGGCAGTTTCACCCGGACAATGACGCTGCCTGATGCAGTCGATATCGAGGAGATTTCCGCTGCGTTCGACAAAGGTGTCCTGCACGTCACGATGCCGAAAACCGAACCTCAGGATCCCAGCCGGAAGATTAAGGTCTCATCGAAATAGGCGCAATGGAGGCGCACGCGCAACCATCATGGTCCGGGCAGCATGCGCGGACCCTTGGTGTTCTTAAAACGAGCACATTATTGCCCACCATAGCGGTTTCACTGCTGGGCATGATAATGTGCCAATAGCGCTAGAGAACTGAGATGGACGATGCGGACGCCTGACAAAAGCGATGTGGAAAGTGAAACGGGCGATGTCCGTGCATTTCTGGAGAGCTTGACGGGGCCGTCCCGCGGAACCGTTACCTGGCTTGTCGGCAACGCTTTGGCTGCTTCGGTGGGTCCTGATCGTATCCTGAAGTTCAGGCGAAAAGAGGATTTGGCCCCGCATGACGAAGACGTGGCGACCATTCAGTGGTCGCAAGGCGGTTACGCGCTAAACGCGTTGCCTGGCCGGGATATTTGGGTCAATGGTCAAAAAACTGCTTCGGCAGTTCTTGGGCATGGCGACATGATTGAGTTCGGTGAAGAGGGGCCCATGTCGCGCTACAGGGTGTGTGACCACTCATTCCCTGCACATCACACGGTCGAAGACATAATAAGTGACGCTTATGTGTATGCGCACTCCAGCCGACGACCCTTGGCCAGAAAAATGTCCGGTGCGCTGCGCGAAGGCGGGCGTCGGCTGACATCACAAACCACGGTTTTGTTCAGGGTTACCGTTATCGGTGTGCTTCTTCTGATCTTTGCCTTTGGCTATTTGCTTTTTCAGAACGACCGGAAGCTGGCGGACAGCCTTAAACAGGAGTCTCTCAAGATCGAGGCGGTTGCTGTCATGCTTACGCAGACGCGAGAAGATGCACTGACGGCGGATGATCTGGTGGCGCTCAGAGAAGCGTTTGACAACCAGGTGATTTCCACCGAGCAGCGCCTTGGCACTTTGGAAGAACGCGCTGGTGCGTCAAGGCGAGTTATCACAGCCTCGACGCGATCTATTGCCTTTATCCAGGGTGCTTACGGATTGCGACAGACCGAAAGCGGCAAATTGCTGCGGCATGTGCTTGGCCCGGACGGGGAGAAACTAAAAACTCCATTCGGAAAACCATGGATTGAGCCAGATGCGGCAGGCGCGCCAGCAGAATTTCAGTTCACTGGAACCGGGTTTCTATTGCAGGACACCTCTCTTTTGGTGACCAACCGTCATGTCGCCTTGCCCTGGACGACCGGGGATTGGGCGCAGGCCCTGAAGGCAGCAGGGCTTGAAGCCGAGATACTTAGCCTGCTGGCTTATCTTCCAGAACAATCCAAGCCAATGGAAGCGGTATTGCTTAGGGCAAGCAAAACGGCCGATCTGGCGCTTCTGTCCGTTGATGCGAACCGTGTTCAAGGGCTTGGACTTTCACTGGCACCTCACCCGACGCGAGCAGGTGAAGAAGTTTTCTTGCTTGGATTTCCGACTGGCCTTAAGGCCTTGATTGTGCAGGCTGGGCCGGATTTTCTGAAAACGCTTGAGAGAGACGGCGCCGTCGATTTCTGGACTATTGCAAAACACCTTTCAGAGCAGAACAAGATCAGGCCTCTGGCCAGCCGGGGGATCGTCGCCCAGACCAGTGCCGGTGCAGTCGTCTATGATGCTGAAACCACAACCGGCGGAAGCGGCGGACCTGCCCTGAACCGAAATGGCGAGGTGGTTGCTATCAATGCCGCGATCTTACCCGAATTTGGCGGCTCGAATATTGGCGTTCCGGTGTCACACCTCAAGATACTTCTCGATGAAAGCGATTGATCCGCATATTCAATCGCGCGTCTGATAAGGCGAGTTTTGCACAAGAAAAACCACAGCCGGTGGGATGATGACAGAGATCAAGCCCACGGTAATCAGCAAGTTCCCTAAGTGGCTATAGTCAGCGACGGAGGCAACGGTACCCGTTCTGGGATCGGTAACCGCGCGGGTAACGGTAAAGATCTGATTCAGGTATTTTGCACCGAGACTGCTTGCTGACAATGCCATGTTGGTGAACGACGCCATGACCGCAAAAAAGGTAGCCTTCAGATGTGTTGGGGCGTTGCGCGCGATCCAAGCCAACATTGGGACCATCGCGATCTGACCCAGCGGTGACTCAACGGCTGTGTCAAGAATGGCGATAAACCTTGCATCCACGACCCCACCTGTGCGCGCGGCCGTCCATTCATGCACCCCATAGTACAACGCAAGGTTCGGAAGGGCCAGCACACCGGCGGCGATCGTGAGTAACACTACAACCTGCGCAATCGAACGACTTGCCATAAACGGCCTGAGGATAATCAGGCCAAGCAGAGCAAGTAGTGAGGTCAGAAGCGCTAGAATGGCCAGGAACTGTTCGTCAAACCCAAGCTCGTCGATCTCGAACCAGGTCAGGCCCGGTCCTGGCAAGGGAACTGCTCGAAAAACGAAAATGATAGTTGCTGTCCCGATCAGAACTTTGGCCTGTTTCGCCTCCAGCTCTCTCAGCAAACGCGACATGAGGTAGAGAATGACCGTGAGCGACACCGCAAAAACGGTCTCTTGCGCGAAGGCAAAATTTGCGGTTCCCAACACTATGCTGAGAACAACAAACGCAAGCCCGCCCAGCAGTATCGGCCACCTTACTTCGGTGGTTTGATCTGGTCTGTGCAGAAGGTGTCCTCGGCGAACGAGGCGACGCTGTATCAGAGCGTGAAGAACCACTCCACTGACAGACAACAGTGGGATAGCCAGGGCAATGAGATAGACCCGACCGTAGAGAACCAAACTATCGGCTTGCTCCAGATTTTCCGCCCCCGAAAAAATCCAGATGTTAACCGCGGCGACCCCTGCAAACCCGGATATGATCGCAATCCTGCCGAGGGTCTGCATGGTGGTGTGCCGGGCACGAACTTCGTCCTGAATAAACGCGCGTCCGTCTCGGTCCGATTGCGGCACTGCTTCGACTGTCATGGCGTCAGCAACGACATCCTGAATGGCATAACCTGAAGGAGCCAACATCAAGGCAACGACGTACCAATTCTCAAGTGGCATAATGCCGGCCATTTGGTCAGGCGCAGCCACAAGCCTGTACATGATGAGCAATGACGTCGTGATAAGGGATGCGCCAACGACAATCAGCAGGGATTTCCAGCGCCAGAACAGATCAACAAGATGACCCAGCGGCATTTTTAGAATCCACGGCAACCCGGCCCAGAATGCCAATCCCGCAACAGAAGCGGCGGATAGATTCAGATAGTCTTTAAGAAAAAACGCACCGACGACGGATGTTAGTCCCGAAACCCCGGCCGCAAAGTAAACCATCAATGGTGGCAAGTAAGACCATTGCAATTGTGCGACCAGATCAACGAAAGTCCGGTGCCACCAGCCTGAAATCCGCCTTCCAATTGTTGATCGGTCAGTGTTCATGCGTCAGTCGGACCCCGTTCTGATGACCCTGTGCTGTCGGTTTTCCTCTCAGAGAAATCCGGCGCCAAAAAGCAGAGCGCTGGTCAGCACCCCAAGGATTGGCACAACAAGAGGTACGCGGAAATGTTCCCGAGTTGACCCTGGCCGGGACTTCAGCAATATCAGCGAGATGTTGACCAAAACAAACACTCCCAAAACGATCTGGGATGTGCGTTCCGCTAGTATGCCGATTGGCAGAGTTTGCGTCAGCAGAAGGATTATCGCAACTACCAACAGGGTTGCGACGACCGGTGTTTGGGTAACCTGCGGGACAGTCGCCAGTATTTTCGGAAGATGATCCCGGTCGGCAAGACCATAGATCACCCGCGACGCCATAATCATCTGGATCAAGACGCCATTGACTGTTGCAACAACCGCGACTGCGGCGAACCCTTGTTTGATTACTTCGGGTGCGTCGAAGAAAACCAGCGTGAGTGGGGCGGCCGAGGTCGACAAGGTATCGATAGGAACAACGAGCAGGACCGTGATCGAGGTCGCTAGATACAAACCCGTCGCCAGAACGAGCGTCAAAAGGATAGCCTTTGGAATTGTGTGGGTTGGGTCTTTTACCTCTTCCGCGACGTTTGCCATGTCCTCAAAGCCGACAAAGGCAAAAAAAGCCAGCAGAGATGCCGCCATAATACCGCGCCAGGTACTGAGCTCGAGCCCCGGAATCATCTCACTAATTTCATGGCCTTGCGGTTCCTGCACAGACATGCCCCAGCCAATCACAAAAAGAAGCCCCGCGATCTCGATGACCGTGATCACGGCTGCCACAAATACCGATTGTGTAATGCCCCAGAGTGCAATCAGCCCCATGACCGACACAACGCAGATCGTAAGCAATGCGGTGCCAAGCCCCGTCAGGGTGTGAAGGTATGAGGCCGCCCCAATCGCAACAGCGGAGGCTGAAATAACCCCAGACGCAGCAACGGCAAGACCGATTAGAACCGCCATCCAGCCCCTTTGAAATCCCGCTTCAACGTATGCCGCTTCACCCGCGCTTACGGGATAGCGTGTCGCGAGTTCGGCGTACGACAAAGCCGTCAGCGAAACGACGAGCGCTGCAACAAGAAACGAAACTGCAGCATAAGGGCCCGCGGCCTCGGCGGTTGCGCCGACGAGCACATAAATTCCCGCACCGACGGTAACACCGAGCCCATATAATGTAAGCAACGGGGTGGTGAGAGAACGTCGGAGTTTAGGGGACGGTGGATCAACTGTATGCATTCACCTCACTCCTTGATGGGCAATTGCCGGGTTACCGAAGCTGTGCCGCAAACAAGCACCCCGATTATAAACCAAGGGCTCATCACCGCTCATGCCGAGCTCCTTCTGAAACATTCATACTTTGATATGTAATTCTTTATTTGGCATTGATCTATATCATCAGGCGCTAAGACTGATCAGAGAGGCGGATTCGAATGCTGCGACCGTCGTTTCGTGATGGTTTTTCCCAGCTGGTACTCAAAGGTTGAATATGAGCGAGATCAATGAAGCATTCATTCGATATCGCGTATTTTCAACTCGAAATGCTGATCTCGGAGGAGGAACAGATGCTAGTTTGTCGCGGACTTCTTTTGTCAATATTTGCTGCAAGTGCTGCACTGGCGCAGGATATTGACCTTCAAAATGGGCACGATCTCTACAGAACTTATTGTTGGCAATGCCATGGTTTCGAGGCCACAGGAGATGGTCCAATGGCGGAGATGCTGGCGATAAGGACACCCGATCTGACGAGGCTCGCGGCCCAAAACGACGGTGTTTTTCCGATTGAGGCGGTGGCGCGTCAAATTGATGGTCGCGCACCATTGCTCGCGCATGGCGGAGAAATGCCCATTTTTGGAACAGCTTTGGACTCGGACCAAAAAGTTGCGCTGACCATGCCTGATGGCCAGCCGATGTTCGCAGGTGTGCCGTTGGCAAATGTGATTTACTATCTGGAGTCTATTCAAATCGAGTAGTTTGGTACAAATGCCGCCATTAGATTGTAGAGCACCACTGCCCACGTTTGTTGACGCCGGTTGATCTACATTAAGGTTATTTTCTACGGGAATTGGTAACATTCAGCATTGGGAAGATGAGGAGGAATCTCCGATGCCTGAAGAGAAGCCAAAATCAAGTTACTCCAACCCACTTGTCGATATTTTCAAGCAGATGCAGCCGTCTACTTCAGCCAATCCGTTTTTAGACGCTCAGCTTGAGCAATTCTGGGACACGCAGGAGAAGTCACTGAAAGAGGCAGAGGCCTTTGCTCAACATTGGTTTGAGAGGCGTCACGAGGCTGTGCGAACCGCGCTGGAAGCTGCGCGCTCGGCGTCTGCTGTAGACCCGACTGATCCGGCGAAAGCGCTGCAATCCATAGCAGAGTGGCAGAAGCACTCAGCCGAACGCCTTGTGGCTGACGCTCAGGAATGGTTCGAAACAGTTGCCCGATGTGCAGTATATGCAGCGGAAACCGAAGCCGAAGCTGTAGAAAAGACAATAGATGATGTCGCAAGTACAGCAAAGAAAGCGGGTAAGTCTTCGAAATCAGAACCGGTTTAGTGTGCCGCATCACTGCGGAGGCCGGAAAGATCGTAGCTGGAGCAATGGAAGGTAGCTAATATGTATAAAAACATTCTGGTACCAGTCGCGCTGGACAAAGATCATGATACACAGGCCTCATTTGAAGCTGCTCGTTTGCTGGCGAATGCAAATGCGGAATTCACAGTGCTCCATGTGCAGGAACCGATCCCTGCATATGTGGCATCCCAGATACCCGAGGAAGTTCTGGCAAACACGCGAAAAGAGCTTCAGGAAGGCTTACATCGGAACGCTGCAGAGCTACCGGGCGCGAAACCGCGGCTTATCTCGGGGAGCGCTGGCCGAGCGATCGTTGATTTCGCAAATGAAAACAAAATCGATTGCATAGTGCTGGCCTCACACAAGCCGGGAATCGAGAACATATTTATTGGGTCGACTGCGAACCGGGTCGTTCACCACGCTAATTGTTCTGTCCATGTGGTCCGCTGAACCGGTTTCTGGTAAGCGCCGCACGTCGATTTAGCGTCGTGGATGAGTCGACTTTCCAGATCCCAGTTATTTTACGATCATCACACGCTGCATGAACATGTGGAAATGGAAGGCGTTGATAAGCTCAATGAGTGGGTCCGACTGAATGGATTGCGAAAGTTGAATTCAGGGGAATGGCAAAGCCATGAGCAAATACTTACTATTTCGGTATGTAGGTCCAAACGCCGATCTTTCCGCGTCTTCCTCTCAAATCTTGCACTCCGGCGGGAACCAATCTTTTGATTAAAGATTGCCCGATCTTGTCCGTCGGATCTATTGCCTCGATCAATAAATCGCTAACCACCAAAGAGGCTTTTAGTTTCCGGGACAGCTGCTCAAGCCTGCTTGCGACGTTCACGGTATCGCCGATGACACTGTATTCAAGACGGCGTTGGTTTCCGATGTCACCTGAGATAACGGGACCGAAGTGGATGCCAATCCCAATGCGTACCGGAGGAAGCCTTTCGGCACTCCTGTCACGGTTCCAGATGCTCAATGCCTCAAACATGTCAAAGGCGCATTGAAGTGCCTTTCTGGCGTCGTTCTCACTGGCCTCTGGTGTCCCGAAGGTCGCCATCAGCCCGTCGCCCAGATATTTGTCCAGTGTGCCTCCGTTCTCGAAAACTGCCTTGCCCAACCTGTCATGATACCCGCGTAAGAAATCAACGACATCGCTAGGGGCGTCGTTCTCGCACATGGAGGTAAACCCGATGATGTCAACAAACATGACAGCGACGTCTTGTTCACGCGCATCGCCAAAGCTGTCCTCGGCACTACTGAGACGGTCCACAACGTTTGGCGAAAAGTAGCGTGCAAGATTGGAGCGTGACCGCTCCGTACGAATTCGACTTTCTACAAGCCGCCGAGAGCGACGTACCAAGGCGGCGAGGCCAGCAGTAACAAGCAAGCAAACGATGATCTCTTGAGCCCAAAATCCCAGAAAGATGAAATTCGGATCAGAGCGCGCCATCAAAAAGTCCTCCACAGTGCGCTCACTAAGATCGAGGTTGGTATAGGCGCCAGGTTGGCTCACAAACCAAACCAGCATTCCTGTGCGCGCTGTAACGATGCAAAAACCGCACCAGAGAACCAGGCTTGGGCGAAAGCTGAATGCTGCCTGCATCAGGAAGAGATAGAAATAGGTGAACTGGCTTCCATTCATCAGGATCGCAGGTGGTAAATTGTATTCAGCGAAAGGGTTTGGAGTGCTGGAGATGAAAGCCAGCAAAGCACAGTCGATGGCAACGAAGACATAGTTCATTACACTGGCATTCGCGCTATGCTTGGCTGAAAAGTACTGCAAGATTCCAAGCACCGCGAATACTGCAACCTGAGAAATATCGTAGAGAAAGCTGGCACCGCGGCTTTGTGTGTCTATCGCAACCCAGATCAAAACAATACAAAGTGCTGTGGTTCGAACCTTCGCGGCCAGCAAAAGACCCTGCTGCTCTGCCTCGGCAAATCTGTCTTCGTTGCGACGCGTCAGCCGTCCTTGCGCGCGCTCTACAGCTGTACGATCAGCCGTTACGGGTTTCTGAAGATGCGTCACACCGCTTCCCTCCGATATCGAACAGCATAGCGGTCGTCGTCACGGACTAGAAGCGGAGTACATCTGGCTGCGGTTTGAGAACAGGACATTCGCCGCAGTGCGATATCTGGGTAGTTTGGGCTGAGGCTGTGTGAAAACTCCGGCCCACCAACTCTCTTGTCGAGCTCGTTTTCAGCGCCTGTGTAAATTGCTCTCTCAGAAGCGCGGAAGAACGCACATAAAGGGTATTTTCGACATATTTCGCCAACCGGTCAGAGTTTTCACACAGCC
This sequence comes from Ruegeria sp. CDSB029, assembly GCF_059611125.1. Classification (NCBI taxonomy): domain Bacteria; kingdom Pseudomonadati; phylum Pseudomonadota; class Alphaproteobacteria; order Rhodobacterales; family Roseobacteraceae; genus Ruegeria; species Ruegeria sp. CDSB029. The sequence goes on from NZ_JBXWOX010000003.1 coordinate 102,524, forward strand.
TCGGCTCATCGCAGACCTCGGAGCAAGTGCGGCAAGCACCCCGCCTCACATAATACTACCACCGAGGACGGCCCAAAGCCGCCATTTGCGCCAGCGGCATCGAAGGTCTAGTTCGAGCCCTGAGCGGACATTGATACATTGAAGCAACTAGCTGTCGCCGATAGAGTTTCATAGAGAGGTTTGCTGTTATGTACACCCTGATTGACACTGTGGTTGTGGGCGGAGGTCAAGCTGGTCTTTCCGTTAGCTGGCACTTAAAGCAGGCTGGCCTTGATCACGTTGTTTTGGACCGCGGGCAGATTGGCGATACATGGCGTAACCGTTGGGACTCGTTCTTCCTTGTCTCTCCTAACAAACTCTGCCGACTTCCAGGTTTCCATTACGATGGGGATGATCCCGATGGTTTCATGCTCCGCGATGAGATCGTCAAGTACATCGAAGACTATGCGAGCAGTTTTGGTCCGCCCTATCGAGGGGGCGTCGAGGTGGCTAGAATCGAGGCAAGTGCAGGACCGGGTCGGTTCAAACTAACCATATCAGATGGCGAAATCAGAGCGCAGAACTTGATCGTCACCGTCGGCACGCATCAACACCCGAATATACCAAGTTGGCATTACGATCTGCCCGAAAGGGTTACTGGCATACATACGTGTATCTATCGCAACTCAGCGAGCCTACCGGATGGTGCGGTATTCATTATTGGAAGTGGTCAGTCAGGGTGTCAGGTCGCTGAGGACCTGCACTTATCCGGGCGCGACGTACATCTCGCAGTGGGCAGTGCTGGCCGCATCCCACGTCGCTATAGGGGTCGCGACATTTTTGAATGGGACTTGGCGACTGGGTACATGAACATGGCGGTAAAGGACCATCCCAAAGGGACAGCTATCCGGTTCAAAGCCCATCCACATCTCTCAGGGCGAGAGGGTGGTCGTATTATTGATCTGCGCCAGATGGCGCTCGACGGGGTCAAACTACACAGCAAGGTTGAGGGTGTTCAAGACGGGTGTCTGATTTTGGCGGGCGGACTTGAAGAGACGCTCAAGGCAGTGGACGATGTGTGTCGCGCGGAAATGGAGAGCATCGACACGTTTGTTGCAGAGAATGGACTCGATGATCCCAAGGAAATTGTTGTCCCGATCAACTGGCAGCCCAAACCTGAACCACCGTTCTTCGACTTGGCTGCAGCAAATTTTTCAACCGTCATATACGCAACTGGGTTTCACCGCGATTTTGGATGGATCGACTTGCCAGTCTTCGATGAGACTGGCTATCCGCTATATGAGCGAGGTGCTACGGATATAGCAGGCCTGTACTTCTGCGGACTGCATTGGATGCATACACAAGGGTCTGGCCTGTTTTATGGCGTGGGCGAGGACGCGGAGTACGTAGTTGATCACTTGATTTCTACTTCGAACAAATAAGCTACGCGACAGCCTCGAGCCTAGCTTGGATCGAAGGTTTCCAACTGTAACAAGATCAGCTTTTGGACGTGTGTCTCGATACGGCTTGTGATTGCGCTTTAAGCCAATTGACGAACACCTTAGCCTCGGGACGCTGAAATTCTGCTTGAGTCTGGATGTAATAGACGCCGAAGAGTGGCTCAGAGAACAACTCAATCATTCGACCAGTTGACAGATCGTCCTCGAAAAAAGCTCTGGCAGAATACGTGATACCGTCACCCCGGCGAACCGCAGTCATGATCAGGTTCCCCGGCATGTGATTTATGGTCAATGGCTCGGGAGGTACGACCCCATGATAGGTGAACCAGTCGGCCGCCTCGTTGGTGCCCAGTTCCTGCAACCAGGGAAGCTTCGTTAAAGAGGCCGGGTCACGCAGATCTTGGCCTTCCACCAGTGAAGGTGCTCCGATCACGACCATGTCGGAAACAAGGACGGTATCCTCTTCTTTTCTTGGCATGCGTCTATCGTGATACCGAATGGCGACGTCGATACCACCTGGCTTTATCTGAACCAGCTCCGAGGTTGGGTTCAGCATCAAAGTGATCTCTGGATGTTGTCGTTGAAACTCTGCCATTCTTGGCAATAGCCACTCTACTGCGAATGCGGGTGACATGGTCACTTGAACGGGACGGTGCGCTGCATGTTCCGCCAGTCGTTCGACACCCCTTCCGATAATTTCGAAGCCGATACCCAGTTCACGTGCAAGAATGATGCCTGGCTCTGTCAATTCAATGCTGCGCCCACGTCTGGCAACGAGAGCTACACCCAAATGCCTTTCCAACGATTTCACCTGCTGGCTGACAGCCGCTTGGGTTACGTTCAAGTGTTCAGCCGCGACGGTGTAACTCCCTGCTTCCGCAACCGCTGAGAAGGCGCGCAAAGCGTTCATCGGGGGAAGGTGCAACCAATCCATACTGTAGATTTTCTAATGTTTTGTTAGACTATTTGACTCGCATGATATCGGTTTTCTTGACAGTATTCATATCGAAATCTGTTTATAAGCCCCAAGAAAAGTAGGTATAGGCTTCATCACGGATGTCAGCCTAGCCGCATGCCGGGAGATCTTGATACGATGGAAAAAATTCAAGGTGGATGCTACTGTGGTGCGGTTCGATACCAGATCGCGACACCACCTGTCTGGTCGGGACATTGCCATTGTCGTTCATGCCAAATGGCCCTTGGCGGTGCCTTTGTAACTTGGGCTAAGGTAGCCGCCGAAGACTTCGCCGTTATCAAAGGCGAAATCCAACACATTGAGAAAACTCCGGGTATTCGCCGCGGATTTTGTCGGGACTGTGGAACGACGTTGACCTATGCCGCCCTAAATGAAGTTGAGGGCCAAGACTGGAGTGCTGACGCGTGGTTTTCTGCTGTGACGTTGGACGACCCATCGATTACTCAGCCAAAAGCCCATGTCTTCGTTTCGCATCAGCAGCCATGGATAAAACTCGACGACGGGCTGCCGACGTTTCTTGAGTTCTAACCAACTTTCCGAGCGCACGGAGGAGAAAGCGATGAACACTGCATACTCATATGCCTGCAAGGATTGCGAGGGCATGGAAGCCTGCCCAGGTAAAATACTTGCTGCGACCAAGGACGAAGTCTGGAAGCTCATGGAACTGCACGCGGTGGTCGCCCATGGAGAGGACCCCAGCTCGTGGGACGCCGACACTCGGGCATACTTGGAAACATTGATTAAGCCAGCTTGATAAGATCAGTGGGGCTTCGACGCCCAACGAGATATCGGCCTTGAACTTCGATTTGGATCGCTTGGTGACGAATGGCGACTTTGTTAAGAAGGACCGACATGGGCTGCCAACCAGCTAATCATGCAAGCTGTAGGGATAGGCAGCTCTGAGCCCTGAGGAGACATGGTTAACCTTCTGGTTGATTGGTGAAAAGCAGCCTTTCTGCTAAAATGCAGCCGTGGAAAATGTGGGATGGGAGGAGAAATCATGTCTTGGAATGTTTCAGGAGAACTCGTCGAAACCTGCAGTTGCAACATGCTTTGCCCATGCTGGTTTGGACAGGCCGACCTTATGCTCATGGACCAGGGGTATTGCGCAACATCCCTGTTGATACGCGTTCGCGAGGGCTCTCATGAAGGCGTGGAGCTTTCCGGTCAGAACGCGATTGTCTCGTTTCATTTCCCCGGGCCGACTCTATTCGACGCGAACGGCACCGGACGAGTTTATATTGACGAAAACGCCAGCGATGCACAGGCAGCGGCATTGGAGACCATCTTGCAGGGTGCGTCCGGCGGCGGCATGGAAGTACCAGCAAGCCTGTTGTCGACCTGGCTTCCGACCAAACGCGCCGGGATCAGCGTGACAGAGGCTGAAAGCGAACTAACGGCAAGCGTGGCCGGTGTGGGCGAGATGAAATCCCGCCGTCTGGTCAATGACCTCGGCAACAAGATGAAACTGCAGAACGCCGCGTTCAGCCTCGCCTTCGGTCATGAGGGGCATGAAGGTGATCTGGCTCCTAGTGACGGCACCACCTGGAACGACGCGGATATGCCCGTGACCTGGACAGGCCGGTCGGGTGTGGTCGGACAAGTCGTCTGGGCCGGCTGAGGCCGGGCTGGACCGTCAGGCCATCATAATGAATGCTGTAGGAGTCGCACGACGGGATCGGGTGCTGGTGTTGGCAGCCTTAGTAGCGCTCTCTGCGCTGGCGTGGGCCTATACAATTTACCTCGGGCGAGGTTCGACCTCGATGACGTTGGTCGGTGACGTGGCCATGCCGATGATGATGCGGTGGTCAGCCGCGGACTTTGTCTTCATGCTTATGATGTGGGCGGTGATGATGTTTGCGATGATGCTGCCTTCAATCACACCCGCCGTAATGATCTACGAACGGGTGCGCGCGAAGCGGGAAGACGCAGGGCGCCCCTTTGTGCCAACGGGCAGCTTTGTGGCAGGGTATCTGTTGGTTTGGCTGGGGTTCTCGCTGGCGGCCACTGTATTGAATTGGTGGCTGCACGCGGGCGACGCGCTTTCCTCCATGATGGGGAGGGTTGCCCCGACCGTGGGCGGCGTGATGCTTATATTCGCCGGGTTGTTCCAATGGACGCCACTCAAGAACGCTTGCCTGGAGCATTGCCGCTCGCCCATGAGTTTTCTGACGGCTCATTGGCAAGAGGGAACCCTGGGTGCCGCGAAGATGGGGCTTCACCACGGGGTCTACTGTCTTGGCTGCTGCTGGATGCTGATGGTGCTATTGTTTGTGTTGGGCGTCATGAACCTGCCGTGGGTTGCCGTTCTTACAATCGTAGTCGTGGCGGAAAAGACGTTGCCATTCGGGCGGATTCTGAGTCGAGGATTGGGCGTGGTTTTGATTGTCTGGGGCGGGTGGCTCGTCACGCTCGCCTGAGTAAACGTTGGTGCATTCACAGGCTGGATAAATGCCACCGTAGAGCGATCTTCAACACGTCACCGGGCAAGCAATTTCTGCGGGAGTTTAAGTTCCGCTCCGAACCCAAAGCGGAAATAGGGGAACTGGTGTGCTAATCTGTTGCAAGACCATTCAGATTTGCTGGAGTTGGCCATGACACACATCGAACACCTAAAAACAATATGCGAACTTGAAGGGCTTCAGGTCGTCGATGTTGGTGCGGGTGACGGCGTCTATTCGCGAGACTTGTACGCTGCAGGAGCCAAAGTCATCGCAATAGAAATCGATCCGGGCAAAGTTGCTAAGGCCAAAGAAAATTTACCAAAAAACATCGACGTCAGGCTTGGGGCTGCTGAAGACCTACCTCTCGAATCGGGTTCACAGGACCTAGCGTGTTTGTTCTTCTCTCTTCATCACATTCCAGTGGAGGTTCAGCACAACGCTTTCACTGAAATTCACCGCGTTCTTGGAAACAGTGGGCGGTTGCACATCGTGGAGCCCTATCCTTATGGAACAATGTTTGAGGTCATTCGATTGGTAGAAGATGAAACCCTCGTTCGATCTCATTCACACGAAACACTTAGCCACTTGGACGGAGTAGACGGATTTTGGCTGGAAAACAAAAGAGATTACGTCCTTACTCGTGAGTACCCGACTTTCGACGCGTTCCTAAAAAAGATTGTTTGGCCGGATCCAGATCGTTCTAGAGCTTATGCAAAGGTTTCTTCCGACATGGAAGATACATTCAATCGGTCAGTCGAGATCCTTGATGGACAGATCGTGTTACACCAGCCGTGCGCGGCATACCACTTTATCGTTTCAAATTAGCGGCTGTCGTACCGTGAGATCCAGCTCCGTATAGCAATTTCGCCCACAAAGCGATCCTTGGAGATTTTTTCATGAAATCATGGACGCGGCCTTGGATTCGGCAAAGCAATTGGCCAGTAACCTCCGGCAAGCAGCTGCAACTAGCCCAATGCAGACTAGAGTTCGTCCTATCTTAGTTTTTCAAGAAGTTTCAGTCAGGTTCGCGCGAGTGTCGTTGATATACCGCGACAACAAACTTCCGAATGGCTCACTTGGTCAACCGATCTTCCGAGTATACATTCGGGTCGATAATCGCGACTATGTCGCTGCCGCTATCCTCCAAGCCAAGTCTTTCGCACAACCGTGCTGATGCAACGTTGCCCGGAGCAATGCCTGTCTTGAACCCAGTTGCGCCAAGCTTTTCATGAGAGTGTATCATAGCTTTGGCTCCCAAGACTTTTGCTACACCTTCGCCCATGCGTTCAGGCTTGGTCGAAAGTTGCCCCCATTGAGCGCGACGATGCAGCCTACTGCTGGGCGGATGGCACAGAACTGAGCCCGCGGTTGCAACGGGAGCACCTGAGCTGTCAAAGACGACCATCGCAAATCCGGGGCGAGACAATCCGCGCATAACCGGCCCTATTGGCGGTAGAACACCGTGGCTCATTGCGACTTCTGCGAAAGCTTCAAGCCATTCTGGCGGAGAGTCTCGATCAATCACACGTACGGTCAAATCCTCGGGCAACGCCCGTGTGGCAATTATTTTCCGAGCAATGTCAACACAGTTCAGCCCGCCAAGATAACAAGCTATTGTGTCGGTTTTTAATCCCTGACTTTCAATGACTTCTCGCGTCTTTGCCACCTCCTGACGCGGTATGCTTTCTATCGCCGTGATGCCGAGTATTCGAGCCATTGCAACGGCATCATCCAAAGCCCCGCTGTACTCGTTGGCAATTTGAATACCGCGCCCATGGCTACAAAATCGAGGGTCATCACCCAATAGCTGGATAAGATGCTCACCCATGGTCGACATGCGTCGCTGTGCATCACTTCCAAATACTTCCATAGGTTATCCTTTGGGCCGCCGCAAAATGGTTCGACGATGATCGTTTGATATGAGTTGCGTCGTCAAGCGCACGTCAGACGCGAGACCGCGACGAAAAGAGAGTTATTGGTCTAGGGCGAATGTCAACTATGTCCGCAGTGCGGTTACTCACGACAATTCGACGAACGACCGCACCGAGCCCAAAGCGGACACATATTGAATTTCTTGGCCGTATCTACAGAAACCACAACCCATAGGTTGCATGATTACCAGCGCGATCGTCGCTTGGATGCTCCACTTGGCTTGAAAACTAGCCAACTAGAAATGCGGCGCGACGCCAAGGCAAAATTCTCAACATCAATCTGGATCAGTTTATGCAGTTCTGAATTCCATCAAGCAGGCAAGATATTGTGGTTAACCCTGAACAAGTTGGTGGGGTCATAACTACGCTTTATCTTAGACAGTTTCTCGCCATTCTCGCCATACGCTCCGGTCATGTGGTCTGCTTCGTCTTCCGGCATGAAATTGACATAGGCACTACCGCTCGCATGCGGTTGCATCTGGTCGTATAGCTTGCGCGCCCATTCGATACATTGAGCATCCTTGCTGGGGTCCTCCCAACGCGTGTGAACATTCATGATGAAGTGAGCAGATCTTTGGGGATAAGCGGTTGAACCGGCCTCGACGCGCGCCATTGCTCCGCCCACATGGGCAATAAAAACTTCACACGCGGGGTCAGGAAGGCTGGAAATCGCTTCCAAGAGTCCTGAGATTGCATCCGAAGAAAGCGCATCGAAATCATGGCTCTTCCTGTAATTTCTGGCGCCTGGCGTCAACAAAGGATCAAAAGCGGCCTGCCAGTCTACGAATTTGTGAGGAGATATCACATCGGCGATTGGGTCACCTAGCGCGCGTAATGCTGCCATGGCTTTTTCACCTTCCTCCATCGGCCCGCTATAGCAGGCTGCAAAGACCAGCACCTCTCGTCCATGCCACTCAGCTGGCAGAAACGGTAGAGGAGGCGCTTTCCGCATCACGCTCCAGACGGTCAGCTCATCCGGGGAATTGTCTGCAATCGTAGCAAATTCAGCGAGGAGCTCTGGCGCATTTTCTATCGGATGAACTATGAGGCCGGACAGGACATCGGGTCCTAGCTCATGCAGTTGGAATTCAAATGAGGTTACGACACCGAAGTTTCCACCCCCACCGCGGATAGCCCAGAAAAGTTCAGGGTGACTTGTAGGGGATGCAGTTACAATAGCTCCGTCCGCAGTCACGACTTCCGCTGAGAGCAGGTTGTCGATCGTCATGCCAAATTTCCGAGTGGTCCATCCAAAGCCGCCGCCAAGAGTGAGGCCCGCGATGCCCGTGGTTGAGTTGATGCCAACGGGAACGGCAAGCCCATGGGCCTGTGTTTCGCGATCCACATCTCCAAGCAGTGCTCCCGGCGCAACCCGAGCGGTCTTGTTGACAGGGTCGACGTGAACAGATCGCATCTGGGACAGATCGAGCATCACAGTTTCATCTGCGACAGCGTGCCCAGCAATCTGATGCCCACCTGACCGAACTGACATAACGAGGTCGGTCTCTCGCACGAAATTCACTGCCTTCTGCACATCGCTTGCCCCCAGAGCGCGGATCACGAAACCTGGGTAACGTTCGAACATGCTGTTCCACGTTGTTCTTGCGTCTTCGTATTCCGGGGTGCCTTTCTGGTAGACCCCGCCGCGAAGTGATGCATCAAGAGCGTCCAAGGTGTCTTGATGCACAATAGCTGTACTTCCGTCGAGTGTTTTCAGGTCAAACATGCGTAAGCCTCCCAATAGTCAGGTCAGGCTTCTTGCAGGGCTGCCTCAGCTAATTGCTATTTCCGTCGCGTTGTCTCGCGAAGTCGTTTCATTGAGTTGGGAAAAAATGGCTGCCGGTCAGGCGAATATTGCCGGATCAATCCGATCCACGGGTGTTATGACATCGGCAGGAATATTCAGGCGCTCAGCCGCCTTCCTGAGGCTCTCCTCATCAGGGGCTTCGTACAAGCAGTATGTTTTGCGCTTATCTGCACTTAGAAATGAAAATATCCATTCAACGCCGACTTCGTCATTGATTTCTTTGATGTGAATTTTGTCATCATCGCTGACGTTTAGTTGCTCGGCAAAGTTTCGTTCAATTATGTACCTAGGCATAAAGTCCCCCAAATAATTCAAGTGCCTTAACTCGCTACTCCTTCGAGCTTTGACTTTAGGGAAACCATACCCAAATCTTGCGAAATTGCCAACGCTTCGCCTTCCAGTTGAAACGCCTGTTCCACATCCTTCGGGCGTCCCCTTCGCCTCAATGCTGATGCATAAGCTGTCTTGCTGTGAGCGATCCAGGGTGGGCATTTCATGCGAGTGTCAATTTCTATAGCCTTCTGGAACATCATCTCAGCAGCATCCCAGTCTTTCAAAACCGTGCCCAAACTGCCGAGGCGTCGCGCCGCCGCACCTGCGCACACCGTCGTTGCCCCTGCAGTAATCGTCAGTTCTTCGTACGGAGCCAGTAAATCATAGAGCGTCTTGGCATGTTCTTGATGTTCAATGGCGACACATATGTCAGTCAGATAAGATAAGGTCGTTGAATACATAGCGTCGAGTGGAAGATCGAAGCCATTGTCGGCCATTTCATTCAGTATACGTTCAGCGGGTTCCTTGTATCCGAGCTCGGCCGCGATAAGGCCAAATCCTGGTCTCCACGAAATGTCTTCGGGACTGTCCGTCATCAATTTCTTGATCACAGGCGCGACCTCGTGCAGCCGGTTTTGCTCGCGGCGGATAGTGAACATCTGAACCCCGTAGACGCCCTCAACATGCTCCCCATGGGTCTTTCGACCGATCTTCACGGCCTCGGTGGCGTGTTTTTCCGCTTGGCCAAAATCGCCGTCCATAATTGCAACCATGGCCTGTGCGTGTTTCTGAACCCAGTAGAGTTGCAAATGATTGTCCTTTTCCGAAATCTCGGTGAGCAAGCCCAGAGAATGGTCCATCAACTCACGGTCTGCCATCTCGGCACCTACAAACAAGCTGAGAGTCCGGTCTCGACCCTGATCGATACTGCCAAGATGCTCGGCCACACCATGCATAGCCTCCAGATTTTCTCGCCAATGGCGGGTTTCTCTTCCCTTGCGCGCAACAAAGGGTGCTCCAAAATGCATCATCATTACTGAGAACTGGGATTTATAGTCGCCCAATTTTGCGGCCAGTTCCATGGATTGCTGGCCGAAGCGGGCACCTTCGGAAAACTGACCTACAAACATATGGGCGCGCGCAAGTTGGCTCATCAATCTGCACCGACGGACTTCATCATCATCGGGCAAACCTTTCAGCGCATTATCACAGAGTTCGATCGCCTCGCTGTGCCTTTCGCTGGACATCATGCAAGAGTCAGCGAAGTGATTGGCCGCGTCAGCCGCTAGCTCCACGTTGCTCACCGCCCGGGCCGCGTTGGAAGCGTCCTTCAGAACTGCTATCCCTTCTGGCAATTGGCCCAGACTGTCATGGCTGCGGCCGACTAGAATCTTGCCTTTGATCAATTCTGTATTGGTGTCTGAGCCAAGTTTTTCGGCAGCTCTTAAAGTTTCCTTGGCGTTCGTCATCGCTTCTTGGCTCGCGGATCGCACCAACGCCATTTCTGTCGCAACCTGCCATTTTTCAAACGCGGCACTCCAGTCCTCAGCCTCAGATAGGTGGCGCGCGATAAGTTCAGGGCGGCGCTCAATCTCAGATGACCTTATCCGCATCAAAGCACGCGCCACGTCTGCGTGCTGTTGTCTCCGAGTTGAACTCAACATGGATTGATAGGCGGTATCGCGAATAAGTGCATGGCGGAAAACGAAGTGCCCGCGATTGTGCCCGCTTTCAAAGATCAGGCCTGTTCGCGAAAGCTCTTCGAGGCTTTTGTTGATATCAGATTCTTCAAAGCCTTTCGCGGCACATAGTATGCCCGGCTCAAACTCCCGGCCAATAACCGAACCAGTAAGGGCGACCTGTTTTGCCTCTGGCGAAACTGCGTCGAGCCGCGCCATCAACGCGCCTTTCAATGACGATGGTATGTGGCCTTGCCCCTGCTCGCCGGATTCGACAATGGCTCGGGTCACTTCTTCCACGAACAAAGGAACCCCATCGGTTTTTTCAACTATTGTAGAGATCAGAGCTTCGTCCGGTCTCTTGCCTGTAATGTTTTCGACAAGGTTTGAGACATGCGCAGAATCGAAACGGCGCAAAACCAGAGACTGAACGTGTGTGTCCCCATCATCACGGGCCAATTCCCACCCGGGTCTGTGGGTTATCAAGATCATCAGAGGAAGATCGGTGCATATCGACTTAAACCGCTCCAACAATGCTTGTGTGGAAGGATCGATCCAATGAGCATCTTCTACGCACAGCATAACCGGACGTACGCTTGACCGCACCTGCACCGTGTGGATCAATGTTTGGATTGTTATGTCGCGCTGCTCCTGCGGTGACATCTCGAGCACCTTTTGGGCGAGGGCACTACGAGGTGCGACCAACGCTGCAAAGACAGGCAGAACTTGTTCCCAGTCCAACCCTGGTCGTCCTTCGAGCATTTTTCTGACATGCTCAAGGATCAGATTGTCATCAAAGTCCGGTTCAACACCCGCATCCTGGGATATTCGTTGGGCTACCGGATGAAAGGGGCTGCTGCTGAGATAGGGGGAACAGTTCAGCCTTATGACATCGGCTTCGTCGTTTTCGGTGATTACAGCAAGGAATTCCTCTGTAAGCCGCGACTTTCCTATTCCGGCTTCACCGGAGAGCAGAACAACGTCTCCGTGGCCATTCTGAGCACGTTGCCATGATTGCAGTAAAATTCCCTTTTCGTAGTCCCGGCCAACCATGACGCTGTCGACATCGTCTCGATGTGAGGCCTGAAACCGGCTTTCCGCGCTGCGTTCTGACATCACTTTCTGAAGACTACGTGGTTCAGCAAACCCCTTAAGCTCTGCCTGCCCAAGAGATTTAAACTCAAATATCCGATGTAAAGCTGTCTCGGTTTCCTCAACTGACAAAACGACTGAGTTTGGCTCTGCATGTTCTTGAATCCGTGCCGCAAGATTGACGACCGGACCAGTCATGGCCCCCTCCTCATATGTATTTTCGCCAATGGTATCGCCGACCACAACATCACCACTCGCAACTCCCACTCTGACTGACAAAGGCTCTCCGTCAGGTGTTTTGAGTTCTTTGACTCGGTGAACAGACTCAAGACTAGCTTTTACCGCCCGAATTGCGTGATCTTCGAAAGCCCGCGGCCATCCGAAAAACACGAGCAGACCATCGCCCAAATACTTTGCAACGTAGCCACCATATCGGCTCACGGCTCCTGCAACGGCATCTTGATAGTTCTGTAGCAAGTCCCGCATGTCTTCGGGATCAAAGCGATTGGTGAGTTCAGTCGAACCGACAAGATCGGCAAACAAAACAGTTACGTGACGCCTCTCTGCAGTAGGCGGTTCGACATGCTTCTGTTTGCGCGGATCATCACTTTGTGAATTGACTGAGGTGGGCGCTTGTTCACGAGCTGCTTGTGACGGCGAGGTTGCGTGCTGTTGGCCGACTAGCTCGTGAATTGCAGCGAGGATGATTTTGCGGTGACCAAGGCTTACTCCGAGCTCTTTTAAGTCGTCGCCAGATAGTAGTGGCAGAACACGCGCATCAATATCGTTTTCCGCAAAAACATCTGCGTACTGACTCAGGTCGAGATCAATTAACCATTTGTCTATTTCAGCCGACATCTTTGGATCATGCTGAGATACGCGGCACTAATCAAGAAAAACGCTTTCAAAATGAACTGACTATTCAATGAATGGCGTCTGCTTTCATTTATCTTCGGGTCACTCTACAATTCCGGCTCTTGCCACCGCGTTCTAGATTTACACGACTGGCTGATTGGCTGCACGCGTTTGATGTTTTGCTTTTGAAGGTGACTTTGTCCGCATTGTGCGAAATTGGCTGGCCTGAGATTTTGCGCTTGCAGCGAACGGCAGGTTCGACGGGCCGCGCCGCGGCATGACAAACTGTGGGTCAACGGCGGGAATGGGCCGGGCGTGACGGGGACGGACGCCATGATTTGGCAGATACGGCGCCGAATCCGATGACTGCTACGAGCCCAGAGCGGACCCAACCATTGGGCAGTCTAAGTCAACTGGTTTTGTAAAACGGTAAAGTAATGGCATGGCGGTGAACTGCGGCGAGTTATGATATAGTTGGCGCAGCTACGACTGACGGAGGATTTCTTGATGCTACGTTTCAGTATCGCCAATTTGTTCCTTATCCCGGTTCTAACGGTGGCTCTGTTTTCGCAGGTTGCTCAGGCAGATGATATTTTGCAGGCGGCCAGTAATGGTGATGCCGAGGCGCTGGAGGCGTCGCTCGCTGCCGAAGGAAGCGTTGATCCAACCAGTTTGGAGCGGCCTTTGTTCTTCGCCGCTCAATCCGGCCATACCGACATTGTTGCAATCCTTCTCGAACATGGCGCAGATGCCAACGCAGCGCTCGACTTTGGTAGTCCGTTGCAAAAGGCAGCCCGTGGCAACCATGAAAAGATAGTTGAACTTTTACTGAAGGCGGGAGCAGACCCAAGCGCACAGGCCGGCGATAAAGACTATACTCCGCTTCATAATGCTGCCGAAAGAGGCTCACTGGACGCCGCCAAAGTTCTTGTCGCTTATGGTGCAAATGTAAATGCACGAGAGTTTTGGGGTGTGCCGCCGATCCATCTGGCCACAATAAAAGATAAGGCAGAGATGATTTCGTTTCTCTCAGAAAGCGGTGCACAACCAATCGAACCGCCGCCCATATCCGAAACTGAATTGGCGACCGCCGACCTTGAGCTCGGGCGGATTTCAGCGATTGGTTGTACGCAATGCCAAATTATCGAAGAAGGAACCGTGCCATCCGGAGCGCACAATCACGGTCCGTCGCTCATAGGTGTTGTCGGACGCACCAAAGCGGGTGTTGAAGGTTACAAATACTCAAACGCAATGGCTTCCCTATCCGGAGATTGGAACATCTCAGAACTCAATCAATTCATCGCCGATCCCGTAGGGCGTGTTCCCGGAACAGAGATGGCATTGATGCCGGATCTATCGGACGCCGAAAGGGTCGCTTTGATTGCGTTCCTTAGCACGCTTCGAGCGCAGTGAACCAATATCAATACGCTAGTACAGGCAATCGGGCTAAGGTCCGCTTTGTCCGAAACTCGGACATAAAACCTATTTTGCTGAATGCCCGGTCTCGGTGAAAGCAGACATCACACAATATCGACTCGGTTTTTCGACTTAAATGTCTGCTTCCTGCCGGAAACGGTCATTCCCGAAAACCATCGGAAGTTCCGCCTTGCGGACCAAGCCGCCCTCAGATGGTATCGCTTGCATGTCTGCGTTACATTGGAGCGGTCGTCGCCTAGAACAGCTTGCAATTCTATCGCGACGGAAACCCGAATAGTGGATGTCCATGTCCGACACAATCCTAGCTGCTGAACCAACTATCCGCCTTATTGCCTTCCTATCCGTCCTGGCGGCGATGGCACTTTGGGAAGTGGCCGCACCCCGGCGAAGTCGGGATATTCCGCGCGTTATCCGATGGACAAACAACCTTGCGCTCGTGGTGCTCGACACCGCCATCCTGCGGCTGACCTTTCCAATCCTCGCAGTTGGTCTCGCAGCCATGGCCGAGGATCGCGGATGGGGGCTCTTCAATAACATCGAGGCGCCGGTTTGGGTTGCCATCGTGGTCTCCATGCTGCTTCTAGATCTCGCAATTTATCTTCAGCATGTGATGTTCCACGCCGTACCGGGGCTTTGGCGTCTGCACCGGATGCATCACGCCGACCTTGATTTTGACGCGACTACTGGCTTGCGTTTCCATCCGGTAGAAATCCTCATCTCGATGGGGATCAAGCTAGCGGTCGTAGCAACCTTGGGGCCGCCCGCTGTCGCCGTGCTCCTTTTCGAGGTGACCCTGAACGCTACCGCGCTCTTCAATCACGCAAACATTGAATTGCCGCGTCCGGTGGATCGAATTCTCAGATGGATCGTCGTCACTCCAGACATGCACCGAGTCCACCATTCAGTCGATCCAAGCGAGACCAACTCGAACTTTGGCTTTAATCTACCGTGGTGGGACCGACTTCTAGGCACTTACGTTGCGCAACCCAAGAAGGGGCACAAAAGCATGGAAATCGGCATCAAGCAGTTTCGCACACGCCGAGACCTCTGGCTCGACCGAATGCTACTTCAGCCGCTGCGCGGCCCGGCGAGCGGAGGTGCCCTCGGTACCCCGAGCCAACAGAGGCGATCTTCATCTGTCTCGTCCGGGCAAACCAAGCTGGGCACTGACCAAATAGACCAATAGCGCTGAACCAAAGACTGCTTTGCCGCGCTTGAGTGTTATGCGCAAGGCATTAAGCAGCTTGCTCATTCGGCACATGTTTGCATCGCGGTTCGGGAAGCTGGCCCATAGTCTTGGAAACTCCCCGGTCGACCGTGAGTTGTTTCCGATTTTCTTTCCAACGGGGAAGGCGGCGCATTGGGAATGCCAGCAACTGACGGAGATTGGGCAACCCTTGGATTTGAATGGCCGCCTAAAGAGCGATTTTGTCTAAAGCATCGCGACGACCTACGAGGCCGCCGCCATCTCCATAAACAGGACGATGATACTTGTGTCCAAGGATGTCGGCGCGTATCCGGTCGTCTACGCCTGCGTGTAAAAGCGCATCTTCAACGTAGTGTCTTAAACTATAAGCAGTGTGGCGCGGCGTTTCCTTCAAGCCATTGTTCCCCATGTATTTGTTGACTAACGCTGACCAACCCGAAGCTTTGCGGACGTATTTCTGGATGCCGCCACGCGCTACTAATCGTCGCGCGGCCTCTAGGGACGCGCCCAGTAGCGGAATTTCGCGCCGTGTATGTGCAACTTTCAACTCGCGCCCATTGGGGGCAATTCTGATAAAAGGTATGTTTTCTTGAATACAGAAGTCCTCAAGGGGTGCGTCCGTGACCTCGGAGGGCCTTAGGCCAGTGTTGATCATGACCAGCAGGATATCGGCTGCCTCTGAATTTAAACCGTCAAACGCTCCTTTCGCCAATAGTCGGTCCTGAAGCCATTCTCGGCTGAAAGATGGGCGTTGTATCTCCTTTGCGCCGTCCAGAGCCAACTTGGAAAACGGGTTTTCAAGATGGGTCGCGGTTAGCTCACACCAGGTTCCCCAAATCTCTGCCAAGTGCCCAAAGTCCTTGTTAGCAGTTTGTGCTGCCAGGCCATCAGTCTCGATGCGTTTCGACCACCAATTCCGAAACTTCAACGCATCTGAGCGTGTGATTTGATCAATCGGCGGTGAATGGGATGGGAACACGACCGAGACGAAGTTCCTGACTGCCCGCTCTTTGGACAATTTCCAACGGCGCTTTTGCGCGTCTGATTTACTCAAGTGACGGGTTTTAGTTAGGTCGATGTACTCATTGAGGACACTCTCGAGATCAGGGCGAGTGACCGGCACAGTCCCAAGAACGGCTCGGACTACTTCGGGTGTTTCAAGCTTTTTAGGTGTGCCAAGGGAATTTAGTCGACCAACGATTTCTTCAATTGGCGAACTAAGTAGGGTGTTCAGTGCGCGATATTGAAAACCTCGCACTCCAGCAAGTTTCTTTGCCGACTCGTAGTGCGCGCGGGCCGTGCCGCTATCACCAGCGGCCAGAGCTTCCCATTCCGCCATTCGTGCGACCTCAATTTGGGCAGCTTTAGCCAATGCCTCAGCTTTGCTGTCTGTATGAAGGGCTTGTCGCACCTGGGTGATCGGTTGTCCATCTTGGCCGCGAACAAGTCCTTTGAAACGCTTGGGAACGCGCTTCACCCAATAGTAACGCCCTCGGTCATTGACGATCCCCATTGCAATCCTCTCGCGCGCTCCGTTAAACGGTTCGATTTAGTCTCTGTTGCGGGATTTCTGACGACAGTCAATTGAATTTTTGAGTAACTAACTGGAAAAAATAAGTAAATTTTTCGAGCGAGCTTTGTTTCGGTCCGATTTTGGAGGCGAGTACCGGAATCGAACCGGTGTACACGGATTTGCAATCCGCTGCGTCACCACTCCGCCAACTCGCCTTTTCAAGTAAAATCAAATACTTGCCGTGGTGTGACCGGCGTTTTAGCAGCTTTCGACAGGAGCGTCCAGAGGGGGGAGCGCAAATTTCAGGGTCGGGTGCAAACTTAGTCTTCCGTTGCGACGTTGTATCTTGTGAAGATTGGAAAGTTTCCGTGTCTGGGCCGTTGCTGGTTTTTCAAGGATGTGGCAGAACTCAATCACCCAAGGGAACAAGATGAGCGATCCAATGACAGATTTCGCAGCCCGCCGCCGAACGATGGTCGATACCCAGATACGTCCTTCTGATGTTACGAAGTTTCCCATCATAGACGCGATGCTTACCGTCAAGCGCGAGAATTTCGTGCCGGATGCACAGCGCGAGGCCGCCTATGTCGAGGGATTGATCGAGCTGGGTGACGGGCGCTGCATGCTGGAGCCGCGGACCCTGGCTAAGATGCTGGACATATTGAACATTTCCACCGACGAGTCGGTTTTGGATATTGCTCCGGCCTTGGGGTATTCGACCGCTGTGGCTGCGCGCATGGCACAGCTGGTTGTCGCCGTAGAGGAAGACGAGAGCCTTGCGGCCGAATCCCAGTCCATTCTGATGGAGGCGGAGGCAGACAATGCGATTGTCCATGTCGGTCCGCTTGAGCTGGGCGCCCCTGAACATGGACCCTATGACGTGATCATGATCCAAGGCGGCGTTGAACAGGTTCCCGATGCTTTGATCGCACAGCTTAAGGATCATGGGCGAATTGCCTGCCTTTTTGTCCAGGGTGCGCTGGGGGTCGTCCGTATCGGCCATAAATCAGGGGGTCGTGTGACCTGGCGGGATGCGTTTAACGCCAATGCACCGATTTTGCAGACATTTTCCAAAAATCGTGTATTTTCGCTATAGTTTGACAGCTGATTTTTCTGCCGCCTTGATTAGTTTAACGCAAACGCGCAAACTATAGGCAGAGCAGGGTAAATTCGATTTGAGAGGATTTCGTTATGGGTTCTATGGCGGGAGGGAAGCTGGTCAAAGCGCTGGCGCTGACTGCAGGGGTCGCACTTAGCTTTGTGCCGGGACGGGCCGTTTGGGCCGACAATATAACTGACGCATTCATTGGCGCTTACAATACCAGCGGTTTGTTGGAACAAAACCGCGCCTTGTTGCGTGCAGCAGACGAAGACGTGGCAATCGCGTTGTCGGCGCTTCGACCGATCATCAACTGGACGGTTGCAATTAGCCACGACTACACGCGTCGCGAAGTCAACAATGTGGTGACAAGACCCGACCCGAACAACTTCTTCACGGGGCTGACCCTCAGCCAACTGCTCTACGATGGTGGGGCCGCCGTTCTGGGCAAGCAATCGGCGCAAGAAACGGTGCTGTCGACCAGGCAGACCCTTGTTGATATCGAACAACGGGTTCTGTTCCGTGGTGCCAATGCGTATCTCGAAGTGCTGTTGCAGGAAGAAACCGTACAGATTCGCCTGAACAACGTCGACGTGTCGGCCGAAGAACTGCGCGCATCGCAGGACCGGTTCGATGTAGGCGAAGTCACGCGTACGGACGTTGCGCTGTCACAAGCCCAGCTTGCAAGCTCACAAGCTGATCTGGCTGTTGCGCGCGGTAACCTCGACACGGCGCAGGCGGAATACGTGAATGCCGTTGGCAAATCGCCCGGACGCACGGCCGGTCAACCGAGCCTGCCAAACCTACCAAGCTCGGAACCGCAGGCTGTCAGCCTTGCGCAGCGTAATCACCCGGCCATTCTTTCGGCTCAGCACCAGGTGCGTGCCTTCGACCTGATCGTGGCGCAGCGGCGCGCCAACCTGGGTCCGAATGTCAGCCTGAATGCCGATGCCGGTATCACTGAGAGCTACGACAACGACGACAACATCAGAGACGGCACTGTTTCGTTGAATTTCAACCAGCCGATTTATGCCGGTGGCCGTTTGGCCGCAAGCGTGCGCCGCGCCATGGCCACACGGGATGCATCGCGTGCCAACCTGTTGAATGTGCAAAAAGATATCACTCAGGGTGTGACCGAAGCCTATGCCCGTTTCCAGGCGGCATCTGCAAGTTTGCGGGCGTCGAGCGAACGGGTTCGCGCATCGAAAGTGGCGTTTGACGGTATTCGCGAAGAGGCCACTTTGGGTGCACGGACCACGCTGGACGTTTTGAACGCCCAGCAGGATTTGCTGGATGCGCAGCTGGCCGAGGTCGCATCGCGTATCGAGCGTTCGCGTGCGGCTTACCAGCTGTTGCAAGCACAGGGCCTGTTGACCGCCGAACGTCTGGGACTGGCGGTGCAGATCTATGATCCGACGCTGTATTATAACCTGGTCAAGAAAGCGCCGGCTCAGGTCAGCAGACAAAGCAAGGACCTGGATCGCGTTCTCAAAGCACTGCGCCGCGACTAAGAGCCAATACTATCTGTTGTGACGCCCGGCTTGTTTGGCTACACTCAATCCTGAGGATAGAGCGGTAGAGAACAATGACGGAAAAAGTCGTGAACGGCAGAGTAGAGGACGTGCTGTCCTCGATCAAACGGCTGGTCGGTGAAAGAGGTGAGCAAACCTCTGAACCCACGCCTTCAATCGCCCGCAAGCCCGGGCGATTGGTGCTTACCGATGCATTGCGAGTCGGCGGAACGTCCAGCATTCAAGACAGCCCGGAGATTGAAGCCGAAGCCAAAGCAGGCTACACGGCCGACGCGTCGGTCAAGCCGATGCTTTTGCGCGCGTGCGACATTGTAAATCGTGAAGATCCCGCCAACAAAGAACAAGCCGCGCCAGAGCCGCCCAAAAACCCGACCAACAGCCTGAGCGCAAAGATCGAAGCCCTAGAGGCGGCGATTGCACGCACTGAGGACCAGTGGGAGCCGGACGGCGACAGCGAAGACGAGTACTCCGGTACTCCGGCGAAAGCCCTTGAATTCAGCGCACGCAAAGAATTTTCGGATACCGGGGGAAAGAAAGCCGAACCCACTCAGGCAAAGGCTAAAGAAGCTGTGGCAACGACCAAGGCAACTTTCATTCGCGACCCCGAGGTGATCACCGCACCACCTGCTCACCCTGTCGAAGCAGCAGCGGAAGATTCTGCGATAGCTGGCATAAGCGAAGACGCATTGCGCAAAATGATCGCCGAAGTTGTTCGTGAAGAATTGCAGGGTGTTTTGGGCGAACGCATCACCCGCAACGTCCGCAAGATGGTTCGGCGCGAAATCTACAAGGCCCTGGCCGAGCAGGACCTCGAGTAGCGCTCAGGCCCTTTGGGGCGCTTCTGCAAGCGCCAGCAGGCGGTCCAGATCCATATTCCGTTCAAGGTGATCCGCCAGCGCGTCCAGCGTCTCTTCGACTCCGTCTTCATAGGCCAAGTCCGAGGTCACGCCCAACTGCGACAGGTAAGACGCGCGGAATGCGTCCGAGCTGAAGATACCGTGCAGGTAACTGCCGCGGATACGACCAGAGGCGTTTGCAGCACCTTCTGGCCGCCCCTCGACCTCTAGCCAAGCGCGGGCGCAATCAGGGCCTTCGGTACGGCCCATGTGGATCTCGTAGCCCGACACCGGTTCTCCTCCGTTAAGGGCGCGGGCTGAAGTGAGCGTTACCTGTTTCTTCCCTGCCATCACGGTCTCAACATCCAGCAGGCCCAACCCTTCCACAGTCCCCGGTTGTCCGTCGACGCCATCCGGATCAGCGATCGTCTTGCCCAGCATTTGATAGCCGCCGCACAGACCCAGAACATGGCCGCCCCGGCGGACGTGGGCATATAGGTCGATGTCCCAGCCCTGGGCCCGGAAGTAAGCCAGATCGCCGATGGTGGATTTGCTGCCGGGCAGCAGTACCAAATCGGCATCACCGGGAAGGGGGCGTCCTGCTGGCACGATTTCGACCGAGACACCGGGTTCGGCAGACAGCGGATCGAGGTCGTCAAAATTGGCCATGCGTTCCAACTGCGGAACTACCACCTTGCAGGCCCCGCCAGAGTGGGACCGGATATCCATCATATCCTCGGCCGGTAGTTTCCACGCATCATGGAACCAGGGAACGACGCCGAGACAGGGCCATCCGGTACGTGCAGCGATTTCATCGCGACCTTCGTCGAAAAGGGATACGTCGCCCTTGAACCGATTGACGGCAAAACCCCGGATCATCTCAAGATCGCCTGCATCCAATACCGCCTGGGTGCCCACGATCTGGGCAATGACCCCCCCGCGGTGAATATCACCTACCAGAATAACCGGTACGCCTGCAGCGCGCGCAAATCCCATATTGGCGATGTCACCCTTGCGCAGGTTGGTTTCGGCCGGGCTGCCCGCACCTTCGATCAGGACAAGATCCGCGTCACTGCACAAGCGGTCAAAGCTTTCAAGTGCCGCGCCCAGCAGTTTGGATTTATCCTTGCGGTAATCGCCCGCTTTCATCGTGCCCGCGCGTTGGCCTTGTACGATGATCTGAGCGCCAGTGTCGGTTTCCGGTTTCAGCAGAATCGGGTTCATGTCCGTATGCGTCGCACGCCGCGCCGCCAACGCTTGCAAAGCCTGTGCGCGCCCGATCTCTCCGCCATTTTCGGTGACGGCGGCATTGTTCGACATGTTCTGTGGTTTGAACGGTGCAACACGTAAACCGCGCCGGGTGAAGGCCCGCGCCAGACCGGCCACTAGAACCGATTTCCCGACATTGCTGCCGGTGCCCTGAATCATGATGGACCGAACCATGGCCTGTCTCCTATGTTGACGCGCAGATGACCTGATTTGCGGGCAAAGGAAAAGCCAAAGTTGAACACGCCAGCGCACCTTTTGATCGGAGCTGCCGCCTTTGCCCGCCCAGCCCACGGACGTATCCTGTGGGCCGCTCTGTTGGGTTCGCTATTGCCGGACCTGTCGCTCTACGTGCTGGCAGGTACATCCCTTTTCGTGCTTGGGATAGCCCCAAGCGTGGTATTCGATCAGTTATACTTTTCCGACGGCTGGCAGACCGTGTTTGCGATCGACAATTCCTTTGTCCTTTGGGGGGGTGCCTTGCTTGTCGGGGTATGGATGCGCTGGAAGGTCTGGACCGTTGGGGTGTCGGCCGGGTTGCTGCATCTTTCGGTGGATTTTCTGCTGCATGCCGGGGATGGGCGGCCGCAGTTCTGGCCATTCAGCAACTGGGTGTTTCACAGTCCTGTCAGCTATTGGGACAGCACGCATCACGCCTTATGGGTGGCGCCAATTTCGGCCGTGCTTTGTGTCGCGTGTTTCGCCATTTTGTGGCGTCGCGGCATGCCCACCGGGGCAAAAACGTTCTTTGCCGTGCTGCTGATGGCCGAACTATGGGTCGCGCGGCAGTGGCTGTTGTTCTTTTGATTGATTGCATAAGAAAAGCGCGCTCCCAGCTAGGGAGCGCGCTTTTTCATGCGAAAGTCACCTTGGATCAGGCGGCTTCTGCTTGTTGGGCCGCGTTGCGACGTTCGCTTTCTTCACGCGACAGTGCAACCGAGGTGCGTACACCACGTCCAACGAACTCCATCAGTCCGCCAACAACGCGCTCATTCGGGTCGATACCCGCGCACGACAGTACTTCGCGACCATCACGAGAACGCGCCCAACGGGCGATTTGTTCCGGGCCATTGCCATACTTCTTGTCGTCGGCAATAGCGTCATCCAGCGCAGCCAGTACGACGGCCGCGAAAAGTTTGCGTGCACGATTGCCTTGCTCGTTATTAAAGGCAGTGCCGTCAACGAAATCTCTCATCTCGTCTTCCTTGTTGTTCTTGCTCTTGCATTTTCGGCGTGACGGTTCTTATGACCGATTAAGTGCGATTCGGATACACTTAATATGCATAGTTGCGTTGCGTCATTTGCATAGCTTGCTGCAAGTGCAGCACTAGGTCTCGTCATCTTGTCAGGTGTGTTCCCGCCAGATATAGGAGCGGGAACTGACGCATCAACCGTTTGTGAAGGATTTAAGTCATGCCCAAGATAAATGGGAACGAAATTCGCCCCGGAAATGTGCTTGAGCATAACGGCGGGCTGTGGGCCGCAGTCAAAGTTGACCACGTAAAGCCCGGTAAAGGCGGCGCTTTTGCGCAGGTCGAACTGCGCAATCTGCGCAATGGCTCGAAGTTGAACGAGCGGTTCCGCTCGGCTGACAAAGTGGAACGCGTGCGTCTTGAACAGAAAGATCAGCAGTTCCTGTACGAATCTGACGGCATGTTGGTCTTCATGGATTCCGAGACGTATGAGCAGATTGAACTGCCCGCGGAACTGCTGGGCGAACGCCGCCCGTTTCTGCAGGACGGCATGACAATTGTCGTCGAATTTTATGAAAGCGAGGCTCTGAACGCCACGGTGCCTCAGAAAGTGACCTGCAAGATCGTAGAGACCGAGCCTGTGGTCAAAGGTCAGACCGCCGCGAATTCGTTCAAGCCAGCCATTCTGGACAACGGTGTCAAAGTCATGGTGCCGCCATTTGTTGGTCAGGATGAGATGATCGTGGTGAACACCGAAACCATGGAATACTCCGAACGCGCGTAACCACGCGTTTACCAGAGTAAAGAAAAACCGCGTGGACTGGTGCCACGCGGTTTTTCTTTATCAGCGGCCCCGTCTGATTTGGCGATACCGTTCGGGGTTGGGGCCAAACAGTTCAAGCATCAGTTCATACTTGATACGATTGGCGCTGACCTGCCGGTAAAAGGCGATCAGGAATGCCGTGGGCCCCTGAATGCGGCTGAGGCCGCTTGTGGCGGCGACAACAGTGCCGACATCCGTTTTCCCGTTCAGAACCAAATAGCCACCCAGCATCAGCACGCCAACGGTTCCCGCTCCGTTTATGACGCTCAACAGAAACTTGGCAGAAAGTTTCCAGATGAACATCCTGCGCCGCGTTTCGTAGATATCGTCGAACTGCGCCTCAACCTCGCGCGCGACTTCGTTGATCCGCTCGACATTCAGCTTATCGTTGGCTCCGCGTAATATCCGGACACGTTCGGCGACAAACACGTTCACCTTGCGTTGGGATACCAGCACGATGATGATCTGCGGCACGATCATCGAAAAGGCGATCATGCCCAGCCCCGGTTGCGTTGACGAGATATAGCCGATCACACTGATCAACGTGCCGATCTGAACGACCGGGTCCGAGAAAGCGCCGCCCGCGAATTTCCCCAGCTCTTCTGCCTCGGCTGAAATCGCCGTGGTCATCGTGCCCTTGCGCATCGTTTCGCCCGAGACATTGATATCTGAGGCGCGCAGTAGCAGCCTTTGGCGGATCATGCGGATCAGGTCTTCGCCCAACGTTCCTGCGCGATAGCTCAAAAGCCACTTTAGGGCGAGGCTGAGTAAGATGACCGACATCATTCCGGCACCCAGGTAGATCAGCTTGTCCGTAGTTACGTCGGCTGAGGTCAGGTGGTTGATGATGTCGCGCTGAAACTCCAGCGGAACTGCAGCCAGACCCGCGATCGCGATGGACAGAACGATGAGGATGATCTGCCGTCCGGCGCTGGCGCGCCAGATTGCCCTGTATAGCTGGAACATACGTGCATCCGGATTGCTGAATTCAAACCAGTGTGACAGCGCACTTGGCTATGTTCAAACCACGCCAATTCAGTCAGCTGGTCAGCCGTGCCGGTTCGGCAACACGTTAAGTGTCCAACTGTATGGTGGCGTCACCAGCCTGCATGTCGTCACCTACGCGGTCCAATCGCAAATAGGCGATCCCGCGGCCATTGGATTGGGTGAACAATGTACCGGCCGGTTTTCCGCCAGAAGTAATTGCAGTTCCAACTGGTGCTGAACCACTGACGCTGACGCCACGCAAGCCTTTGCGCAGCTCGGTCTTGTGTTTCATCCTCGCGGTGACTTCTTGCCCGACATAGCAGCCTTTCTTGAAGTCCACGCCGTTTAGCGTCTCGAACCCGGCCTCAAGGATATAGCTGTCGGGGGTCAGTTCGATGCCGGTTTCCGGAATGCAGTGTCGCACGCGAATTGCATCCCAATCTGTATCGTCGTCGTTTTCCGCACCCGCAGTATAGGCCCGCCACCCCATGTCTGGATGGCGCGGGTCGGGTAGGGCACCTTCGGGGGCAGGGCCAGTACCGCGCTGCAGGTTCAGGCCACTGTCTTCGATGCTGACATCTGCACGCAGTTTGTACATGCCCAACCGTTTGGCAAATCCATCGGCAAGGATTTCGGCAACATCCAGTAAAACCGCGTCGCCCTCGCGCTTCAGGAAGAAGTCCGCCAAGTATTTGCCTTGTGGGGTCAGCAGAGCGGCGTAGACCAGCCCATTGTCTAATCCTGCGATGTCGTTGGTGATCAACCCTTGAAGAAAGCTGTCGGTGTCCGAGCCGCTCAGGCGCAATATACGGCGGTTGGGCATCTGGGTTGTCCTCGTCTTTTCCTCGGACCTCGTGATATAGGGGTTTCCGCTGCCATGACCAGAGGGTTTCCGCCGTGCCTGCGCCGATTAGCATCGTTATCCCGACCCTGAATTCGGAAGGAACCCTTCCCGCGACCCTTGCGGCCTTGATGGAAGGCCTGCATGCGGGGCTGATCCGCGAATTGATCGTCTCGGACGGTGGGTCGACTGATCTGACTTTAAAGATTGCGGATGAGGCCGGTGCTGAGATCGTGACCGGGCCACCTTCGCGCGGGGGGCAATTGGCCAGAGGATGCGCAGCAACCAAAGGGGACTGGCTGCTTGTTTTGCATGCCGACACAGTTTTGCAAGCAGGGTGGGGTAAGGTTGTAGTCGACCATCTTTTCACCGGAACCCCGGCTGCTTTTCGCTTGGCGTTTCGGGCGTCAGGCTTTGCGCCGGCATGGGTGGCGGGTTGGGCCAATCTGCGCAGTCGCCTGTTTGGCCTGCCATATGGCGATCAGGGCCTGTTGGTCCCGAGTGAGATGTATCGAAAGGCGGGGGGCTTTCCCGATCAACCCTTGATGGAGGACGTCGCTTTGGTCCGCAGCTTGCGCGGCATCACCTTGCTGCCCAGCCGGGCAGTTACGAGCGCGGATCGCTATGAGCGTGCGGGCTGGTTGCGTCGGGGAGGGCGGAACCTGTGGACTCTGACGCGGTATTTTCTGGGGGCAGATCCTGCGAAGCTGGCGCAGGACTATCGGCGCTGAGCGACGCGCGCAGCTCGACCACGGACTTGCCCAGCCGGAACGGCGCTGCGAAACTGACCAGACATAACGCGATGATCTGCAGCACAAGTATGTGCGCATTGTCTTGCAGGTATTCCCATTCGTCCTTCAACTTGCCGACCTGTTCCACCAGATCATCATAGCTTTGCGCCAGGATCAGATAGTCACCGGCAATCGCGGGAACCTTGCGGCGCATGTTGTCGATCGCGGCCTGTGTTATGTCGTCCAGAGTGGTAAAGACTAGGAACTGATCGATGTTGAACGCATCAGCCTTGTCGGCCATTGCGCGCATTTCGTCCTGTTCGTCTTTTGCCTGACTGCCAAACAAAAAATGCAGCCCCTGCAGTGGCGCGACCTCATTTGTGACTGCGATGAACAATGGCAGGTCGGCATTGCTGGCGGTTGAGGCCGACAGGAATTCAACCTTTTCGCACAGAATAGCAGTATCCGGGTCAAAGGCCGGGTCGCAGAACCGCAGGCGGAACCGCGCGGCATCACGGTCAAAGGCCAGCCCGGCGGCGTAAGCCACGTCTATCTGGCGGTCCAGTCGCGAGCTATCCGAAGTGTAAAGCCCAGCCAAAACCGCGACCAGCGCGCCAACGCCACCCAGTACAACCCAGACGAGGTCCGCGAGTTTCCAGGCGCGATGCCCGGCGGGTTTACGGAAAAGAAAGGCGGTGCCAATCAATCCAATCAGAAAGAACAGGATCAAAAGCGGCAGTTGGTTTTGGGTCACGAAACTCATGCCTTCAAAGTGACGGCCTGCTATGCGGCTGGCAACACTCCTCACGCTCAGTTGTTCCGTTTGGGTGGTAAAAAGCCGTTATGAGCCCGAGCTTTGGCCGAATTTCCGGAACAGTTTGGTGCGGTCAAAGGCCTGTTCCAGCTCATCTGTGCGCTCTTTAACCGAATCCCACAGCCTTTCCTGTACTTCGGCGATGACGCATTCCATCAAAACCAGAATGGCTGCCATTGAATCCCACGCCGACGGCACGGCAATACGCGTCGCAAAGGTGTGTTTGGCCAGCCGATGAATGGGTGAGCGCCACTGATCGGTGAACAGAACAATTTCAGCCTCGCGTTCATGGCACAGCTGGCCAATCAGCAGGGATGCGTTTTCATATCGGCGAACATCCAGCGCCACCAGCACATCGTCTTTGCGCACGTCCAGCAAATCATGTGTCCACGATGCCGCAACGGGCAGCAGCCGCACGTCGGGGCGGATCATCTGCAGGTGCAGGTACAGGTATTGGGCCAGCGTGCCGGTAATGCGGCCACCGGTGATAAAGATGCGCCGGTTGGGGTCACATAACAAGTTGCAGAAACTGTCGAATTCGTCTGGATCAACCTCATCAATCGTGCGTTTCTGATTGGCGAGTGTCTGTTGGGAGTACCGGTTCAGGATATGCTCTTCAGGCAGGTCGTTTTGCCACAAGTCACGTTTGGCGACCGGCCCCGAGATCATTTCTTTCACTTCGCCCCGCAGGGCGGCCTGAAACTGCGGATAACCTTGAAACCCGGTCTTTTGCAGCATCCGCGCGACTGTCGTGGTGGACACCGAGGCCGCGCTGGCCAGTTCGGTGATGCTGCCGAGACCGGCCATAGGGTAGTCGTCCAGCAATACACTGACCAGTTGACGCTCGGATGGGGTCATCTTGTCTTTGTGGGCCAGCAGCCTGTCCGTCACCCGCACGCGGCGTTCCTCCTGCATCTTTTCGATCTTAGTGTGAATAATTTTTCAGCAAGATCAAGAGTGGTGAAATTTATACAGGAAAAATATTGACAGGTTAAGGTCTCTTGTGGAAATTTTTCCACACGCATCTTAATTGGAATCGCAAGGCGGTATTTTGGACTTCGGAACAGTCGTTCACACGGACACAGTGGATGGTCCCCTTTCGGTAATGCTGGTCTGCGAACACGCGTCCAGCCGCATTCCCGCGTTTTTGGGGGATATGGGATTGCCTGTGGGCGCGCTGCAAAGCCACATCGCGTGGGATCCCGGGGCATTGGCTGTGGCCAAGCTGATGGCGGCACGCCTGTCGGCACCGCTGGTGTATGGCGGGGTGTCCCGGCTGGTCTATGACTGCAATCGCCCGCCTGAAGCCGCAGGGGCCATGCCGACGTGCAGCGAGGACTATCAAATCCCAGCGAATGTCGATCTGTCCGAGGAAGAGCGTGAAGGCAGGATTGAGAGCATCTACCAGCCCTTCAGCAAGGCACTGTCTGACCTGATCTCCCAAAATTGGGATACGCTTGAACTTATGGTGACGGTCCACAGCTTTACACCAGTCTACCATGGTCAGACGCGTGAGGTGGAACTGGGCATATTACACGGGGTGGATGACCGGTTCGCCCGGGCAATGATGACGACAGCACCCGCCGACCAAACCTATGAGACTCGCCTGAATGAGCCGTATTCGGCGGCGGACGGGGTTGCCCATACACTTGACGCGCAGGCGCTGCCGAACGGGCTGTTGAACGTCATGATCGAGATCCGCAATGACCTGATACAAACGCCCGAGCAGCAGGAGGCTATGGCCGATTGCCTGGTTTCCTGGATCGCGCGGACCCTTGCAGATTTTCAGAAAGGGGGAGCGGCGTGATCAAAACGATGGCGTCATATGTGCGGGTCGTCGATGCGGTGAATTACCGGATCGGGCGGGTCATGATGTGGGGCCTGTTTGTGATGATGGGCATCCTGTTGTGGTCCTCGATTTCCAAAACCTTCTTTCTGCCATCGCTCTGGACGCTAGAAATGGCGCAGTTTGCAATGGTGACCTATTATATCATGGGTGGGCCGTACTCGATCCAGTTGGGATCGAACGTACGTATGGACCTGTTTTATCACAACTGGAGCCCACATCGGAAAGCGTGGTTCGATGCCTTCACCGTGCTGTTGCTGATCTTCTACCTGGGCGTCTTGTTTTACGGTGGGCTCGGGTCAACGGCCTACAGCCTTGGCTATTGGGGCGATGAACCGGTTTCCTACTTCATTGGTCTTCTGACGGGCAGCGAGGAAATCGGGCGGCTTGAACGCTCATCAACGGCGTGGCGGCCGTATATCTGGCCGGTCAAAGCTATCATGGTGTTCGGCTTTTTCCTGATGCTGCTGCAGGCGATATCGGAATTCTTCAAAGACATAGCCCGGATCAACGGGCAGGAAATCGGGGTCTCACGGGCATGAGCCAGGAATATATTGCCATCTTCATGTTCGCCTTGATGATGCTGATGCTGTTCACAGGTCAGCGTGTCTTTGGCGCGATTGGCGCGGTGGCAACAATTGCCGCTTTGGCGCTGTGGGGAACGGGTGGGCAGGACATCACCTTTTCGGCCGCAATGAAGTTGATGAAATGGTATCCGCTACTGACATTGCCGATGTTCATTTTCATGGGCTATGTCCTCAGTGAAAGTCGGCTGGCCGATGACCTGTACAAGATGTTCCACGTCTGGATGGGCCCCATCAATGGTGGTCTGGCCATCGGCACCATCGGGTTGATGGTGCTGGTCTCGGCCATGAACGGCCTGAGCGTTGCAGGTATGGCCATTGGCGCGACCATTGCACTGCCGGAACTGCTTCGGCGCGGTTACGACAAGACGATGGTGACCGGGGTCATTCAGGCCGGGTCCAGTCTTGGTATTCTGGTTCCTCCCTCGGTCGTTCTGGTCCTCTATGCGATGATCGCGCGCCAGCCTGTAGGGCAACTTTGGCTGGCCGGTATCATCCCTGGCCTGCTGATGGCTGCCATGTTCATTCTGTACATCTGGATCCGCTGCCGCATTCAACCCGAGCTAGGACCGGCGATGGAAGACGCGCATGAAGTGCCGCGGGCCGAGAAGATCCGGCTTCTGGGGGCAGGGGCGCTGCCGCTGATCATCTTTGCAGCCATGATGGTGCCGTTTGTGAATGGCTGGACGTCACTGGTCGAAAGCTCAGCCATCGGAGCGCTCACCGCTTTGGCTGTGTCCGTAATCAAACGGCGGATGACTTGGAAGATATTCGAGGACTGCACCAAGCAGACGCTGGCCATTTCCTGCATGTTCATGTGGATCATTCTGGCCGCGCTGGGCTTTGGGGCCGTGTTTGACGGGCTGGGTGCCGTGAAAGCCATCGACAACCTGTTCACCGATCAACTGGGCCTGTCGCCGTGGATGATCCTCATCCTGATGCAGCTGAGCTTTATTGTCATGGGCACATTTTTGGACGACACGGCCATGTTGGTCATCGTGGCGCCACTTTATGTGCCGCTGGTCGGTGAACTGGGCTTTGATCTGATCTGGTACGGGGTGCTTTATACGATCACGACACAGATCGCCTATATGACGCCGCCCTTCGGCTATAACCTGTTCCTGATGCGCGCGATGGCCCCGCCCGAGATCACCCTGCGGGACATCTATGGTTCGATCTTTCCTTTTGTCGCGGTGATGGTGCTGGCGCTGACAATCATCATGATTTTCCCGGAAATCGCGCTTTGGTTGCCCGGGTATGTCTATGGAAAATAATAAGAATGCTCGGTGAACGGGCACAGAAACTTTAACGGAGAGGAATTGACATGACGACAAGACGTAAGTTTCTGAAAACCGCTGGGGTTGGCGTTGCTGCCGCACCACTGGCGACGCCTGCCTTGGCGCAGAACACGATTACATGGCGGATGCAGACCTATGCCGGTCCTGCGCTGGCCGAGCATGTGATTGATCCCGCGATCAAGATGTTCAACCAGATCGCCGGTGACCGGATGCAGATCGAGTTGTTCTATGCCGATCAGCTGGTCCCAACGGGCGAGTTGTTCCGGGCAATGCAAAAAGGCACCATCGACGCGGTGCAGTCGGACGATGACTCGATGGCATCTCCGACCGAAGTCACCGTGTTCGGCGGCTACTTCCCGTTCGCCTCACGCTATTCTCTGGACGTGCCGGTGCTGTTCAATCAGTGGGGCCTGAACGAGATCTGGGACGAGGAATACTCGAAGGTCGGCGTTAAACACATCAGCGCCGGTGCATGGGATCCGTGCCACTTTGCGACCAAGGACCCGATCAACTCGCTGGCAGACATGAAGGGCAAGCGCATCTTTACCTTCCCGACAGCGGGTCGCTTCCTGAGCCAATTCGGCGTCGTGCCGGTGACTCTGCCATGGGAAGACATCGAAGTTGCGGTTCAGACCGGCGAGCTGGACGGCATCGCGTGGTCGGGCATCACCGAGGACTATACCGTTGGCTGGGCCGACGTGACCAACTATTTCCTGACGAACAACGTGTCAGGCGCATGGGCAGGTCACTTCTTTGCCAATATGGATCGGTGGAACGAGCTGCCCGAGGATCTGCAGACCCTGTTCAAGGTTTGCTGTGATCAGTCGCATTACTATCGCCAGTGGTGGTATTGGGGCGGCGAAGCCAACCTGCGCGTCAACGGCACCAAGATGCAGCTGACCTCTATCCCGGACGAGGAATGGGCAACCGTTGAGGAAGCCGCCGTCAAGTTCTGGGACGAAATCGCTGCCGAGTCCGAGACTAAGGCGAAGGTTGTCGACATCTTCAAACGTTACAACGCCGAGATGCTGAAAGCCGGCCGTCCTTATCGTTACGGCTAAGAAACCCGTCCTCCCGACGCGAGGGGCCTCCCTTGCGTCGGGATTGGACATCAATAAGCGACACCATTTATGCTCACCTCTGTTCCAAGAATAGAAAAACGAAACCGGAAGCACATTTGTGCGCACCGGTCGAAAGAGGTGTGAACATATGGCTATCGCGAGCTTTTTGATTGAGATTTTTGCCGCAACCATGTTGCTGCTATTTGCTGTGCGTCTGGTGCGCACGGGCATTGAACGGCGCTTTGGTGCGCTGTTCCAGTCGATCCTGACACGCCACTCTAACAGCTTTGTTGCAGGGGGGGCTGGCATGGTTCTGGCCACGATCCTGCAAAGCTCGGCCGCCGTTACGGTTTTGCTGACCGGTTTCGCTGCGGCGGGGATGGTGACGTTTGGGATGGCGCTGGCGGGTGTTTTGGGCGCGGATTTGGGCGCCGCTTTAGTCATTCAGGTTCTGTCCTATGATCTGGGCTGGCTTCAACCCGCATTGCTGGCGTTGGGCGGTTGGTTGTACCTGAAATCCGAACGGTCGAATGTACGGCTTATGGGCCGGATCGTTCTGGGCGTCGCCTTTATCCTGATCTCGCTTCAATTCCTGCGCGAAGCAGTTGAGCCGATCCGCGAAAGCGCGTTTTTGCCCGCAATCGCGGGGTATCTTGAGACCGATTATTTCAGCGCCTTCATTGTCGGCGCAGTGCTGGCCTTTGTCATGCACAGCTCGGTCGCGACGATCCTGATGTGCGTGGCCTTGGTTCAGATTGGTGCAATTCCCTTTGCCGCCGGGTTGTCGCTGGTGCTGGGAGCAAATCTGGGTTCTGCCTTCATTCCAATGTGGCTGACGCGCGATATGACGGTCACAGCCCGGCGTATCCCTCTGGCCAACCTCTTATTGCGGGGAAGCGCGGCGCTGGTAATGCTGATCGTCGTGAATGTTGGCGGGTTGCACGAGGCGCTATTGGTGACGAGCCCGGCGCAGTCTCTGATTTTTGCACATATCGGATTCAATTTGGCTGTATTCCTTCTGGCCACGGGTTTCGTGAACCAGTTGGAACAGCCGATGGCGGTTCTTCTGGCGGAACCCAAGATCGAGACCAATGCACTGGATCAGTTTTCGGATGCACTGACCCCGCTCGGGGATCCCAGCGGTGAAAGGGCCAGCGTTGCGATGTCTTCGGTGCGCCACGAGCTGTTGCAGATGATTACGCAGGTCGAACGCATGTTTCGCCCGGTGCTGGATATTTACGAAAAGGATGACAACGACGCGATTTCTGCGCTTTGGCAGCAGGATGAGCGGGTGAATACGCAACTGACCGAGATCCGCCGTTTCGTCGCCCGCATGCCGCGGCAGAATATGAGTAAAGGGCAGATCAAAGCCGCACGAGGGTTGGTCGAATATGCCATCCGTCTTGAGGCTGCAGGCGATGTTGTCTCGAACCGGATGACCCGGACGGCGCAGATTAAGCACACCGAACGTTCGGAGTTCTCAGCGCAGGGCTGGAAAGAGCTGAAAGATTTGCACGCGGCCATTCTAGAAAGTTTCTCACTGGCGCGTCACGTGCTGTTGGTGGACGACATGGATTGTGCCCGCCGGCTGGTGTTGGACAAGGCCGAGGTCAAGCGGATGTCCCGCAATAGCCGCAAGGCGCACCTGAAACGGTTGGAGCGTGGTCAGACTGAGAGTTTCCAGTCCTCCGACCTGCATTTGGAAACCCTGCGGTCCATGCGCGACTTGCACGGGCACATCGCCGCCGTCGCCTATCCGATCCTCTACAAAAGCGGTCAGGTTCTGGAAACGCGCCTGGTGATGGAAATGGAAAAAGAAGCCAACGATGACTGAAGGCAGGTAATCGAAACCGAGGTCTTTCTGAGTGACAAAGGAAACCAATGATGGGCAATGAAGCGATTTTGGCCGATCTGAAAGCCAAATTCGAAACGGGCGAGGTCGACACCGTACTGGTTTGCATGGTGGACATGCAGGGCCGGCTGATGGGCAAGCGGTTTCACGCAGGTCATTTCGTAGCAGGTGCGTGGGAAGAAACCCATTGTTGCAATTACCTGCTGGCCACGGATCTGGAGATGGGCACGCCGGACGGCTATGCCTCGACCAGTTGGGAGCGGGGTTATGGCGATTATGTCATGAAGCCGGACTTGAGCACGCTGCGCCCGGTGCCGTGGCTGGAAGGCACGGCGATGGTGATGTGCGATGTGCTGGATCACCACACGCATGAGGAAGTGCCGCATGCGCCGCGCTCGATCCTGAAGAAACAGGTCAATCGCCTCAAAGCCATGGGTTATGACGCGATGTGCGCCACCGAACTGGAGTTTTTCCTGTTCGAAAAAAGCTTTGACCAGATCCGCAAGGAAGGCTTCCGCGATCTGGAGCCGATCTCGGGCTATAACGAAGATTATCACATCCTGCAGACCACCAAGGAAGAGCATGTGATGCGCCCAATCCGCAACCATTTGTGGAACGCGGGGATACCGGTTGAGAACTCGAAGGGTGAGGCCGAGACCGGGCAGGAAGAGCTGAACATCAAATACGCCCCGGCGATGGACACGGCCGAATACCACTCGATCGCCAAGAACGCGGTGAAAGAGATCGCCTGGCAACACGGTCACGCGGCGACGTTCCTGCCGAAATGGCATCACGACAAAGTCGGCAGCTCGTCCCACGTGCATCAGTCGCTTTGGGCGGATGGCAAGCCAGCGTTTTATGATGCGGATGACGCGTTGGGTATGTCGGCGCTGATGAAAAGCTATATGGCGGGTCTGCTCAGATATGCCGCTGACTATACCTATTTCATGGCTCCCTACATCAACAGCTACAAGCGGTTCATGAAAGGCACCTTTGCGCCGACAAGGATTATCTGGTCGGTGGACAACCGAACGGCTGGCTTCCGTCTGTGCGGCGATGGGACTAAGGCCGTGCGGGTTGAGTGTCGTATTCCGGGCTCAGATATGAACCCGTATCTGGCGATGGCTGGCATGTTGGCCGCCGGGATTGCCGGTATCGAAGAAGGCCTGGAACTGCAATCGCCCACCACCGGTGATGTCTATCAGGGAGACACCGGTATGATCCCCGGCAATCTGCGTGCAGCACGCGATGCGTTGCACGGGTCATCGATGCTACGCGCGGCTATGGGTGATGATGTGGTCGAACACTATGCCCGTGCAGCGGAAGTCGAGATTGAGGAATTCGAGCGCGTCGTGACTGATTGGGAAGTTGCCCGCGGGTTTGAGCGGGCTTGAGATCGGGTCAAGCTGGGGGCGATGCCCCCACGCCCCCGGGATATTTTTAGCCAGATGAAGCAGGGATCCTGTTTCTTTCGGAAATGGAGTGGTTATGGGGCAGATGTTGAAATGTGTCTCGCCGATTGATGGATCGGTTTTTGCTGAACGTGAGGTGTTGTCACGGGATGCAGCGTTTGAAGCGGCAGCGCGATCGCGGGCGGCACAGGCAGAATGGGCAGCGCGGCCGTTGCAGGAACGTATCGATCTTGTCATGGCCGGTGTGGCTGCGGTTGGGGCGATGAACGATGAGATTGTGCCCGAGTTGGCGCATATGATGGGGCGTCCGGTACGTTATGGCGGTGAGTTCGGCGGCTTTAACGAACGTGCGAGCCATATGGCTCAGATTGCCGAGGCGTCTCTGGCTGATATCGCAGTGGGCGAGGACGAAGCCTTCAAACGCTATATCAAGCGCATTCCGCATGGCGTGGTCTTTGTGGTGGCGCCCTGGAACTATCCCTACATGACCGCAATCAACACCGTGGCCCCGGCCCTGATCGCGGGGAACACTGTGATCTTGAAACATGCCACGCAGACGCTGCTGGTGGGCGAGCGCATGGCGCAAGCGTTTCATTCCGCGGGTGTGCCCGAAGATGTATTTCAGAATGTCTTCCTGAGCCATGACGTGACCAATGACCTGATTGCAGGCAATGCGTTCGACTTTGTGAACTTCACCGGTTCAGTAGGTGGTGGCCAAGCGATGGAGCGCGCGGCTGCAGGGACATTCACCGGTGTTGGCACCGAGCTGGGTGGCAAAGATCCGGGCTATGTCATGGACGATGCCGATCTGGATGCTGCGGTGGATACGTTGATTGACGGCGCGATGTTCAACTCGGGCCAATGCTGCTGCGGGATCGAGCGGATTTACGTCCACGATAGCCTGTATGATGCCTTCGTCGCCAAGGCGGTTGAGGTTGTGAAAGGCTATAAGCTGGGCAATCCTCTGGACAGCGATACAACGATTGGTCCAATGGCCAATGTGCGCTTTGCCAAAGAGGTGCGCGCGCAGATCACCGAGGCTGTTGCGGCCGGGGCGGTGGCTCATATCGGCACGTTCCCCGAGGACGATGGTGGGGCCTATCTGACACCGCAGATCCTGACCAACGTCACCCATGACATGCGGGTGATGCAGGACGAGAGTTTCGGCCCCGTGGTCGGCATTATGAAAGTGTCCTCGGACGACGAAGCCATCGCCTTGATGAATGACAGTGAATTTGGTCTGACCGCCAGCCTGTGGACCCGCGATGTAGACCGGGCCGAACGCGTGGGCGATGCGATCGAAACCGGAACCGTGTTCATGAACCGCGCCGATTACCTGGATCCGGGCCTTTGTTGGACTGGCTGCAAGAATACCGGCCGCGGCGGCGGTTTGTCCGTCATTGGCTATCACAACCTGACACGTCCTAAATCCTACCACCTGAAAAAGGTCACGGGCTAAGGGCAACGGCCTGCCCGGTTCAGACCCCCTCGGCCGGGCAGGTCTCAAATCACAAAGGAAACCTGACATGTCACTTGTTGGAAACTGGTCCTATCCGACCGCTATCAAATTCGGCGCAGGCCGTATCAAGGAACTGCCCGAGGCATGTGCTGCCGCTGGTATGAAAAGGCCGTTGTTGGTCACCGACAAAGGGTTGGCCGATCTACCGATCACCGCGGCGACGCTGGATATCATGGAGGCCGCAGAGCTGGGGCGCGGGCTATTCAGCGACGTGGATCCTAACCCGAACGAAAAAAATCTTGAGGCAGGGGTCGCGGCCTACAATGCGGGCGGCCATGATGGTGTGATCGCTTTTGGCGGCGGTTCCGGGTTGGATCTGGGCAAGATGGTTGCCTTTATGGCAGGGCAGACGCGCCCGGTTTGGGATTTCGAGGATATCGGCGATTGGTGGACACGCGCGGATTCGGATGTCATTGCACCGATTATCGCTGTGCCGACCACAGCCGGGACCGGGTCCGAGGTCGGGCGCGCCAGTGTCATCACGAATTCCGAAACCCATGCGAAAAAGATCATATTCCATCCCAAGGTTCTGCCGACCGTGGTGATCTGCGACCCCGAGCTAACAGTTGGCATGCCCAAATTCATCACGGCGGGCACCGGTCTTGATGCATTTGCGCATTGTGTCGAGGCGTATTCCAGCCCGCATTATCATCCGATGAGCCACGGCATTGCGCTGGAAGGTATGCGGCTGGTCAAGGAGTACCTGCCACGCGCCTATGCAGATGGCACGGATATTGAGGCCCGCGCGCAGATGATGAGCGCGGCAGCGATGGGGGCGACCGCCTTCCAGAAAGGCCTAGGCGCGATCCACGCCATGAGCCACCCGATTGGCGCTGTTTTCAACACTCACCACGGCACCACCAACGCGGTTTGCATGCCCACAGTGCTGGAATTCAATGCCCCAGCTATCGCTGACCGGTTTCAGTCAGCGGCGGCCTATCTGGGAATTGATGGCGGCTTTGACGGCGTCCGCGGCTTTGTGCAGGAGTTCAACGACGCGCTGGGTATCCCAACCAGACTGTCCGAACTGGGTGTGACCGAAGCTGCAATCCCGAAACTGGTGCAAGGCGCGATCATCGATCCGTCTTGTGGTGGTAACCCAATCGAATTGACAGAGGACAATCTGACCGCTCTGTTTAAGGCTGCATTGTGATCGGTCTTGCTCTGTGCAAGTAACGAAACCGGCCCGTTTCTTGGGCCGGTTCTCTCTGCGCGAAAGGTTCGGACGTGACTCTGTTTGTCATCGCCATCATTTTGACGGCTGCGTTGCTGCATGCGGTGTGGAACGCCATCGTCAAAACAGCCGCCGACCGAACGACCACTTTGGGCCTTGTCGCATTTGGGCATGTTATCCCTGCAACGGCCATGGTCCTGTTGCTGCCTCTGCCCAGCGCTGAGAGCTTTCCCTATATCCTGATCTCGACCGTCGTACATTTTGGGTACTACTACATGCTGGGAAAAGCTTATCAGCATGGGGATCTGAGCATCGTCTATCCGATCGCCCGCGGTATCGTGCCTGCGCTGGTCTCGCTCTGGGCTATGATCCTGGTGGGCGAGGTGCTGCCGTTGCAGGCATGGGGCGGGATTGCACTGATCGCGCTTGGTATTCAGCTCAGCAGTTGGACGGCCTTGCGGTCCGGTGTCGGGCGTTGGGCGCTGGGGTTTGCTCTGGGTACCGGGTTTTGCATCTCGATTTATTCGGTCGTGGATGGCATCGGGGTGCGGTTGTCGGGCAATACGCTCAGCTACTGGGCCTGGGGCGCGTTTCTGCACCTGTTCATCGCCGGGTTCGTCGGCATCAAAAAGCGGGATACGTTGGCACAGCTTCCGACCAAGGTCTGGATGATCGGAATCCTGGGCGGGCTGGTGTCGATGACGGCCTATGGTCTGGTGCTTTACGCCAAGAATTTCGCACCACTGGGTGCGGTTTCAGCATTGCGTGAGACTTCGGTGATCTTCGCTGCGTTGATCGGGTTTATCTTCCTGCATGAGGGCAACTGGATGCGTCGCCTTGGTGCGGCCCTACTGATGGCTGTTGGCGTTGCCCTGATCGGTATGTCGGTCTGATCCCGGCGGCCTTGCCGCGCGCGCCTGTCGTCTCGCATAGTGGGGACAAGTGACAAGAGGGCGTTTTGATGACCAAAGAGATTGTTCTGATCCACGGGGCCTTTGCCGGACCTTGGTGTATGGCGGACTACGCGGGTTTCTTCCGCGCGCGCGGCTGGACGGTGCACACCCCTGCGCTGCGCTTTCATGGTGGGGACCCCAAGGCCGAACCTGACCCCGGACTTACGGATACCAGTGTCGCGGATTATGCCAATGATATTGCCGAGCTCGTGCAGGGCTTGGACAGCAAGCCGGTCATCCTCGGCCATGCCATCGCGGGCGTTGTGGCGCAGCAGGTGGCCGAGCGTGGGTTGGCCAGTGCCATTGTCCTGATCAACCCGAACGCGCCGTGGGGCACCTTGCCCGAAACCGACGATGAACGCGCCATCCCGCGCGCGCTGATGGAGGGCGGGGCGTTCTGGAAACAACCCATGCATGTCGAGTTCAACCTGATGGCCCCTTTTGCGCTGAACAAGATGCCCGAGGCGCAGCAGCGTGAAGTGTTCGACCAGCTGGGTGCAGAAAGCGGGCGGGTGATGTTCGAGATGTTCTTTTGGATGTTCGACGACCACCACGCAATGAAGGTCGATATCGACAAGGTCGATTGCCCGGTGCTGATCGTGTCGGGCACCGAGGATCGTGCCGTCAACCCCGATACCTGCCGTGCGCTGGCCAATCTGTACGGGGATCGCGCGACGTTTATGCCGGTGGAAAACCACGCGCATTTCCTGTTCATGGAGCCCGGCTGGGAACAACCCGCCGGCCAGATTGCAGACTGGCTGGAGGAGAAGGTGGGCTAGATGGCCCGACCATTTAATTCAGCGATTGACCTGAATACCGCTCTCTGGTTTCCACTTCATGGCACCGTCGCCGCCTTTGATACAACGCAGAAGGTGTTCTTCGCGCGCACTGGACGTTTCGGTCACGGTGTTGTTGCCAGAGATCACAACATAGGCGTCCACCGAATAAGCGAGGCCATTGTAATAGCAGAACCGTAACTCTGCCCCGACTGGAATAGGCGATGCGCCGATCAGCGACTGCTGCGCGCTTGCCTGACTGGCCAACAAGGCAAAGGCCAGCCCGAGGGTTAGTGCTTTCATGTCGTCCTCCCGTTCGAAATTTGTGTTCGTTCAAATTGGGTCTTGGACGCTCGGAACCTCAAATGTCGTTCTTCGATGACAATTGCGCGCAAGTGTGAACGGGATCAACGGGTTAGGCAAGGGGAGTATTGTGTGTTAGAAATTTCGCTTGATAGTTAAACATCTACGGAACTTTGAGGATGTTCTCCAAAAAAACTATAGCGTTTTCATTGTAGATCACAGGAGTCACGCTCGAAACCAAGCCGGTTGCATTGTATTTTTCTTCTTGTTGACGGTTTCTAAAATTATACTTTGAATAGCGTTCGTCACCCTTCAGGCCGTTTTCGTTGATAGCTTTCCAAACGTTAGCTTGCTTTACGCCCGGTATCAGTTTTTGAATTTTCTTCCAAACATCTAACGCGCTGTATGGATACTTCTCAAATATATCCCGCTCGACTTCTTTTTCGATCTCAATGGCATTTACCGGGACGACGTCACCAATAAGTTTGAGTGTTGCAGCACCTTCTTTTTCATCGAAGTTGCCTTCTCTAATGAACTGAAGTTTTTTCGCCAAGTCAGTGTCAATAACAAGTGGTTTCCCTGTACTTTTTGACATTACATCAGTTGTATTCACTACTAGCGCATTTTGGGGGCCAGTAGTGCCAATTTGCTGAACGTGCTCAATCCAAGCTTTATTGTTAGCGTTGATACGGTCGCCAATAATTGCTTGAAGTTCAGCAGAAAGAATTCTTTGCGTGCGGCCGCCATAACGATAGTAAATATCGCCATTTCTCAGTGTTTGGTCTTTTCCCTCATCTGCAAGAGATATGACTGGTTTGGTTTTGGCTTCATAGATCTTAAAGGCGCCGAATTTCTTGTCATCAATTGTTAAACTTACAGCGTCCCACCGAATTTCCGACGAAAACAATCTCCCAAGAAACCCTGTGATTTTTTCAGGATCAACATTGTCGAATGCTGCGGCAGACTTTTCAGAAAGGCCGGAAATTTCACGAGGTGCGTCTTTGACACCGAAGACCAAAAATCCGCCTCGATTGTTCGCAAAAGCGGCGAAGTCACGGAAATAATCCGCCAGTCCAGCGAGATTGAATTGCTCTTTGAACTCTAGGCTGCGTCCTTCTCGGTGAAAAAGCTTTCCGTTTTTTATTCGGAGTAGTTCAAGAAGTTCTTCGTCAATCAAATATCTTTCCTTCAATTCTAGCAGTCAAACATCCAACTCCTCCACAAACCGCGCGTTTTCCTGAATGTACTGGAACCGCAGTTCGGGTTTTTTGCCCATCAGGCGCTCAACCAGATCGCCGGTCTCGCCGGGTTCGTCCTCGTCGATGGTGACCCGGATCAATTTCCGGGACGCGGGGTCCATCGTGGTTTCTTTCAGGTCCTTGGCGTCCATCTCACCCAGACCCTTGAAGCGTGAGACGTCGATCTTGCCTTTGCCGCCCAGACCTTTTTCAAGCCACTCATCCCGCTCGGCCTCGTCCAGGCAATAAACCCGCTTGGCGCCTTGGGTCAGGCGATACAGGGGCGGGCAGGCCAGGTACAGGTGGCCCGTGTCGATCATCGGGCGCATCTGGGTAAAGAAGAACGTCATCAGCAGCGCCGCGATATGCGCGCCGTCCACATCCGCGTCAGTCATGATGATGATCTTGTCATAACGCAGATCATCGACGTTGAACTTGGTGCCAAGTCCCACACCCAGCGCTTGGGTCAGATCGTTGATCTCGGCGTTGGTGCCCAGTTTGGAACTGGCCGCGCCCAGCACGTTCAGGATCTTGCCGCGCAGGGGCAGCAGGGCCTGCGTTTTGCGGTTTCGGCCCATTTTTGCAGAACCGCCCGCAGAATCTCCTTCGACGATGAATAATTCTGTTCCGTCGCGTGTTGAACTAGAACAGTCCACCAACTTGCCGGGGAGACGAAGTTTTTTAGTGGCGGACTTACGTTGTGTTTCTTTCTCGGCGCGTCGGCGCAGACGTTCTTCGGACCTCAGAATGAGGAAATCGAGAATAGCACCGGCGGATTTCGTGTCCGCGGCCAGCCAGTTATCGAAATGGTCGCGGACCGAATTCTCTACCAGCCGCTGCGCCTCGACCGTCGCAAGGCGATCTTTGGTCTGGCCGACGAACTCCGGTTCGCTGATAAAGCAGGATACCAGCGCACAGCCACCGGTGATCAGGTCGTCGCGGGTGATCTGCGCGGCCTTCTTGTTGTTGATCAGTTCGCCATAGGCCTTGATCCCCTTGAGGACCGCAGCCCAGAAACCCGCCACATGGGTACCGCCTTCGGGGGTGGGGACGGTGTTACAATAGGACTGGATGAACCCGTCGCGCGAGGGCGTCCAGTTGATCGCCCATTCGACCTTGCCGGGGGTGCCGAACTTTTCCCGGAAGTCCACGGTGCCTGCAAAGGGTTGCTCGGCATAGGTGGACGAGCCGTTCATCGTTTCCTTCAGGTAGTCCGATAGACCGCCGGGAAAGTGGAAGCTGGCTTCGGTTGGCGTTTCGCCGTCGTCGATATGGGATTTCCAGCGAATTTCGACGCCCGAGAACAGGTAGGCCTTGGAGCGGATGGATTTGAACAGCCGCGCCGGTTTGAACTTGTGGTGGCCAAAGATCTCTTCATCTGCGTGGAATGTCACAGTGGTGCCGCGCCGGTTGGGTGCCGCGCCGACTTTTTCGACAGGGCCCAGAGGGATGCCGCGTGAAAAGCGCTGTTCGAACAGCTGTTTGTCACGCGCCACCTGAACGACCATCGAATCCGACAGCGCGTTCACAACCGACGCACCCACACCGTGCAGACCGCCCGAGGTCTGATAGGCCTTGCCCGAGAATTTGCCGCCCGCGTGTAGGGTGCAGAGGATCACCTCTAGCGCTGATTTGTCGGGAAATTTCGGATGCGGATCGATCGGAATGCCGCGCCCGTTGTCGCGCACGGTCAGGGCGTAATCTGCGTGCAGCTCAACCTCGATCCGGTTGGCGTGGCCCGCGACCGCTTCGTCCATCGAGTTGTCGAGGATTTCGGCCACCATATGGTGCAGCGCGCGTTCGTCCGTGCCGCCAATATACATGCCGGGGCGTTTGCGGACCGGTTCCAGACCTTCAAGCACCTCAATCGAGGAGGCGTCATAGGTATTGGTCGCTTCTGGCGTCAACAGATCGTCGGGCATGGGTGCTGCTCTTGTTTTTGGGTTTGGTCCCATTATGGCAGGGGATGTGGTCCGGGGGAAGGGGCGCGCGAAGTGTTGTGTGCGGTTTGTCGGCTGTGGTGCGCCGTGATTGGGAGCTGAGGTTGAAACGCTACATGTTTGACCCAGCTGGAACCATGGTCACAACGCCAGCCAGAGAGCCCCATTCCGATAGCCACCCTGCACAAGCTCTTTGGCCTGCAGCACATCCGGATAATCGTCAACCCAATCGCGAAAACGGTCATTTGTGACAATGGTAGCACTTAGGTCGCGAGCGACCTGTAGAACAGGCGGGTCGGCTGGCGTTCCCTTGGGGGCGACCATAACGCGGTCAACGGGCAACCCAAGCAATGAGGCAAGGGCTTTGTCGTTCATGTAGCGATCCGAGATTTTGTAGCCGACATTTGCATCGAACACGACGCCGGGAGTCAGGCCGGAGGTGGTCAAAGCGTCGACAACTTCGCGCACGGTGGCAATGTCCGGAATGCCCTCTCGCCAGTGCAAAATATTTGATCCATCAACTACGGCCCAGTTCTTCGGGGCTTTCGATCTGCGCAACCATTTTCCAAGCAGCAATATTGCGCTTGCGATGGTGCAAGGCCCCGCGACCATTGCCCAATCAGAGAGAGCAGGGTGGAACAGTGCCGCAAACAGGCCGCAGATTGACAAGACAAACAAGAACAGAGGAAGGCGCATCGCTGAAAAATCAAAATAGTGAAACGGGGGGTCGGCAGTTCTTTATCAGGTGGCGGTGGAGAATGCCCAGAGTGATCTCATTGCAGTCAGGTGAAATGTTCCAGGTAGACGTGGTCGCCAAGGCCTCGCACTTTTCCTGCATTCTGTATAGGTTTGGCTGCAAAAGCAAATGGATACCGGAGGCAAAGAGATGAGCTGGATCAGAACCATCCCTTTTGATGAAGCAACAGGAAAACTCAGGAAACTGTACGAACGTGTTACGGGCCCCGGCAACAACGTCGACAACATCATGATGGTGCATTCCTTGCGGCCACATTCGATGGAAGGTCACATGGCCATGTACAAGAACGTGCTTCACCATTCCGCCAACACGATCCCGAAGTGGTTTCTTGAGGTGTTGGGTGTGTGGGTCAGCGCGCTGAACAAATGCAGCTATTGTGTTGAGCACCATTACAGCGGTTTGCAGCGTTTGTTGGGCGATCCGGAGCGTAGCCAGGCAATTCGCGCGGCGATTGAGGCTGGCACGCCAGAGGAGGCCCCTTTGGATGCGGCCCAGATCGAGGCCATGCGCTACGCGCGCAAGCTGACCGAGGTCCCGCCGGAGTTGAAACAGCAAGACGTGGAAGCCCTGCGCACGGCCGGATGGGACGATGGCGAGATCCTCGAAATCAATCAGGTCTGCGCGTATTTCTCTTATGCGAACCGGACCGTTTTGGGGCTGGGGTGTTCCACAGATGGTGACATATTGGGCCTGTCACCCAACAACTCGGATGACCCGGCGGATTGGGGGCACCGGTAAACGAATTTAGCGCGCCATCCAGCCCATGATTGCCTGTGCCACAGCTTCGGGCTGTTGGTGATGCAGCCAGTGATCAGCGTTCGGAATGTCGATGCGCGTCAAGTCGGGCGCGTAGTCTTCCAGACCCTCAGTGGATTCTGGCAGCAACGCCTTGTCTTCACGCCCCCACAGCAACAGGTGGGGGCAGCGAACCATCAACCGCTCCTTCGGCAGCTCTGGCAGATCCGTGCGCGGTTCGCCGGGTTTCGCGACCACCAGCGGTGACGCCCGATACCAGTTCAACATGGCTTCCAGCCGCCCGGGCCGCGCCCATTCCGTACGACAGACCTGCATTTGCTGGTCCGTCAGCCAGTCTGTACCCATCCCGAAACGAAAGAACTGTTCGAGTTTGGCGAAATTGTCCGCCGACAAACGCTCAGCCGC
Source organism: Ruegeria sp. CDSB029 (assembly GCF_059611125.1). NCBI lineage: Bacteria > Pseudomonadati > Pseudomonadota > Alphaproteobacteria > Rhodobacterales > Roseobacteraceae > Ruegeria > Ruegeria sp. CDSB029. Next base: position 147,173 of record NZ_JBXWOX010000003.1, read on the forward strand.
GTCTGGTGCGCGCAGGGCATTGATGTATTGCGAAGCCTCGGATTGCGCGCCTCCTGCTGCCATGGCCCGTTGGAAGGGCGCTGGGTGAACGCCGTTGGCGATGATCAACCGGTCCACCAGATCAGGGCGGAACATGGCCAAACCATAGGCCACGGACGCTCCCCAATCGTGGCCAAGAACAAAAAACGGACGGGCGAACCCCACAATCAGCGTCACCATATCCGAGACCAGTCGCGACAGCGCATAATGGCCAACGCCTTCCGGCGCCCAGCTTTGCCCGTAACCGCGTTGATCGGGGGCGATGCAATGAAAGTCGGAGGACAAATGCGGGGCCAGGTCTTGCCACGCGCCGCTATATTCGGGAAACCCGTGAAGCATCAACAGGGGCGGAAGGTCGGGGTCCCCCCAGCTGCGCAGTAGGAACCTCTGGCCGTTAAGATCAATGAACTTGTTTTCCATAGCCGAAGCCCTTTGTTGTACCTGAAGCACACGCCCAGAAAGATGTAGAAATTTGACACCAATCAAAGCGTGTTTTTCACCCGACTGCTAGGCGTTTTTCCGGACAGTGAGACAAGGAGAACCTGAATGGAAGTAGTGACGCAGATCGAGGATGTGCAAGACCCTGCCAACCTGTCGGCGATAGCCAAAACCTCACCGATCGAGCCTAGCCCCGAGAGAATTCGTCAGGCCTTTGAAAGCGGCAAATATCCTTATGACCGCAAGATGGCGCGCAAAGCGTATGAGGCGGAAAAGGCGAAGCTGCAGGCAGAATTGCTGAAGGTGCAGCTGTGGGCGCAGGAAACCGGGCAGCGATTTGTCCTGCTGTTCGAGGGCAGGGACGCCGCAGGCAAAGGTGGAACGATCAAACGCTTTATGGAGCACCTGAACCCACGCCAAGCGCGTGTCGTTGCCCTGAACAAGCCCACCTGGGAAGAGAAGGGGCAGTGGTACTATCAGCGTTATGTTCAGGAATTGCCCACTGTGGGTGAAATGGTTTTCTACGACCGATCCTGGTACAACCGCGCCGGGGTTGAACGGGTGATGGGTTTCTGTTCGCCCAACGAATATCTCGAGTTCATGCGCCAAACGCCCGAGCTGGAGCGGATGCTGGTGCGCTCGGGTATCCAGCTCTACAAATACTGGTTTTCGGTCACGCAACCTGAACAGCAACGCCGGTTCAAAAGCCGCGAAACCGATCCTCTGAAACAGTGGAAACTGTCACCAATCGACAAGGCCAGCCTTGATAAATGGGACGATTATACCGAGGCCAAAGAGGCGATGTTCTTTTATACCGATACCGCCGACGCCCCATGGACCATCGTGAAATCGAACGACAAAAAGCGCGCGCGCCTGAATTGCATGCGCCACTTCCTGTCTACGCTGGACTATCCGGACAAGAACCATGAAATTGTCGACAGCCCCGATCCTTTGATCGTGGGGCAGGCACATCACGTGATCCAGCATTCGGAACATATTCTGGGCAATTCACTGCATCCTGAAACGATGTGACAAGAGTCCTCTCAGGTAACATTTGAACCTGCGGGTGTAGTCTCAAGGTGAAATTTCGTCGTTCGCCTCTTGTCCCGGCCTCGGGCCGGGCATAAGGCTGTTCGGATGAGTAAGGTGATGACATATGGTGGCCACTTCCGGGCCATTTCTGTGCTGGGCCTGCCGCTGATCGGCGGGCACCTGGCCCAATTTGCTATTGGGCTGACGGACACGGTCATGCTGGGTTGGTACGGTGTCGAGGCGCTGGCCGCCGTGACCTTGGCCAGCAGCTATTTCTTTGTGCTGTTCCTGTTTGGGGCCGGATTCGGTTTGGCTGTTATGCCAATGGTGGCGACGGCTGCGGCTGAAGAAGACGAAACAAGTATTCGCCGTACAACGCGCATGGGGTTGTGGTTGTCGCTTATCTACGCGGCCGTCATGATGCCAATGCTCTGGTGGTCGTACCCTATTTTCCTTGCGTTGAAGCAGGACCCGCAAGTCGCTGAAACCGCGTCCCAATATCTTAGGGTTGCTGGGTGGGGCCTAATTCCGGCGCTTTTGGTCATGGTGTTGAAATCCTATCTGGCCGCGTTGGAGCGGACCCAGATCGTGCTCTGGATCACCGTGGCCGCTGCAGTGGTCAACGCGATCACCAACTATGCCCTGATCTTCGGCAATTGGGGAGCCCCTGAGCTGGGTGTGATGGGCGCCGCCATCGCGTCGGTTGTCACTCAGGTCGTCTCGTTGGTTTGCGTGGTGATCTACGCCATGCGCGTTTTGCCCGAGCATAGCCTGTTCCAAAGGTTCTGGCGTCCGGACTGGGAGATGTTTCTGAGCGTTCTCCGCCTTGGCGTCCCGATTGGCCTGACGACCCTGTCCGAGGTCAGCCTGTTCGCAATGTCAGCGATCATGATGGGCTGGCTGGGTCAGGTTCCGCTGGCGGCACATGGCATTGCACTGAATTTGGCATCCGCGACGTTCATGGTGCATCTGGGGTTGTCAAACGCTGCGACGATCCGGGCAGGGAACGCGTTGGGCCGGAAAGATAGGCCACATCTGGAACGCGGCGCGATTGCGGTGACGGGGATGTCTTTGGTGATCTCGGTCCTGACTGTCATCCTGTTCCTAGTCTATGCCGAGCCTTTGATTTCCCTGTTCATGGAACCGGATGACCCGCAGCGTCCGGAAATCCTGATGATCGGTACAGGCCTGCTGGCCATGGCGGCTTTGTTCCAATTGGTGGACGGGGCACAGGTCATTGCGTTGGGGCTGCTGCGCGGCTTGCAGGATGCAAAGGTCCCGATGGTCATGGCCGCGCTCAGTTATTGGGGCGTGGGGATTACGTCCTCGTACTACTTTGGCTTCGTGTTGGGCATGGACGGAATCGGAGTCTGGCTGGGCCTTGTTCTGGGCCTGGCCTGCGCAGCGGTTATGCTGATGGCGCGGTTCTGGATGCGCTCGGTCCGCGAGGTCGGTGTGCCCGCCGAGTAAGATTCGGCGGGTCAGTCTTTGCCGAAGCGGTCTGCCTTTTTTCGCACCAGGACAGAGCGTAGATCATGCATGGCCAGCAGCAACCGGTCGGTTACGTCCTCAAGCTGCTCTGGTGTCGCCTTGGATTGCGCCCATTGCGTGGTGAGGTTCAGATAATCAACCGCGCGGTGAATTTCGTCGATGTCGCGCTGGGCCAGCAACGCTTTTCGCGCCTCCATCCAACGGGCAATCTCGGCCTTGTCGGCGTCGGACAACGTGCGTTGGCCTTGCGGTTTCACCTCGCCATTGCGGATGTTGATGACCGCGATCTGATCCATCTCGATCCGGCGCTGGCGGTTTTCAGTGTCGACCCTGAAAACCGCCGCACCATTCTCGCGAACGCGGAAATAATATTCGGGCAGTTCCGACGTCATTTGCGCTTACTCAAATCAATGATGCGCAAAAGCGCTGGATGCGGGTGCAGGCTTCGGTCAGCGCCTCGTCCGAGGTCGCATAGCTGACCCGAAAGTTTGGCGACAGGCCAAAGGCCGCACCGAACACGACGGCCACGTCCACCTCTTCCAGCAATGCGGTCGCAAAAGCCTCATCCGAGTCAATCACAGTGCCTGCGGGGGTGGTTTTGCCAATTAGCCCGGCAATGGATGGATAGACGTAAAACGCGCCCTCAGGGGTTGGGCAGCTGATGCCGTCGATTTCGTTCAGCATGCGAACAACCAGATCACGGCGGCGTTTGAACGTTTCGTTGTTGGGGGCCAGGAAGGACTGAGTGCCGTTCAGCGCTTCAACCGCCGCCCATTGGCTGACCGAGCAGGGGTTCGAAGTTGATTGCGATTGGATCTTGCGCATGGCGGCGATGACCTCGACCGGTCCTGCCGCGTAACCTATGCGCCACCCAGTCATGGCGTAGGCCTTGGAGACACCGTTGCAGGTCAGCGTCCGGTCATACAAGCGGGGTTCAACTTCCGCCGGTGTGCAGAATTCGAACCCGTCATACGCCAGATGTTCATACATGTCGTCGGACATGACCCAAACATGCGGATGGCGCATTAGGACGTCGGTTAGTTCTTTCAACTCTTCACGGCTGTAGCCTGCACCGGTGGGGTTCGACGGTGAGTTGAAGATAAGCCATTTGGTCTTTGGCGTGATCGCAGCCTCAAGCTGATCTGCAGTCAGTTTGAAGTTGGTCTGGATCGAAGTTTCCGCGATTACCGGAGTGCCTCCGGCCAAAAGCACCATGTCGGGATAGCTAACCCAATAGGGTGCAGGGATCACAACCTCATCGCCCTCGTTCATCGTGGCCATCAGGGCATTGTACAAGGTTTGCTTGCCGCCGGTGCCGACCGAAATCTGCGCGGGCGTGTAATCCAAGCCGTGGTCACGCTTCATCTTGGCGCAGGCCGCTTGTTTCAATTCTGGGATGCCGTCAGGCGCGGTATATTTGGTCTTACCGGCCGCGATGGCCGCAACGGCCGCGTCCTTGATGTTCTGCGGGGTGTCAAAGTCAGGCTCGCCCGCGCTTAGGCCGATGACATCGCGCCCGGCAGCTTTCAATTCGGCCGCTTTAGCGGTTATCGCAATGGTGGGCGATGGCTTCACGCGTGACAGTGTCGCAGAAAGGAAACTCATGGTCGGCCTCGATTTGTATGTTCAGCTTGACTGTCATAGGGTGCGCCGGAATGACGATCAAGCGATATGAATTATGGACTTGGAGAGCCCGATGAACGACGAGAATGACTGGTACGGACCGGACTCTGCGACATTCGGGGACAGGCTGGCAGGGGCACGCGAAGCGGCTGGTATGACCCAGGCCCAGATGGCCCGCAGGCTTGGCGTGAAAAAGACAACAATTGCAGCTTGGGAAAACGATCTGTCCGAACCGCGGGCGAACCGTCTTTCCATGATGGCAGGCATGGTCAACGTGTCGATCATGTGGTTGCTGACCGGTGAAGGCGAAGGCATGGATGCCCCCGTCGAAGCGGAAGAGGGCGCACCCGAGCTTGCGGATGTCGTGGCTGAGCTGCGTTCCATTCGCGGCGAGATGCGCGCCAGTGCCGAGCGGGCAGCGAAACTGGAAAAACGGCTGCGTCTGATGCTGGAGCAAGGTCGGTGAACGAACCTCGGGACGTTAGAATTAAGCGGCTGAAGATGCGATCCATGCGACGTGGGATCAAGGAAATGGATCTGATCCTGTCGGCCTATGCTGACCGAAACCTGACGGCCATGGAGCCGTCGGATCTGGATAACTATGATGCGTTGCTGCACGAAAACGACCAGGATCTTTATCAGTGGGTCACAGGGCAGGTGCAGCCGCCCGAAACCTATTCCGAATTGATATCGGACATCGCTCAGACCTTTCAAAAATAAAAGAAAACCCGGCTTAACCGATTTTTCGGGATTTCCATTCATCCTGCCTGAAACAGCGCGACTGAATCGGAGGATCGGATGAGTATGGAAATGCAGGTCTCCGCGCCGGGAACCAAAGGGTTCATGACCAGCTATCTTGAGGCACTTGCCTTGGTGGAACGGCTGCACCGGTTGCTATTGGACGTCATCAAGGACGAGTTTGAGCGTGTTGGCGTATTGGAGATCAACGCCGTGCAGGCCTTGCTTTTGTTCAATATCGGCGACCATGAAGTCACCGCGGGTGAACTGAAAAGTCGCGGGTATTATCAGGGCAGCAACGTCAGCTACAACCTGAAGAAACTGGTCGAAATGGGGTACATGCACCATCAAAGATGCGAGATCGACCGCCGATCCGTAAGGGTTCGATTGACCCCACGCGGTCGTGAGATACGCGATGTCGTATCTGAGCTGTTTTCGCGCCACGCTGAGGGGCTGCAAAATCGCGGCGTGTTGGGGCTGGAAGGCATCGATGATATCACCACATCCCTGCGGCGGGTCGAGCGGTATTGGACGGACCAAATCCGGTACATCTATTGATCAGGGGCGCAGGGTATCTGTGGCATCGGACAGGGTGAGCCCATCTAGCTCGCGTATCAGTTTTCGGGTCATTGCGTCCTCATAGGCCTCAAAGCCCAAAGCGACTTCGACGAATGCTCCGGGCCCCAGTATAACCCATGTGTTGTAATAGGCGGAAAGCTCACCGACCTGGACATAGCGTTTGTCGCCATGACTGGGATCGTCGGCTCCGATCACCAGCCCATTGATCGTGATGCCGGTGTTTTCCAGTTCGGCTTTCACGCTGCGTGGATGAGGGCCCAGATTGTGCTTGCCGTCCCCTGACAGATCCAATGTGCGTTTCCAGCAATTCGGTTGCTGCGACAGTAGATTGGCTCCGAACCGCATTGCTGACCCAACAGCCGTGCCCTGTGGTGCGTTACCCCGCGCGACGGTCTTCAATTGGTCGCTGATCAGTGCAAGATCTTGTGCCGTGCGGATCTCAGTCCAGTTTACCAACATGCGTTGATGGCGGGTCTCGCTCCATTCGTAGATAGCCAATCGCACAGGCGCGCCGATGTCGGACAGTATCAGTTGAACAACTTCAGGGCGTTGCAAGGCTGCCGCCAGACCTCCGGTTTGCATCCTATACTCGGTGCTGTCGACCGAACCGGACACGTCCAGCCCCAACGCCAGTGCTTGCCTGCATTCCGACGCGGCGGCGCTGGCGAACATGGCAAATATCGCGGCCAGGAGGCGGATCATTGATGTGCACCCTCCTTCAACGCACCGATCTGCAATCCTTTCAGCTCACGTTCCAGCTTGCGACGCATCGCGCGTTCAAAATCCTCGAATCCTTGTGCGATTTCAAGAAACGCGCCAGGACCATGCAGAACGTTGTTTTCGAAAAACGGGATGAGGAACAGCTCTCCTTCAAAATCAGCAGCGTTGATCACCAGTCCGTTGACCACGACGTTTTGAAAAGGAAAGTGCCGGTATGCCGAGTCCGGCCCATAGCCGTCATTGTTTGAGCCATCGCCGGACAAATCGATGGTGTTAAAAAGGCAGGGTGGCGCTTGCTGCATCAAAGTCGCGCCAAACGCCAAGGCATAACCCATTGCCGTGGCCGAGGCGCTGTCCGAGCGAACCGATTGCTGCACCGTTGAGGCGGCAACCAGCAGGTCGGCTTCGGTGTTGATCATGGTCCAGTTCAGAATAACGCGTTGGGTGGTGCGGCCGCTCCACTCATACACGGCCAGCGCGACCGGCGCGGGCGACGAAAAAAATGCCTCGACCACTTCTGGTGCGATCAATGCAGCCGCAAGACCCTTCCGTTGCAAAACGTCTTCGTTCTCGTCCACGGAAGTCGAGATATCCATAGCGAGCGCCAGTGCAAGCCGGCAGGTCTCGGCCCGAACGGGGCTGGCCAGAACGGCCAGACCCAGCGCTATCAGCCAGCGGATCACCAGCTGCCGGTGCTTTCCATGCTGGCCCAGGGCTCGGCTGGTTCCAGCGCTTTGCCGTTTTGGAGCAGTTCGACCGAGATATTATCCGGAGACCGCACAAAAGCCATGCGACCATCGCGCGGCGGGCGGTTGATAACGACGCCGTTGTCTTGCAGATGCTGACAAACTTCGTAGATGTTATCGACGCCGTAGGCTAAGTGCCCGAAATGGCGGCTGTCGCTGGGCAGGTTATCGTCGCCGTCCCAGTTATGCGTCAGTTCGATTGGCCGGTCCTCTTGCCCTGGCGGCGCCATGAAGATCAGCGAAAACCGGCCCTGTTCGCTGTCATACCGGCGGGTTTCCTTCAGGCCCAGCAGTTCGTAGAACGCCATCGACTTCTCCAGATCCTTCACGCGAACCATGGTGTGAAGATATGTCAGCCCCATTGTGGCTTCCTTTCTATTCAGGTGATGCGCTGCAGCTTAGCGCGCGGACCAAGCGTGTCGAGGGGCAGGGCGGACACAATTTGGAAATTGCGACGCTTGGTGCACATGTCGCGGTTCCGGTCTGGGAATTGCCGAGATATAGTGGTGGGCGACTCATTGCTGGAAAGGAACTTTCATGCCGCTGTCCTCTGACCAACTGGCCGAGATCGAAGCGCAACGGGCGCAATCGCATCCAACACGCCGCGTTGTGGCTGAGGGGATGGAAGACCACCTCTATACCGCGCATCAGGTGCTGGACCACGGCTTTGTACGCGTGATTGATTACATGGGGGATGACGCAGCGATTTGTCAGGCGGCACGTGTATCTTATGGCAAGGGCACCAAATCGGTGCAGAATGACGAGGGCCTGATCCGCTATCTGATGCGGCACTGGCACTCGACCCCGTTTGAGATGTGCGAGATCAAGTTGCATGTCAAACTGCCGGTCTTTGTCGCGCGACAGTGGATTCGCCACCGGACCGCAAATGTGAATGAGTATTCTGCGCGGTATTCGATTCTGGACCGAGAGTTCTATATCCCTGCGCCGGACCATGTGGCCGCGCAGTCTGAAGTGAACAATCAGGGCCGGGGCGACGCCCTTCAAGGGGAAGAGGCGGCCCGCGTTCTTGAGATGCTCAAGGCCGATAGCGCGCGGTGCTACGACAATTATGAAGCGATGATCAACCAGGATGGTCAGCAGGGGCTGGCGCGAGAACTGGCGCGCATGAACCTGCCTGCGAATATCTACACGCAGTGGTACTGGAAGGTGGACCTGCACAACCTGTTCCATTTCCTGCGTTTGAGGGCCGATCCACATGCTCAGTACGAAATCCGCGTTTACGCCGACATGATGTGCAAGATCGTCGCCGACTGGGTGCCCTTCGCGTATAGAGCGTTCGAAGATTACCGTTTGGGCGCGGTCAACCTTTCGGCGCAGATGGTTGATAGCCTGCGGCGCATGTTGGCCGGCGAAGCCGTGACGCAGGAAAACTCGGGCATGACAACACGGGAATGGCGCGAGTTCGAGGCAGTCATTCGCGAGGGTTAAAACCGACAAGACTCTTTCTTCTGATGTCATGATGCCATTTCGAGCGGTTCATGACATCAGTCATCAGTGTTATGTGTGAACGCTCGGAAATCGTGGTGTTCGGCGAAAACTAAAACACTCATGCCGATTCCAAACCGGCGCGAGGATAAGGTTTCAAACCCTTGAGAATGGACAACGGCCGGAAATTGGCCGTTGGCCTGCTTTTAGTACCCGCAGATGACGGGGTGTTTTATAACGGCTTCAAATCAGAGGCCATTTGTCGGCCGTCGCGTCCGTCTTCCAACTCATACGAGACTTTCTGATTGTCAGCGAGTCCGGTCAGACCGGACCGTTCTACGGCCGAGATATGAACAAAAACGTCCTTGCCACCTTCGTCAGGGGCAATAAACCCATAGCCTTTCGTGGTATTAAACCATTTCACGGTGCCAGTTGGCATTTCCCGTGTCTCCTTCTACTTACACGTTGTCCCACAAATTGGTGGGGGCAGTGGTTGACGTAACCACAACACATCACCGCTTCGCCCACACGACGCGGCCCGAATTGTGTGTTTCGTCTTTTTCAACATTGCACGGTGAAGTAAAAAATCAAGAATTACTGGAAGCAGCAGGCAAAAATGCCCAAAATTCATACTAGTACAGGAACGGTCCCAAAATGCGTCTATATGGCCTGAAAAATTGCGATACGTGCCGTAAGGCATTAAAAGAAATAAAAAATATAGAATTTGTAGACGTTCGGACGCAAGGTGTTCCCGATTCTGTCCTGACAGAGGCGTTTGATACGTTCGGCGAAGCTTTGCTCAATACCCGGTCAACAACTTGGCGTGGATTGGACGCGGAACAACGCACGCGACCACCTTTGGAGCTGCTGAAGGAACACCCGACTTTGATGAAGCGCCCCTTGATTGAAGATGACGGTACGTTGTTGTTGGGCTGGACCGCAAAAACCAAGGCAAGTCTTGGCGTTGCCTGATTGGGCGCTTATGTGTCTGACGTAATTATGAGGGTTTAAATGCGCAACGCATCAATGATTTTGGGCGTCATTGCCGGTTTGATCGGAATGATTGTTGGCTTTTTTGGCTATGGCTATATCGAATTCATAGACCATTACGGTGAGATCGAAGGCCTTGCTGAACAAGTGGACAACGCACAGTTCATCCAGACTGCTTCCATTATTGCACCTTTGCTGGCCATCGCGGGGGGCGCAATGGCCCATGCGCGGGCTCTGATTGGTGGAATATTGCTGCTGATCTCAGCCGTCGGGATGTATTTCGCGTTTGGTTTCAACGTCTTTACGATGTTCCCGGTGGCCTTTGCCGCCGTGGCGGGCATCCTTGGGCTGGCTGCGGGAAAGCCGGACGAGCCCAAGGCACATTTCTAGGTCACTTAATGCGCAGGATTCGGTCGGCCGAGAGCGGACCTGCGCCGTTAATGACGATGACGAGGAACAGGAAAGTCCACATCATGCGTTGGTCGATCAATGAGATCGCATTGTCGAACAGGCTGCCAAGTTTCACGCCGTGCCCGGTAACGTCAGTGGCGGTCTGAACCCAGATAAAACCGATCATGCCCAATGCTGCCAGGCGTGTAAGCAGGCCAACCAGCAGCAGCGCGGGCAGAACGAACTCTGCAACGGTACCCAGGAAAATCACGATACGCTGGATAATGGTCAGCTGAGAAATATCGTACAAGGCGGCTTCGGCCGCTTTTGGAAAGATCTGACCAAACGCGCCTGCAGACGGCGAGAATATCGAACCGTCGATTTTTGTCATTGCTGAATTCCAGAAATAGAACAGCAGAACCGCGATGAACACGACCCGCGCCAGGGTCGGTGTCAACCAGCCAGAGGTCAATTCCAACCTTCCCAGGGTATTGTTGTGCAATGAGATCAGGGCAGTCATGTTGCCAGCCTTTCGATAGTCACAGAGGTTATTGCGCCGCCCTGCAAAAGCAGCGCCAGAGTGGCCCCAAGGTCAAATTCGGGGAATTCGGCAGAGGTTTGTTCAAATGCCTCGCCAATGGTAAGTCCGGCCTGAACGTGCGCGATCCAGTCCGCTCCGCCCTTGGGCAGCAAATGCGGGGCCGGGTCGAATTCGGGCCGGGTGATCAGGATATCTTCGGATCCGGGGGCAGGTTTTGGTGCACCGTCTTCTGAATTGAAGCGCCAGATCGAAAACAGCGGCCAATCTGACCGAAGAACCTTCATGGATGGCGCAAATTCCAGCTTTGCCAGAACGATCTCTTCCGGTGGGATGGCCAGCGCATCAGGCGGTGCAGGTTGGCTGTCAGCAGAGTGGTAGGACCGGCGCAGCGCCAGTTCCAGACGCGCGACGTCGGCAAGGTAGCCAAGGTGCGACAACTGCTCCATCCCGGCAAGGAACTCCGGAAATTCCTCACCGTAGAACATCATCAGCGGTGAAGACGGGGGATGTTTGCGCAGGAAAAGCCCGGCAAGCCCATCCATGTTCTGAGATCCCAACAGCCGTGAGATCACCGGAAAGGCCTGATGCATCGCTTCGGTCAGCGAAACAGCCACGTTGTTGCGGTAAACGCTGAACCGTCGCCCGGCGGGGCGTTCTGCGGCATCCCACAAACCGTCCGGAACGGCCGCCGACGGGTCAAGCAGGGCTGCGCGGAACGTGGTTTGCGAAACGCTCATGCTGGGATGCGGTCCAGTGCCGCCTGCGCCCGATCTGCTTCAGCCCGAAGAACGGACCAGTCGGGTACGTCCGTATCCCATTCGATCAGTACGGGCTTCGGGCCGGAACGGTCCAACACGTAATCCAGCAACGTCCACACGGGATCAACGACTTCGCGACCGTGGCTGTCGATCAGCAAGGGACGACCATGGTCGTCTTCGTCTTCGTCATGACCGCCAAGGTGGATCTCGTGGACGTTGTCCAGCGGGTAGGCGTCGATGTAGCTCTGCGGCGAGAAGTCCAGATTGGTGGCCGACACAAAGACGTTGTTCACGTCCAGTAAAAGACCACATCCTGTCCGACGTGCGATTTCCCGCAGGAAGTCAGGCTCGGACCATGTACTTTCTTCAAAAGCCAAATAGCTGGATGGGTTTTCCAACAGCATTTGCCGCCCCACGGTTTCCTGAACCTGATCTATATGGGCACAGATACGCTCCAGCGTTTCGTCCGTGTAGGGCAGGGGCAGAAGATCGTTCAGGAAATGACTGTCATGGGTCGACCAGGCCAGATGCTCGGAAAAGCTGGCCGGATTCAGCCACCCCACCAAGTGTTTCAGGCGCGCCAAGTGATCGGGGTCCAAGGGGCCTTCTCCACCGATCGAGAGGCCGACGCCGTGGACGGAAATGGGGAATTTTTTAGAGAGGTGGCGCAATTGAGCCAGCGGCCTGCCGCCATCACCCATGTAGTTTTCGGCATGGATCTCAAGCCAGCTGACCGGATGCGCATGGTCCAGAATCTGGTCGTAATGCTGGGGTTTATACCCGACGCCCGGTGCCGCGGGCAGTCTGTTCGATCGAAGTGAACTATCCAGCATGTGCAAATCCTCCGGTCACGAAAAGAGGCGGGCGATAGGGCCCGCCCCTCCGATTCTCAGATGCTTGGGCTTATGCCGGCAGGTCGCGCTCCAGCGGTTCCAGCGAACCTTCGCGCGCTGCACCATCTGCCGACTTGGGCAGTTCGATATCGGCGCAGGTTCCAGCGTCGACCAAGGTCCAGGCATTGCCCTGATAGTCAACGGTCGAGGTGCCCGCGCAGGTGGTGCCGGGGCCAGCGGCACAGTCGTTCTGACCGGCCAGCGAAACGCCATAGCATTTTTCTTTGGCTTGTGCGGAGGCGGTTGTGGCGACGCCAGATACGGCTGCTGCAACTGCGCTTGCGATAACCAGGGTTTTTGCGGTGTTCGACATCTCGGTAATCCCTTTTGATGACTGCGTATGTCTTCTTGTGACAATGACAAAGGTAGTAGCTAAATCGGGGCAGGTGAATTCACGAGCCCGTGTCTCACAACCCCGTCAAAGAGCGTAATGCCCTCTTGAAGGTTAACAAACTGTTTTTGAAATGAAAAATTGAAAATGTTTCAATCCGGCCTCTAATTCGAGGCCGGATTTCGTGCAAATTATCGCCGAATGTTACAGAAGGTCGGGCGGGGTAGCCGCCAAAGACAACTCTTTTGTTACAGCCTCAAGCGATTGAACCTGTGTCTGTTTTTCGCCAAGGCGGCGCACACTTACCGTACGCTCGTCAACTTCGCGGTGACCGACGGCCAGAATGATCGGCACCTTGCCGACCGAGTGCTCCCGGACCTTGTAGTTGATCTTTTCGTTGCGAATATCCGCCTCGGCACGCACGCCCGCGGCCTTCAGCGTTTCGACAACTTCCAATACATAGTCATCCGCCTCTGACGTAATCGAGGCGACCACGACCTGTCGCGGGGCCAACCAGAACGGCAACTTGCCAGCGTGCTCTTCGATCAGGATTCCTATGAAGCGTTCGAACGAGCCCAGTGTCGCCCGGTGCAGCATGAACGGACGATGCTTTGCGCCATCGGCTCCGATAAAGTTTGCATCCAGACGTTCGGGCAAGTTGGGATCAACTTGCAGGGTGCCGCACTGCCATGTCCGGCCGATCGCGTCGGTCAGAGTGAATTCCAGCTTGGGGCCATAAAACGCGCCTTCGCCTTCCAGAACCTCATAGTCATAGCCCGCTGCCTTACAGGCATCCCCCAGCGCCTTTTCGACCAGATCCCAGCTTTCGTCCGATCCGATCCGTTTTTCCGGTCGAGTCGACAGTTTAATAGTCCAGTCATGGAACCCGAGGTCAGCATAGACCTTGGACAGGAACGCGATGAACTTGGCGGTCTCAGATTCGATCTGTTCCTCGGCGCAGAAGATATGGCCATCGTCCTGCGTGAAACCACGGACCCGCATGATCCCATGCAAAGCGCCCGAGGGTTCGTACCGGGCGCACGATCCAAACTCCGCCATACGCAGGGGCAGGTCGCGATAGGACTTCAGGCCTTGATTGAACACTTGCACGTGGCACGGGCAGTTCATCGGTTTCAGCGCATTGATCGCCTTTTCGCGGGCATGCTCTTCGTCCACTTCGACGATGAACATGTTCTCCTGATACTTGTCCCAGTGGCCAGACGCTTCCCACAGTTTGCGGTCTACGACCTGCGGCGTGTTCACCTCGACGTAACCGTCGCGTTCCTGCATCCGGCGCATATAGTCCTGCAGAGTGGTATAGATTTTCCAGCCATTCGGGTGCCAGAAAATCTGACCCGGTGCCTCTTCCTGCATGTGGAACAGGTTCATCTCGCGGCCCAGCTTGCGGTGGTCACGTTTGGCGGCCTCTTCCAGCATGTGCAGGTGCGCTTTCAGCTTTTCCTTGCCGGTGAAGGCCACGCCATAAATACGCTGCAGCATCGCACGCGAACTGTCGCCACGCCAATAGGCGCCAGCAATGCTCATCAGCTTGAAGGCGTCGCCCGGCAGTTGGCCGGTGTGCTGCAAGTGCGGGCCACGGCAGAGGTCCTGCCAGTGGCCGTGCCAGTACATGCGAAGCGGTTCGTCACCCGGAATGGCTTCGATCAGCTCGACTTTATAAGGCTCGTTATTGGCCTTGTAGAATTCGATTGCGCGCTGACGGTCCCAGATTTCGGTGGTGACGGGATCGCGCTTATTGATGATCTCCTTCATCTTTTTCTCGATGAGGCCGAGATCTTCGGGCGTGAACGGTTCTTCCCGGTCGAAATCATAGTACCAACCGTTGTCAATCACGGGGCCGATGGTGACCTTGGTTGCAGGCCAGATTTCCTGCACTGCACGCGCCATCACGTGCGCCAGATCGTGACGGATCAGCTCGTTGGCCTGTTCCTCATCTTTCATGGTGTGGATGGCGATCTGCGCGTCAGATTTGATGGGCCACTGCAGGTCCCAGTGCTGGCCGTTCACGGTGGCCGAGATGGCCTTTTTGGCCAATGAGTTCGAGATATCAGCAGCGACCTGAGCTGGCGTGACGCCTGCGTCATAGGATCGTGCATTGCCATCGGGAAAAGTAAGGGAGACTGACTGTGAGTCTAGGGCCATATCGGCTCTCCTCGTCGGTTTGGCGCCCACTGAACGCCCGGTTGCGGGTTATGTGTGTTCGATCCATTTGGCAGTTGCAGCATGACCTGTCAAGCACCCAACCGCGCTGTGGTTGACGCGGCGGGAGGTTCGAATTCGGGAATTGCAGCCACCGGGCAGCCGTGCATGATGAACCCCAAAAGGAAAGAGGGCGACATGGCAGCGACGGATTTTCTGGAAACGGCGCAAGGGCGGCGGCTGGCTTATCACAAAAGCGATGGGGCAGGGCCGACGGTTGTGTTTTTGGGCGGGCTGAAGTCTGACATGGAGGGCACCAAGGCGGTGCATCTTGAGGCTTGGGCCAAGGCGCGCGGTCAGGCATTCCTGCGGTTTGATTATTCTGGTCACGGTGAAAGTTCGGACAAGTTTGAGGACGGCTGTATCGGGGACTGGCACGATGACACTCTGGCCGCCGTGACTGAGCTGACAGTTGGGCCTTTGATTATTGTTGGGTCGTCAATGGGCGGCTGGCAGGCGCTTTTACTGGCCAAAGCGATACCGGACCGGATTGCCGGTATGGTCACAATTGCCGCGGCCCCGGATTTTACCGAGGACGGGTATTGGGCATCGTTTTCTGACACGCAAAAACAGGTGTTGGAGACCGAAGGGTATGTCGAACTGCCCTCGGACTATATGGAGCCCTACATCATCACGAAGCGTATGATCGAAGATGGAAGACAACGGCTGGTTTTGCGGGATGGAATGAACCTTCCTTTTCCGGTTCGTTTTCTGCAGGGGACTGCAGATACGGCGGTTTCCAGTGCAACCGCAATGCGTCTATTGGACCACGCCACGGGACCTGACATGCGTCTGCTGTTGGTCAAGGACGCTGACCACAGATTCTCGGACGGGCCATGCCTTGAGATCATCGAAAACGCCGTGCTTGAAGTGATGGGCGTGCAATGATCCGGGCATTCGGCAAAATTATAGGTCGTTTTCTTCTAGTGCTGGTTGCGGCTGGCGCTTTGATCTATTGGTTCGGCCCCCGCGAAGAGGTGAACCTGAATCCGACATTTGAACCCCGCAAGTTTGGCGAAGGGGTGCAGGTCTATTTCGAAAGCGTCGAGTCCACTTTCGATGACATTACTCCGGGTGTTGAGAAACGGGTTATCTGGCGAGACGGGTTCAAAGAACAGCGCACGCCGGTTTCCATCCTGTATGTGCACGGGTTTTCCGCCTCGTCCGAAGAAATTCGCCCGGTCCCCGATATGGTCGCAGAGGCTTTGGGGGCCAATCTGGTCTACACCCGCTTGCAGGGCCACGGGCGCGGTGGGGATGCAATGGCCGAAGGCACCGCCTCGGGCTGGATGCAGGATATGGCCGAAGGGTTGGCTGCCGCTCGGGCGGTGGGCGATCAGGTTGTCGTGATTTCGACCTCGACCGGCGGAACGCTGGCTGCGGCTACGGCATTGGACGACGCGCTTATAGAAAACGTAGCCGGTTTGGTCTTTGTCTCTCCGAATTTCGGAGTGAACACGCCCGGTGCCTGGATACCCGGCCTTCCATGGGCGCGCAGCTGGCTGCCATTGATCATGGGGGAAGAACGGGACGTCTCTGGCCCGGACCCGGAAAAGAACAAGTACTGGTCGTCGGTTTATCCGTGGGAGGCAGTTGTGCCTATGACCGCCTTGGTTGAGACTGTTTATGCATTGGACTTCTCGCAGGCGCGTGTCCCAGCGCTGTTCTGGTTCTCTGACGATGATCAGGTTGTGCGTCCGGACTTGACCCACAAGGTGGCCGATGCCTGGGGCGGGCCTGCAAGTGTTCAGACGGTAACGATGGGGCCGGGTGATGACCCGTCATCCCATGTGATCGCCGGACGCTTGATGTCTCCGGGGCAGACGGATGCCGCGGTCGCTGGTATTCTGGCATGGCTGAAAGAGCAGGGGATCGAATGATGGAACAGCGCGTCAGCTTAATAACGGTTGGGGTCGAGGACCCGGAAGCCGCGGCCGTGTTCTATGAAAAGATTGGCTGGAAACGTGTCGACAGCCCGGATGGTGTGATTGCCTTTGATCTGATCGGGCAGACGCTGGGGCTGTATCCTCTGCCGGCATTGGCCGATGAGATTGGTGTTGACGTGGGCACCTTGGGCCGTGGGGCGCTGACGCTTAGCTATAACTGCCGGTCAAAGGAAGATGTCGCGCAGGTTTTAAGCAAGGTTCAGGCCGCTGGCGCCGAGGTTCTTAAACCGGCCTCGGATGTGTTCTGGGGCGGGCATCACGGTTACTTCCGCGCGCCCGAGGGGACGATATGGGAGGTCGCTTTCAACCCGTTCTCACCTCTGGCCCCTGATGGGGCGTTTCGTTGGAACGGGTACGGGTAATGCGCAAGCCGGGCAGCATGTGGAGCCTTGAAACTCTTGGCCGCGTGCGCCTGTCCCGGCACTTTTTCATGCGGGATTTCCTGTATTCAGAGATTGGAAATTTCCATGAAAAACAGAACCTTCCCGACAACCCTGATCTTGCCATCGAAACTGGTCGGGCCTTTTGCCAGACGTTGCTCGACCCGTTAGAGGAAACGTTCGGACGTGTTGCCGTGCGCTCGGGCTACCGGTCGCCGTCTCTAAACCAATTTGGCAATGAAAACCGGCTGAACTGTGCCCGAAATGATAATCCGCTGGAGTGCCATATCTGGGATTGGGGCACCGGCGATTATCGGGTTGCTGGGGCGTCGATTGTCATTCCGTGGTTCGCGGATCGTTATGCGGAAGGCCGGGATTGGCGCGATCTTGCGTGGTGGATGCACGACCATCTGGAGTATTCCGAGATTTGGTTCTTTCCAAAACTTTGTGCCTTCAATCTGGTGTGGCGACCAATTCCCCTCAAGCGTATCGACAGCTACATCGCCCCGCGCGGCTGCCTGTTGCGTGCGGGCGAAAATCCGGGCGAAGACCTGAAGACTCGTCAAAGGCGCTACGCGGATTTTCCCACGTTTCGCGGTATTGCCTATCCGGGAAGTTTGACTTGCTCAGACTTATAAAACCTCTCATCTTGTTAAAAAACAAAGCCGCTCAAGAGGCTGAGACGAAGGAGGCCGCGATTGATCGAGCCGTTGGTTCTATTGCCCGGATTGATGTGCGATTCTAGGGTGTTCGCCCCTCAGATCGCCCACTTTTCTCGTCAACGCGCGGTCACGGTTGCACCAGTTTCGTTGGGCGAGCGGATTGAAGAGATCGCATCGGGCCTTTTGGATCAACTGCCCCATCGTTTCGCGCTGGCCGGGTTGAACATGGGCGGCGCCGTGGCCTTGGAACTTGTTCGCCGTGCACCCGACCGAATCTCGCGCCTGTGTCTGATGGCGACGGATGCGCAGGCCGACACGCCCCAGATCGCAGCAACGCGAGAAGAGCATATGGTCGGCGCGAAGGCCGGACGGCTTGAAGAGGTGATGCGAAAAATCATTGGGTCAGGCACACTGGCCCCAGGGCCAAGACGCGTTCCTATCCTAAATGACGTGATAACAATGGCTCTGGACCAGGGGCCGGATGTCTTTGACCGGCAGATGCGCGCTTTGCAGCGGCGCGCTGATCAGCAAGGGGCGCTGAGGACGATCAAGTGCCCCACGCTGGTGCTGTGTGGGGCGCGTGACCTGCTGTCACCTGTGCGCAAACACGCCTTTATGGCGGAATTGATCCCGGATGCCGAACTGAAAGTGGTTGAGGACGCGGGACATTTGCCAACCCTCGAGACCCCTCAGGTCGTCAATGAAGCGCTTGAGAACTGGTTAAGCACACCTGCGCGAACCACCTACGGATAAAGGGCTGCGCGTTCGGATTTGCTGAGGATCACAGGCTCGGCAACCGGGTCAAAAGTGCCTGGGTCGAAGAAGGGTGTGTTCTTCCAACTGCCTGACACCCGCGATTTCGCGACACGGGTCACTAGCCCATATACGGCTGACCCAATCTTTTCATGGGTCTGTTTGCCGTGTCCTGTGGGGATAAACCCGCGCGTGGTGATCGGCCCCAACCCACTTGGGTCGGGGATACGTTTGACGATAAAACCCGCGAATGGGAACTTCGGCGTTGTTGGTGTGGTCGCCAGTGGCGCATTGCAGCAACTGGCATACCAGCGCATCATCCCTTTGGGGCTTAGTTGCATCAGCGCGAGATGCTCTGCGCCACCGTCGAAATGGATCTCTTCCGGAAGCATCTGCAGGATTTCAACAGGACCGGGGGCAGGATCGGGTTGCCCAAAGTACAATTGCGCCGCGCGGCAATCGTGACAGTAGCACACGACATGTGTGCCGTGTTTCACGCCTGCGGCGCTGATCCGTCCATGTAGGGAACCGCAAGAGCAGGAAAACGGGGTATCTTTCACCGTCTTCCTGCTCATCGTTTTCAGGCCACTTTGTTTTTGTTTGCCGCGCGACGCTGTGGTTTGCGCGTGTTGGCGTTCATGAAGTCGATCACAAGCGGCCGGATATTGTCGCGCCAGCTGCGCCCCGCGAAGATGCCGTAATGGCCGGCGCCGGGTTCGACATGACTTGCCTTTTTGTTGGCCGGCAAGCCGGTGCACAACTCAAGAGCGGCGATACACTGACCTGGGGCCGAGATGTCATCGTTTGCGCCTTCGACCGATTTGACCGCAACATCAGTGATTTTGCCGATATCGACTTTGTGCCCCGCAACAATGAACTCGTTGCGCGCGATTTCGCGGTTTTTGAAAACGCGCTCGACTGTGGACAGGTAAAACTCGGCTGGCATATCCATAACGGCCAGATATTCATCGTAGAACCTGTTATGGGCATCGTGATCCGATGCTTCACCCCGCATCACGCGCTGGATCTGATCTGTAAATGCCTTGGAGTGGCGGTCTGCATTCATTGACATGAAAGAGGCAAGCTGCAGTAGTCCGGGATAGACCATGCGCCCAACGCCTTTATATTTGAAGCCCACGCGTTGGATCATGGTTTCTTCCAACTGTCCCATGGTGACGCGGCGGCCGAAATCTGTCACGTCGGTCGGAGTGGCGTCAGGGTCAACCGGCCCACCGATCAGGGTCAGTGTGCTTGGCTGGGCTTTGGGTTCAACCTCGGCCAGATATGCGGTCGCGGCCAGGGTCAGCGGAGCGGGTTGGCAAACGGCGACGACATGTGTGTCCGGGCCCAGTTCCTTCATAAAATCGACAAGGTAGAGCGTGTAATCCTCGACATCGAACTTGCCTTCGGAAACGGGAATATCACGCGCATTATGCCAATCAGTTACGTAAACCTCGCAATTGACCAGCAGGCTCTTGACTGTCGAGCGCAACAAAGTCGCGTAGTGCCCCGACATAGGTGCAACCAACAGTACCTTACGGGGTTGTTCTTCCCGTCCGTTGACGCGAATATGGATCAGGTCGCCAAATGGGCGCTCCATTACGGGAACAATATCAACAAGGTGGTCTTTGCCATCCTCACACGTGAACGTTCGAATACCCCAGTCCGGCTTTGCGATCATGCGCTGAAACGTGCGCTCGGTCACCTCGCCCCATGCAGCCATCATGCTGAACGCAGGATTGGGTATCATGGAAAACAGTGGGTAAGACGCCATAGCACTGGCAGTTGCCCCCATCCATTGGTTCGTGTTGCGCATGGTTTCCATAAGGTCGTAGGTCATCATGTAGCGCATTTAGGGGGCCTCCTGGCTGCCGGTGTGAGTGTCGGACCATTCGTCGCTTTGCTCCCCAAGCCCACGACGATTATTCTGCATAGCAGCGAGGTTAAGGGGGAATTGTTAAAATGACAACAAGTGAACACCGGACGCCGGAGCTATCCCCGGAACACCTTGAGAGGCTTAAAGAAAATATGGACAAGGTGGAGGAGCTTTCGAAGCGACTTGTTGATGCGATGTCGGGAAAGAAGGGACATAACCCTGCTTTGGACGGTCCGAATCAAGAGCTTTATGCAAAGGCAGCATCGGCGTATTGGGCTGAAGCGATGCAAAATCCCGCGCGGCTTATGGAGCAGCAGATCGAGTTCTGGGGTCAGTCTGTTATGAACTTTGCCGAGGCGCAGCAGGCGCTGGTGGGCAGCGAGGCAGAAGAGGCCGCATCCGGCCCCCGGGACAAGCGGTTTTCCAACCCCTTGTGGGAGACCAACCCGTATTTCAAATTCATCCGTCAGCAGTATCAGACAAATGCCGATGCCATCGCGCAAGCAGTGGCTTCGGTCGAGGATCTGGATGTGCAGGACAAGCAGCGGCTGGCGTTCTTCTCGCAGCAGATCATCGACATGATGTCTCCGACGAACTTTCTGGCGACCAACCCGGATGCGCTGGAAAAGGCGGTTGAGACGGAAGGCCAGTCACTGATCCAGGGGCTGGAAAACCTCGTGGCCGATCTCGAGGCTAATGACGGTGAGATGGTGGTGAAGCTGGCCGATGACAGCGCCTTTGAGGTTGGCGGCAATATCGCGACAACGCCCGGCGATGTGATCTATCGCAACCGGCTGATGGAGCTGATCCAGTACAAACCGGCGACCGAGACGGTGCACGAAACACCGCTGGTGCTGTTCCCGCCCTGGATCAACAAGTTCTACATTCTGGACCTCAAGGCGCAGAACAGCCTGATCAAATGGGTGACCGAGCAGGGCTATACCCTGTTTGTGGTCAGCTGGGTGAACGCCAATGAATCCCACGCCGATATTGGCATGGAGGATTATATCCAGGAGGGATTCCTGACCGCGATCGAAGAGGTCAAATCGATCTGCAAGGTCAAACAGGTCAACGCTGTCGGTTACTGCATCGCGGGCACCACGCTCAGCCTGACGCTGTCGCTGCTCAAGCAACGCGGCGACAAGTCGATTAAGTCGGCCACGTTCTTCACGGCCCTGACCGACTTTGGAGACCAGGGAGAGTTCACGCCCTTCCTGCAGAACGACTTTGTGGACGGGATCGAGGATCAGATCTCGGAGGACGGTGTACTAAAAGCGTGGATCATCGGGCGCACGATGTCATTTCTGCGCTCCAAGGACCTGATTTATGGGCCTGCGATCCGCAGCTATATGATGGGCGAAACGCCGCCCGCGTTTGATCTGCTGTTCTGGAACGGGGACGGGGCCAATCTGCCGGGCCGCATGGCGGTGCAGTACTTGCGCGGCCTGTGTCAGCGCAATGACTTCGTCACCGACGGGTTCGAGTTGCTGGGGCATAAGCTGCACGTGCACGACGTAGACGTGCCTCTGATGGCGATCACCTGCGAGACCGATCACATCGCGGCGTGGAAGGCGTGTTATCGCGGTGTGCAGCAGATGGGGTCGCGGTCGAAGACTTTCATCGTCTCGGAGTCGGGGCATATTGCGGGCATCGTGAACCCGCCCAGCAAAAAGAAATACGGTCACTATACCAACACCGACCTGAAGGCAGACCCCGAAACCTGGCTAAAAGAGGCCACGTATCACGAAGGGTCCTGGTGGCCCCAGTGGGAGGCTTGGTTGAAGAAGCGGTCAGGCAAACAGGTGCCAGCGCGCACGCCCGGCGATTCGGGCCACCCCAGCTTGGCGCCGGCGCCGGGGACCTATGTACGGGTCAAGGCAAGCGGTTGATTTTAAATTATTTCGTGGAAAAATTCTGCAATGCAGCAAGAAAAATCTTGCAATGCTGCATTGCGGCATCCATATTGTCCTCAAGCTGATGAAAACCGGGGTGGGCCCGGTTCGGCAAAAGGATTTAGGACAATGGCAAAGACGCAAGATTTCACCGCGACCCTGAAAGACGTTATGGGCGCGTTCCCCGTTGACACCACCGCTCTGGAAGGAGCTTTCAAATCGACCGCGACGCTGAACGAAAAGCTGTCGGGTGTTGCACTGGAAGCGGCTGAAAAGTCGGCTGAGATCTCGAACAAATGGACCAAGGACACCCTGGCCAAGCTGACCGAGATGTCGAAAGCCAAGGCAGAGCCTGCAGACTACGCCAAAGCGGCCACCGACTTCGCCAGCGCATCGGCTGAAGTTGCAGCTGAAAACATGGCAGCCTTCGCAGAGATCGCGAAAAAAGTTCAGTCCGAAACCGTTGAGCTGCTGATGGCAGCTGGCAAAGACGTAGCCGAAGACACAACCGCGGCTGTCAAAAAAGCCACCAACGACGTGACCGCAGCTGCCAAGAAAGCAACTGCTGCCAAGTAAGCAAACGCCGCGAGGCGCACCCACTCCTCCCAATCGGTGCTATCGCGCAGGGCAGGTCGAAAGACCTGCCCTTTCTTTTTGTGCTGCGCTCGCATAATCTCTGCTGCAATGCATCATCCTTGGGGAGGGTAAACGGTGTCGGAACAAGAAAAACCACTGTTGATCAAACGTTACGCCAGCCGTCGGCTGTATAACACCGAGACCAGTGACTACGTCACGCTTGAAGACATCGCGTCGTTTATTCGGGACGGGCGCGAAGTACAGATCATTGACCTTAAATCTGGTGATGATCTGACGCGGCAATATCTGCTGCAAATCATTGCTGAACACGAAAGCCGCGGCGAAAATGTGCTGCCGGTCAATGTGCTGAACGATCTTGTGCGCAGCTACATGCTGCCGGGTGGCGGTGTGATGCCGCAATTCCTGCAAAGCTCATTCGAGATGCTGCGGGAAAACCAGAGCAAGATGATGGAAAACATGAGTGCGATGAATCCGATGTCTCAGATGCCGGGGTTCGATGCAATGCAGGCGCAGCAGCAAGCATTCCTGAAAGCCATGACTGGTGGTCTGTCCGGCGGATGGTCCGGCCCGGACAAAGACGATGACGCCAAATCCGAGCCCAAGGAAGATTTGGACGACATCAAAAAACAGTTGGCGGAACTGCAGCAAAAGCTGTCCAAGCTTAACTGACGCGGCCAAAGATGCGCTGGTTGATCCTGAGTATCACGATACTTTGGACGCTACCCGCGCTGGCGCAAGGCGTTTTCTCGGACCAGTGGACCCAAGTTTGTACATTGGGGACACGGGCCGAAGCCGGATGTGACGCGATTCGTGCACGCGAAATTCTTGCGGCCGATCAGCCCCCGTGGCGCGCGATTGGACGTGTTAATTTTTCCAGTCGGGATCAGAAGTCTCACTGCACCGGTGTTCTTGTTTCGGACAATCTTGTCCTGACCGCCGCGCATTGCCTGTACAACACACCGCGTCAGCGGTGGATTCTACCCTCAAGCGTCCGTTTTGCCGCCGGTTATCAGCGCGGAGAAGCCGCTGCGGTTTCAGGCGTGAAAGGGTATCGGCTCCATCCCGAACAGGGCGTTGAAGGCCTGTTTGATGACAGAGCAGACCTGGATTGGGCGGTTCTCGAACTCAGTGCGCCGATTGGGCAGCAGGTCGGCTATCTGCCGCTGGGGGATGATAGCCCCGCGGGCACGTTTGTTGCGGGGTATCCCGGTATCCGGCCCCATGTGCTGAGCAAAACAAAGACTTGCCAGCCGCGCCGCCACTCAAGCGGAGTTCTGCTGGCGACATGTCCGGTCATGATGGGGGATTCCGGCGCGCCTTTGTTGGTCGAGATGGACACTGGTTTGCAGGTTGTCGGAATCCTATCCCGCGTGGCTGCAACCCCCAAGGGGATCACAGCACTGTTTCTGCCGGTCGATCTTTTTGACCTTGGACCTTAGTCGTCGTCAGGTTCCGTACACCGGAACCGGTCCCGTAACCTCGCCCACAGACGCCAGCAGGATATCCGAAATCACGTCCAGCTCTTCGCGCGTCAGGCGCACGGGCAGTCGGACGTCGCAGGCTTTCATAAGCATTGCACGAGTTTGCGGTAGCTCGAACTTTTCCGGCAGGAATTGCCAGTTCCAGAACGCGCGTGCGTTGTCCTGGCTCAGGCCAAAGACCTGAACTTTGACGCCACGCGCCTCAGTCGCCGCAGCGAAGGCGCGGATATCGTTGTCGTCCATGTCCACTAGGTTGAACTGTATGGAATCCGGTGCCCGGCGTTCAGGCGCCAGAGGGGCAGGGACGTCGATATGGGGCGATGTATTCAGCCGGTCTGCAACATAGTCGTGGTTGGACAGGCCATCACGCACACGACGCGCAAGTTCCGGGATTTGTGGCCGGATCACCGCAGCGCTCAGATTGCTCATCCGCAAGTTATAGAGCGGCAATTGGTTCTGCCAGCGGGCGAACGCCTGCTCCAACTCGGGCGAGTTGTCGCCTTGCGGCCCTTTGTGTTTCTTCCAGTTATGTTCATACGCGCCCGACATGATCACGGCTTGCGCCACCAGATCGGCGTCGTCGGTGATCAGAATACCGCCTTCGCCCGCGTTAATCATCTTGTAGGACTGGAATGAGAAACAGCCGATCTTGCCGATCGTGCCAATATTGCCCCCGTGCCAGGTTGTGCCTAGCGAGTGCGCCGCGTCCTCGATCACAGGGATGTCGCGTGCGTCACACAGCGCCATGATGGCATCCATGTCCGAGGTGTGGCCACGCATATGGCTGATGATCACGGCCTGAACGCCGTCCAGTTTGGCTTCGAAATCCGCCATGTCGATGCGATAATTCTCACCCACTTCGCACAGGACCGGGATGCAGTCCGCATGAACGACCGAGGACGGAACGGCGGCAAAAGTGAAGCCAGGAATCAAAACCCGCGCATCCCGCGGCAGACCGAGCGTCTTGAGCGACAAGAACAGAGCGGCCGAGCAGGAGGATACAGCCAGGGCAAATTTACTGCCCAGCAGCTTGGCAAACTCGGCCTCAAGCAAGGCAACCGGCGCGTCCTGCGGCGCGGTATAGCGAAACAGATCGCCTGACTGCATTAAGGCGTCGATGGCTTCTTTTGCTGCTGGGGGGATGGGTTCGGCGGCATGAACGTTTGGCGGAAGCGTCATATTTGATTTTCCCAAATTCTATCTTTGGGAAAGATAAAGCTAAACAAAATGCAATCCAAGCCTTCATTCGCCCCTAAGGCGAAATTTCACCGATCTGTCAAAATTCCTAAAGGTTAGAAACCCAACCGGTCCCGCAGCGCGAACCATGTCATCGCCAGCACCAATAGCGGGCTGCGCAGGGCGGGGCCTCCTGGAAAGGGAAGGGCGGGGACGCGGGCCATTGTGTCAAACCCTTCGGCTTGCCCCTGGATGGCCAGCGCCATCAGTTGACCCGCATGCGTGGCCGTGCCGACCCCGTGCCCGGAATAACCCGAGGCGGACAGGATATTGGGCGCGATCCGCGTCAGATACGGCATCCGACGCATTGTGATGGCCAGAGTGCCGCCCCAAGCGTAGTCGATCTTTACATCCCTCAAGTGCGGGAAAATCTCGGTCATCGGTTTGCGCACTGTTGCCGTGATGTCACTGGGAAAACGGTAGCCGTAGCTTTCGCCGCCGCCGAACAGCAGGCGGCCATCGGCGCTAAGGCGGAAGTAATTCACCACGAACTTGGTGTCGGCGACAGCCACGTCTTTTGTCAGAACGCGGGCGGCATCCGCGCCCAAAGGCTCGGTCGCGGCGATGAAGTTGTTGATGGGCATGACCTTGGTGGCCACCTTGCGGTTCAGATCGCCGAGATATCCGTTGCAGGCCAGAATGACGTGGTCTGCCGTCACATTGCCCTGCGCGGATTTCACAACGGCTGGGGTGGTTTCTTCGACGCCAAGAACCTCGGTGCTTTCATAGATGCGTACGCCTGCTTTTGCCGCTGCCTGAGCCAGCCCCAACGCAAAATTCAGCGGATGCAGATGCGCCGCGCCCATATCCAGATAGCCGCCCCGATAAGAGGGCGAAGGACACAATGCCTGACCTGCGCCTTCGTCCAGAACCTCCATCTGGTCATAACCATAGCGGTCGGACAGATGTGCCGCGTGATCGTGAAGCTCTTGCTGTTCACCATTGCTGAGGCCCAGAACGGCTACGCCGGGTTTCAGATCACAGTCGATCTGGTGCTTCGCGATCAGGGACTTGACCAGATCTTTTGCGTCTTCGGCTAGGTCCCACAGCTTGGCGGCGTCATCATCGCCGACCAGCCGCTCGAGGTCTTCCTGATCCATCCGCTGTGCGCTGCCCAATTGCCCGCCATTGCGGCCCGAGGCCCCAAAGCCAACGCGGTGCGCCTCAAGCAGAACAACATCGAACCCTGCTTCGGCCAGATGCAATGCGGCGGACAGGCCGGTATACCCGCCGCCGACAATGCAAACATCAGCCTTCACATCGCCGGACAGCGCGGGGAAGCGATCCACCGGATTGGCCGTCGCAGCGTACCAGCTGGCCGGATACTCGGCCTTGCGGTCATTGGAATAAAGCAGGTTCATCGGGTGCCTCAGACATTCATCAGCAGATGTTCGCGCTCCCACGGAGAGATGACCTGCAGGAATTCCTCGTATTCGGCCCGTTTGACGATGCCATAGACGCGGGCGAACTCAGGGCCCAGAACTTCGTGCAAGGCAGTGGCCTCATCAAACAGGTCCAATGCGTTGCCCATAACCTGCGGGATATCACCTTCGCCCTCATAGGCGTCACCATAGAATTGGCGGCGCGGGCGCTCTTGCTGGGTCAGGCCCAGATAACCACAGGCCAGAGACAACGCGATGCCCAGATAGGGGTTGCAATCCATGCCGGCGATCCGGTTTTCCACGCGGCGCGCCTCGGGGCCGGACAGGGGAACGCGAATGCCGGTGGTACGGTTGTCGCGCGCCCATTCCAGATTGATCGGCGCGGCGTGGTCTTTCACATAACGGCGGTAGGAATTCACGTATGGGGCCATCACGGCCAGGCCAGCTGGCAGGTGGTTCTGCAGCC
Source organism: Ruegeria sp. CDSB029 (assembly GCF_059611125.1). Classification (NCBI taxonomy): domain Bacteria; kingdom Pseudomonadati; phylum Pseudomonadota; class Alphaproteobacteria; order Rhodobacterales; family Roseobacteraceae; genus Ruegeria; species Ruegeria sp. CDSB029. The sequence continues at coordinate 174,819 of NZ_JBXWOX010000003.1, forward strand.
CGGCGATGAAGTTGTAGAACGCGTCCGTTTCACCGCCCTGAGGACCGGAAAAGATGTTCTGGCCTGTTTCCATGTCGATAATCGAGTGGTGGATGTGCATGGCCGAGCCCGGCTCATCCTCGATCGGTTTCGCCATGAAGGTAGCAAAGCAGTTGTGGCGCAGCGCGGCCTCGCGGATCAGACGTTTGAAGTAGAACACTTCGTCAGCCAGCTTGACCGGGTCGCCATGGCGCAGGTTAATCTCTAGCTGACCCGCGCCGCCTTCCTGCGTGATGCCGTCAATTTCGAACCCTTGATGTTCAGCAAAATCATAGATGTCGTCGATCACAGGTCCGAACTCGTCCACCGCGGTCATCGAATAGGCCTGCCGCGCGGCTGCCGGGCGACCGGAACGGCCCATCATCGGTTTGATGCCCTGTGCCGGGTCGACATTGGGGGCGACCAGAAAGAACTCCATTTCCGGTGCTACGACCGGTTTCCATCCCTTGTCGTGATACAGCTGCACGACGCGTTTCAGAACATTTCGCGGGCTGAAAGGGATCGGGTTGTCGTCCCGGTCATAGGCGTCGTGAATAACTTGCAATGTCCAGTCACCCGTCCACGGCGCGGCAGATACGGTCGAGAAATCAGGTTTCAGGATCATGTCCCGTTCGATGAACCCGTCCTCACCGGCTGCTTCGCCCCAATCGCCGGTGATGGTTTGATAAAAGATGCTGTCGGGCAGGTGGAAATAAGTCTGCCGCGCGAACTTGCTGGCAGGTACGGCCTTGCCGCGCGCAATGCCCGGCAAGTCCGAAATGATGCATTCGACCTCATCCAGCCGGTGGCCGGAAATATAGGTTCTTGCTGCTTCTGGCAGCTGGTCTGTCCAGTCGGCCATCAGGCCCTCTCTTTCTTCAGAAATTCTGCCATGTGCCGTCCGATGGTCGAGTTGTCGTCGGGGCCGGGCAGCCGGTTAGCGGCAGCTTCCATCAACGGGTCGGGAACAACACCCTTGCCGCGCGTTTCCATCAGGCCCTGGATAAAGGCATCGCCGTATTCCGGGTGGGCCTGCACGGTCCAGATGTTGTCGCCATAACTTACCATCGCATTGCGGCAAAAGTCGTTGGTGCCGATCACACGCGCGCCTTCGGGCAGCTCAACCACCTGATCCTGATGCCAGGCATTCAGGGTGACGGATTGGCCTTCCAAGTCATATTCGGTGCGCCCCACGGCCCAGCCGCCGTTGAACTTTTCGACTTTGCCGCCAAGCGCCTGCGCGATGATCTGGTGGCCAAAGCACACACCGATCAGCGGACGACCGCTGCGTTGAATGGCGCGGATCAGATCCTCAAGCGGTGGTATCCACGCATGATCTTCATACGCGCCATGGCGCGAGCCGGTGATGATCCAGCCATCAGCCTGAAACGCGTCCTTGGGGAATTGGCCGTCTACAACGGCGAAGGTTTCGTAGGTAAAACCATTGCCGTCCAACAGCGCGGCAAACATCGCGTCATATTCGCTGAATTTGTCCTGCAGTTCATCAGGTGGATGGCCGGTCAGTAGGATGCCGATTTTCATGGGTCACCAAATTTGATCAAATTTATTCTAGCCCAGCGGATGCGGGCGGGCAAGGGGGCTCATACGGCTTCGACATAACTCAGCCAATGGTTTTCGGATGGACGCTCGGCGAACCGCTTGATTTCCTGTCGCTTGGTCATGGCGAAATAGCGGATCAGGTCGGCCGGAAAGATGCGCGCGACATTGGGGTCTGTTTCGAATGCTGCAATGGCTTGGGTCCAGTCGGCAGCCAATTGCGGCAGCCCGTCGATCTCATAGGCATTGCCCGAAATCGGGGCAGGCGGTTCCGACTGATCTTCGATGCCGTTCATAGCGGCCCCCAGAACAGCGGCCAACATCAGATAGGGGTTGATGTCCCCACCGGCGACGCGGTGTTCGATCCGCCGCGCAGCTGATGCACCACCGGGAATGCGCACAGCGGCAGTGCGGTTTTCATAGGCCCAGCACGCACCGGTCGGGGCGTGCGCGCCCGGGACCAGGCGCGTGTATGAATTCCCGTGCGGCGCAAAGACAAGCGTACATCCGGGCATCGCGGTCAGGCATCCCGCCACGGCCCAACGCAGTAGATCGGTGCCTTCGGGGCCGCCATTATCGAAAACGTTTCGGCCGTGTTGGTCCACGACCGAGAAATGGACATGCATCCCGTTACCAGCGTCATCGGCGTAGGGTTTCGCCATGAAGGTTGCGGTGAACCCGTGTTTGCGGGCAAGGCCACGCGCCAAGGCCTTGAAAAGCCATGTATCATCGGCACAGCGCATGGCGTTTTGGTGATTCAGGTTGATTTCGAACTGGCCGATACCGCTTTCCGAGATGGCGGTTTGCGCGGGAATATCCATCGCAGCGCACCCGTCATAAAGGTCGGTGAAGAACGCATCGAAGGCATCCATTTCGGCCATCGACAGGACTGCTTCATCCTCCAGTCGTCGCTGGGTCACAGGATTGACCGGCGGCTGCGGGTGCGCACCCGAGGCGTCGAGCAAGGTGAACTCCAGCTCTGTCGCCGCAATGACCGACCAACCGCGCTGTGCATAGCGATCAAGAACAGAGGCAAGTGCATGCCTGGGGTCGCCAGCAAACGGGGTGCCATCGTCGTCATACAGGCACATGGGGACAAGAGCGGTTTCCGTTTCCAGCCAAGGCACAGGCACAGGACCGCGCTCGGTCGGAAGCAAGACACCATCTGCGTCACCGGATTCGAATACCAGCGGGCTGCCGTCGATATCCGCGCCCCACAGGTCGACATTCAACGCTGAAAACGGCATGCGCAGCGTGCCTTTGTCCAGCTTGTCGGCGTAAGAGGGCGGCACACGCTTGCCTCGCATCTGACCATTCAGGTCACATGCGGCAACGCGAAAACTGTGCAGGGCGCTCAGATCCATCACTGACTCCATTACTTGGCTACCCGAGGTGTAATAGAGGAGTGACCTGTTGTCACGAAATTTGATCAAATTTTCTTTGGCTGAGAAAAACCCCGCGCACGTCCAGTGGGACAGGCGCGGGGTTGGCCGTCAGACGAAGCTGACGCCGTTTTCCACCATCGGCAGAGTGGTGACTTTCACGCCGGATAGCGCCCGGATCGCATTGGCCAGCGCGGGGGCCGAAGGCGGTGTGCCGGGTTCTCCAACACCAGTGGGGGCTTCGGCGGAAGGCACGATATGAACGTCAATCTCGGCAATATCGCCGATGCGCAGCGGTTCATAATCAGGGAAGTTGTACTGATCCACCGCGCCTTGGGTCAGCGTGATCTGATCACGCATGACGTGGCCGATACCATATCCGATACCGCCTTCCATCTGCGCGCGCACCACGTCGGGGTTCACAGCAATCCCGCAATCCACGGCGCATGTGACCTTCTCGATCTTGATGCCGTTTTCCGGATCACCGGACAGCTCAACAACCTGTGCGGCATAGGACCCAAAGGACTTATGCACCGCGATACCTTGTGCGCGACCCGCAGAAGCATTGCCCCAACCGGCCTTCTCAACAGCCAGCTTCAGAACTTCTGCTTTGCGTTGCTGATCCGCGTTGTTGGTGTCCGACAGATGGGACAGACGGAACTCTACCGGGTCACGACCTGCGGCCTCGGCAACGGTATCCATCATCGTCTCCATGACATATCCGGTGTGCGTGTGCCCCACCGAGCGCCACCATAGAACCGTTGTTGCCTTGGGGGTGTCGGTTAGGCCCAACGCCATTCCGGGGATGTCATACGGGCTGTCTGCAATGCCCTCGACAGAGCTGTGATCGACGCCGTCATGTACCGCGACGGCCTCAAACGGTGTGCCCTTGATGACCGACTGACCGGCGACCTGATGCTGCCAGCCGACGATTTTGCCATCGGCGTCCAGGCCAACGCGCACCCTGTGGCCGAAGGCGGGGCGGTAGTAACCGCTGCGGATATCATCTTCGCGGGTCCACACCAGTTTGACCGGGCGCGAGCGGTCGGTGACCACAAAGGCCAGCGCAGCCTCAACCTGATAATCCGCATCTGGCGTCGCCCGTCGTCCAAAGGATCCACCGGCCAGCATTGTCTTGATGTGAATCTTTTCTGGTGGCAGTTGGAAGATCTGCTGATAGGCCATATGCGGGCCGGTCGGCATCTGTGCACCATCGTGCAGGACAATGTCACCTTCGGCAGTTTGCTCGATGGTGCAGTTCAACGGTTCCATCGGGGCATGTGCCAGCAGCGGGAAATAGAAGGTCTTTTCAACAACCTTGTCCGCGCCATCAATGGCCGCCGACACCGCTGCGACATCCGCTTTGTTCACGTTATACGTCGCTTCGGCGTCCAGAGCGGCCATGATTTCGGCCTTGATCTGGTCCGAGTCGCGGGTCTCAGATCCGGACATGTCCCAGTCTACCTCAAGCGCGTCGCGCGCCTGAATGGCGGCCCAGGTGTTTTCGGCATAAACCGCGACGCCTGCCTGATTTGGAAGAACCGCCGCGCTGATAAATCCTTTGACCTCTTTTGACGCGCTGTCGTCAAATCCGTTGGCAATACCGCCTTTCGATTCAGGGCGCTTGATCATGGCGACCATCTGGTTCGGCAGATGGACGTCCATCGCGTACATTGCCTGACCGTTGCCCTTGATGGCCGAATCCTTGCGGCGCACCGTTTCGTTTCCGATCAGACGGAACTCTGACGGGTCTTTCAGGCGCGGCTCGGCCGGGGCCTCCAGTTGAGAGGCCGCGGCCATGAATTCAGCGATTGGGGCCGATTTGTCGCCTGCCTTGACGATACCTTCCTCAATGGTGATGCCGGATGCGTCCAGGCCCCAGCTTTGCGCGGCGGCATTGATCAGCATCTCACGCGCCGCCGCACCTGCCTGACGGTATTGCATCCACGAATTCGCCATTGCGGTTGATCCGCCAGTGCCCTGGAAGGGACCGAACAGCAGGTTGTTATAGACCTGCGGGTTGGATGGCGCGAATTCGTATTCGATCTGGTCCATGGTCAGGCCGATTTCCTCTGCGATCAGCGTCGGCAGCCCGGTTGCCGGACCTTGGCCCTTTTCAAAGTGTTTTACGATGGCTGTAACAGTGCCGTCGGCATCGATCTTCACGAATGGGTTGAATTGAGCGGCCTCTGACGAAGCAGCCGCCAGCGCCCCATCAGGGTGAGCGCCAACCAGCAGTACGGCACCGGCAGCAGCGGCACCTTTCAGAAATCCACGGCGGGAGGTGTTGATGGTCATGGATCAAGCCTCCAGAATTTCAGATGCGCGCTGGATGCCGGCGCGAATGCGTTGATAGGTGGCGCAACGGCAGGCGTTGCCATGCATGTAATCGTCAATCTCTTCGACGCTGGGTTTGGGGTTTTCGGACAATAGTCCAACCGCCGACATCACCTGACCCGACTGGCAATAGCCGCACTGGACCACGTCCAGCTCGACCCAAGCTTGTTGAATGGCCGCGCCGATTTTTTCGTCTCCAACCGCCTCGATTGTAGTGATCTCGGCATCTTCGACATCTTCGATATAAGTCTGGCACGAGCGCACAGGCTCGCCGTTCAGGTGCACGGTGCACGCTCCGCAAGATGCGACACCGCAGCCGAATTTGGTTCCGGTCAGCTTAAGCTCGTCCCGGATCACCCATAGCAGGGGCGTGCCGGGTTCGGCGTCGACCGAGTGGGTTTCGCCGTTCAGTTTTAATGTCAGTGCCATGAGGGGGCTCTCCGTGTTGGGCTGGTTACCTGAGTCGGTAAACTGGCGGGTTTACACTAGGCCAGAAATCCGCGCGTGTAAACTGGAGAGTTTACGTAGTGTTTGACCTTGATCTGTCAATGGGTCTATAGCTTTAAAATATGAACGAATGCACAGCGCCGAATGCGTCCAAACATGCCCAGATCATCGAAGCGGCCGTAGCGGAATTCCAAGAAAAGGGGTTCGCCGCTGCCAGCATGGATCGCATTTCTGCGCAGGCCGAAGTGTCCAAGCGCACGCTGTACAAGTACTTTGAAAGCAAGGAAAACCTGTTTAGATCCATCGTGTTGGAACTGTCTAACCGGTTCGCGGCCGTTCGGGACATCCGCTATGAAAAAGGGCGCGACATTCGTAAACAGCTGACCGATCTGGCCTGGGCCGAGGGGCGCATTCTGATGCTGCCCGAAGTGATGGCGATGGCGCGGATGGTGATCAGCGAAACCCTGCGCAACCCTGATCTTGCTGCCGCTGCGCAAGGCAAACTGGACAAAACAGCGATCTTTATCGAGATGCTGAGGGATGCAGCCGAAGACGGGCAGTTGCGGATCGAAAACCCCGAACAGGCGGGACAGGAATTCATCGGCCTGATTAAGTCCAGAGCTTTCTGGCCCATGGTTTTCACTGGTAATGTTCTGAATGAAGCCGAGATGACCGCGACCATAGAAAGCAGCGTCGCCATGATCCTCAGTCGCTATGGCGTCTAGGTTCAATGCAACGACGGGGCGCGCATCTAAGTCTGAAGAAAATGCCCGCCACAGTATTGTTCTTAAGCCGTCATGGCCTGCGGTAGAATGAACGGAACTTGAGCCTTAGGAAGGGTGCTGACCGGCAAGTCGATACCATAAACCTGCTGCATAGTCTGGTCGTTCAGGATCGCAGTTGGTGTGCCTGAGCCCCAAACAGATCCTTCCGATATGACGTACACATAGTCGGCAAACAGCGCCGTCAGGTTCAGGTCGTGCATAACCACAACAACGCCGCCGCCTTGTGTGGCGAAGTTTCTTGCGACGCCCAGCACAGTGAACTGATGCGCAATGTCCAGGCTTGCAACGGGTTCGTCCAGCAACAGCCATCTGGGTTGATCGTGGTATGTCGCGTCCCAGACTTGGGTCAGAACGCGGGCAAGCTGAACCCGTTGCTGCTCACCCCCCGAAAGGTTCTGATAAGACCGGTGCTCAAACCCAGCGAGGTCGACATAGGCCAGGGCCTGCGCTGGCAGACTGTCATCCGCCGCTGCTAGCCCGTTTGCTAGGCCCAGCCGGACGATCTCGAGCACGGTGAAGGGAAATGCAACGGTTGACGATTGCGGGAGAACCCCGCGCATTGCAGCCAATTGCCAAGGCTTCAGCTCGGACATGCTGTGCCCGTTCAGAGAAATCGCTCCATAAGATTCAAGTTCGCCTGATAAGGCTTTGAGTAACGTAGATTTTCCCGAGCCATTCGGGCCGATGATGGCTGTAACTTTTCCGGGTTCTGCGTCAAAGTCCACGCCGTGGAGAATCTCCTTACGGCCGAGTTTGACGTGTATGTTTTCGCCCTTCATCACTTACATTCCCATTGTTCCGTGACGCCGCAGCAGAATCCACAGGAAGACCGGTGCGCCTAAGATTGCAGTTACGATGCCAATCGGCAGTTCGGCCGGTGCCACGATCAGGCGACTGATCATGTCTGCACACAGCAGTAAGCTAGCCCCTAACAGGGCCGAGTTCATCAACAGGCGGTGGTGGTCCGGTCCGGTCGCCAACCGCAGCAGATGCGGCACAACGATACCGATGAAGCTAATGCCTCCGGAGACTGCGACGGCGGCTCCGGTCGCGCCGGCCACGGCCAGAATGGCGATGTTTTTGCTGCGCTGAACCGGGATTCCCATGTGGTGCGCCACGGCTTCGCCCATCGCCATGCCGTTCAGCGCACGGGCAAGGAACTGGGCCGTGAACACGGAAATCAAGATGATCGGAGCGGCCGTGGCTGCTTTGGTCCATGTTGCGCCGGCCAGCGAGCCCATGCCCCAGAACGTCAGGTCGCGCAGCTGTTGGTCATCGGCCATGTAGACCAGAACCCCGGACACAGCGCCCGACAGCGCACCCAACGCGATCCCTGCCAACAGCATGGTTGCAACCGATGTTTGCCCGCCTCGTGTTGAAACGCGATAGAGCAGCAAGACGGACGTCCACCCGCCCAGAAATGCCGCCACGGCGACCAAGCTATTACCGACCCAGGCCAGAATGGAGGCGGGCAGGTACGCACCGAGGATGATCGCGGAAATCGCGCCCAGACCGGCACCTGCGCTGACGCCCACAATTCCGGGGTCAGCCAAAGGGTTGCGAAACAGGCCCTGCATCACCACGCCGGAAACCGCCAAAGCGGCGCCGACAAGAACTCCCATCGCCAGCCGGGGCAGTCGGATATCCCACAGGACGATCCGGTCGAGGTCCGACATGTCCCGCCCTGCAATCAGGTCCGTGAATGCTGCGCGAACGGATGCGTCCGACGCGCCGACCGAGATGCTGCAGATGCTGGTGAAGACCAACAGCGCCATAAGGGCCAGAGTGACTCGGCGCGCCGTCACCCGCCGGTCGCGCCCGGCCACGTTCAGGCCATCGTGATCCATTGCAAGGGTCATGAGCCGCTTTTTCTCTGCAATTCCGCCGACAGATCAGCAATCGCCTCGGCCGTTCGGGGGCCAAAGCCCAGCAGATAGGCCCCCTGCATGCGGATTAGACGTTTTTTCTGTCCAGCGGGCGTTAGCTTGATGGCTGGCATGGCAAACAGGTCTTCATTGGCGGTGATGTGGTTACCTTGTCGATCCATCATCAGAATCACGTCCGGCGCGGTTGTGGCGATCGCTTCGGGTGTCATGGGTTTAAAACCCGATACGTTCCCAGCCGCGTTCACGCCGCCAGCCAGACGGATGATACTGTCCGCCTGTGTGTCCGCGCCGCCAACCATGATGCGATTATCCCGAGCCGACAGGATAAACAGAACCCGGAGTGTGCCGCCCACCGAAGCATCAACTGCATTCGAATGGGCCCCGTCAATCTTGGCACCGGTCTGAGTGGCAAGTTCTTCGGCGGCCTCTTCGACACCCAGCGCGGCCCCAACAGCCCGAATTTTGTCGACCACGCCGTCGCGTGAATAGTCTTCACTTATCGAGACAAAGGGCACACCGGCCTCTCTGAGAACCTCGACAGCTTCCGGTGGGCCGGACCCTTCCAGTGCCACGATCAGATTGGGTTTCACCGATAAGACCCCTTCGGGGGACAGCGCACGTATATAGCCGACATCGGGCAGGTCCAGCACATCAACCGGGTAGGTCGAGGTCCGGTCCCGCCCAACAAGGCGGTCCTGCTGACCTAGGGCATAAACGATCTCTGTCACGGAACTGCCGATGGCGATGATGCGGTTGGGTTCTGGCTCATCTGCTGCGAAGGCCGCTGTTCCGATCAGCGCGCCGGCTAGCGCGACGACCGATGAAAACCTGCAAAGGGGGCTCATCACGCCACCTCAGTTTCTTTTTTGGATTGCAGGCCTGCCACCAGTTGGTCCCAGGCCGGGCGGTGATCGTTTTCGCCTGAACGGCGACCAAATATCTGCAGAATAAGACCACCTTCGGCATCGAACGCCTCAACTGAAACGGCGGGTCCGCGTTGGGTGGGTTTGGTCACGGCCCAAACCTCGGCAATATGGTCTGAGCGCAGGTGCAAGTTGAAGCGCGGATCAAGCACGTTGAACCACGGACCCATCTGGTTAAGCGTCTCAACCGACCCACCGTGAATTTCGATGCACCCACGGTTGCCGACGAAGACCATGATCTCAAGCCCTTGGTCCCGGACCTGTTCGAACATCTGGGAAACCGTTGCCGGTTCAAGCGCGCGAACCAGCGGTTCACCAGCGACGCGGTAGGCGCCCAATCGGTTCATCTTCAGCTTTGAGGTCAGACGCAGGAACTGGTGTGTATCCGTCATCTTGCCCCATTCCGATCGCAGAAGTTCGACCTTGTCGGTGTTCACCTTGGCGACCTCGGTTGGCTTTCGCGGCTCGACACTCAGCGCCTGGGACTGGTCATCCGCCTTCAATTTGCTAACAAGCTCGTCCCAGTGGTTCAGGTCAGAGCTATCGCGCAGAAAGATTTTGTGCACGGCATCTCCGGCTGCATCAAAGACCTGCAGCGATCGTTTCGTCCCATTCTCTGTCTCACGCTCGACCGCGAAAGCATGCACCCAATGGCTGGGGAACATGCGCAGGTCGATATCATCGGTCAGAACCATCGAAGCATGCGCGCCAGAGTGGTAATTGTCATATTGCCCGACCTTTTCAATGACGCAGGAGAGGTTGCGCGTCAGCGCCATGACCTCACCCAGCCCGTTGAGCATCGGGAAGATATCATCAAGGCTTGCCGAAAGCCGCGTTACGTCGATACCCGCAAACGCCGCAACGAGTTGACCTTCGGTTATTCCAAGTGATTCCGCTAAGTCGCGGTCACGTTTTCCGGTGTTTTCAACATAGGCTGCACGAATTTGATCCGGGGCCAGAAGCACCTGTTCCGTCATGGGTTTTTCCATCTTCGATTGTCATGGGTGTCGGGCTGGCACGGCCACCGTTGAACGCGGTGTACTGCTGGCGGCGGTCGTAAGGACGACCAGGAATTTATGTTGACTGTTTTAGTCAACTTTATTAACGAGCACAAGTCGCCAAAAAAGGCGATTCCAAAAATCATAAAAGACTGACCAAGCCAGCGCGGAGCAAGCATTTCCGGTCCTCTTAAAATTTCGAAGGGACAGAAATGCGTTCGCGTATTCAAAAGATGGGGTTGCTTGGTACGGTGTCGTGCCTGAGCATGGTAGCGGCTGGTGCTTCGGCGCAGGAACTGGATGAAGGCTTCCTGGGCACGCTGGAACTGGGTGAAAGCAAACGGGAAATCCCAACGGATACCGCCGTGCCGGTCACCAATATCGATCAGGAAGAGATCAACGACCGTCAGGCCAACACCGTCGCAGAACTGATTGACACGGTGCCCGGTGTGACGCTGGTTAACGGCTCGACTCCGCAAGGGTCGGGGATCAATATCCGTGGGTTCGGTGCTAACGGCACCTTTGGGACCGATCAGAAAGTACTGATCCTTGTCGATGGGGCGACAACCGGCGCGGAAGAGCTGTATCGGATCGGCAATCAGTTGTTCACTGATCCGCAGCTATACAAAAGCGTCTCAGTCATTCGCGGCACAGTAGGCTCGTTCGAGTACGGCTCGGGCGTTGTTGGCGGCGTCGTTCAGCTGGAAACCAAGGACGCGTCGGACTTTACTGGTGGTGAGCCCGGCTTCCGGTTCCGTCAAACACTGGAGGGGTATTCTAACGGGAGCGGATTTGCGTCCTCGTCGATCCTGGCCTGGCAGCCAAACCGTCAGACCGAGTTCCTGTTCAACTATACCTATCGCGATCAGGACGATCAGAAGGATGGGAACGGGGACACGATTGGCAACAGCGCGTTCACGCTGCCGTCGCTTCTGGCAAAAGGCAAATACAGCTTCGGTGACGACCTCGAACACTCGATCACGGCGTCCTACAACCAGTCGACGTCGGAAGAACGCGATGTTCCGTATGACTCGTTCGGCACGACATCGGATTCATTTGGCAACGTAGACCGCGATATCGAAACGAAAATCGGCATTCTGCGGTATCAGTACCGCCCGGCTGGCAATGACCTGATCGATCTGGACGTAAACCTTAGCTACTCGGAACAGGAAATCGACAGCTCTTACGTGCCCGGGTCGTCACGCCTGGAAGGAACGCCATTCTTCCCAAGCATTCGTGGACTGGCCGACGCGACGCACAACTATGAAACCACAAAGCTGACGATCAAAAATACGTCTTACTTCCAGACCGGCGTCGCCGCGCACGATCTGCGCGCTGGGATCGAGTTCATCAATCGCGAGCGTCTGGATGCGCCGTCGGCCCCCGGTGGTACGGATCGCAGGATCGCCTTGTTTGCAGTGGACGACATCCAGATCAGGGACGGGCTGACCCTTACTCCGGCGATCAGGTATGAAACACAGGATATCAAAGGCGACAGCGATGCGCCGACACCGCGCAATGAAAGCTATGACAACAACGCACTGATGGGTGGCCTGTCTGCACGATACGAGTTCGCCAGCGGTTTCGCCGTATTTGGCAGCGGTGCCTACACCGAAAACCTGCCAATCATCGACGATCTGGGCACGCCAGCATACATGACGCAGCCTGAAAAATCGCGCACATGGGAAGCGGGGTTCTCGTACAACCGTGGCGATGTTTTTGCTGCAGGCGACGTAGTTCGCGCCAAGGTAAATTTCTACAAGACAGATCTGTGGGACATCACGTCTTACGTATCTGGCCGGCCTTCGCGCCCGCTGCAGGAAGTTGAAACCAAAGGCGTTGAAATCGAGGCGTCGTATGCCAGCGCGGCTGGGTACTATGTCGACTTCAATGCAAACATCGTCAAAGGGACTGAAACCAGCTCGCTTGGCGTGGACTCACCATGGCGGAACGAGCCGACAGACTCAGCGCGGGTAACAGTCGGCAAACGCTTTGGCGAAACTCTGGACGTCAGCTGGGAGCTGTTCGGCGCCAAGTCAGGCACCGACTCAAGCGGAGATCCGGTTGCTGGCTACGGCGTGAACACCCTGCGCGCGACCTATCTGCCGCAAGAGGGCGCGTTCCAGGGTTTCGAAGTTCGCGCAGGCGTCGAGAACATCTTTGACAAGAACTATCTGCCGAACCTTTCGACCCGCAACTCACCGGGCCGGAACTTCAAGCTGACCCTGGCCAAAACCTTCTGATCCACACGAAAGGACCAGTCATGCAGACAGCAATCAAAAGAAATGCCCGGGTGGTCCTGCTGACACTGCTCCCAATTTTGGGGGCAGGGATTGCCAGCGCAGAGGAAACGCAAAAGCCCGACGGCGTATCAATCGAACTCAGCAGCGCCGAGGTAAAGGGCGAAAGCTGTTTGCTGAGTTTTGTCGCTGAAAACACCCATGACATCGATATCGACGGCGCAGTTTACGAGACCGTTCTTTTCGATGCTGAAGGTCAGGTGGCCCTGCTGACACTGTTGGACTTCGCCAAGCTGCCTTCGGGCAAGCCCCGTGTGCGGCAGTTTCAGTTCAACGACATGGCTTGCGATCAGATCAGCCGAATACTGATCAACGGTGCACAGGAATGTGTGACACAATCTGACATGGCCGATGCCTGCATGTCCGGGCTCACGCTCACCAGCCGCCTTAAAACGGAAGTGATTGGGTGAGGTTATGGGCGCAGTTATAAGTAAAATAATGGAAATTCTGGAATTGGGCGGGCCGGTTGTTGCCATCCTGATCGTGACCTCAATCGCAACACTTTCGTTGGTTCTGTACAAGCTGTGGCAGTTTCGCGTCGCAGGTGTCGGTCGTCATATTGAGCTTTCGCGGGCCATTCAAGCCTGGGATCGCAGGGACCTTGCCGAGACAAAGGCGCATCTGGGCAAAAGTCGCAGCTACCTTGCCCCGGTGATCGCGATTGCCTTGTCTGGTGAGGATCGCACCCTGTCCGAACGTACCGACGCCGAGGCCGAAGCGCGGTTTGCCCAACTTGAGCAGGGGTTCAGCGTCTTGGATATGGTCGCCCAACTTGCGCCGCTTCTGGGGCTTTTCGGGACCGTCTTGGGTATGATCGAGGCGTTCCAAACCCTGCAGGGCGCGGGTAATTCTGTTGATCCGTCGCTTCTTGCTGGTGGTATTTGGGTGGCCTTGTTGACGACCGCCGCCGGCCTTGCGGTCGCTATGCCGACATCAATGGTCCTGACGTGGTTCGAGGCGCGCATGAACCGAGAGCGTACCTTTGCCAACCGCGCTTTGAGAACTGTGTTTGCACCGGGCTATGCTGAGGGCGCGCCGGTGGCTGATCAATCTCCGCAACAGGTTTTCGCCCATGGCACTTAACGTCCGCAGAAGACGGCGCAAGCGCTTGTCGATGACGTCCTTGATTGACGTCATCTTTCTGCTGTTGCTGTTCTTCATGCTGACGTCGACGTTCTCCAAATATGGCGAAATCGAATTTGCCACCGCTGCCGCCGGAGGCACAGAAACAGACCGGACAATCCGTTTTGTCAAACTCGAAGCCAACCGCATTCTGGTGGATGGCTCTCCTGCCGCGTTCGAAGATGTGGCCGCGGTGATGGCAGCTGGTAAGCCTCAGACCGCGTTGATCAGTCTTGGACAGAACGCGACTTCGCAACAGCTGATTGATCTGCTTTCGGTGCTGAAAGGCATCGACCATTTGCGCGCGCAGGTGATCGGATGATTCAACTCAAACGCAAGGCAAAACAGGGTCGAGAGCCAACGATCGCACTGATCAATGTCGTCTTTCTGATGCTCATCTTTTTCATGATTGCAGGCACGCTTGCGCCGCCGCTGAGCAAATCGGTGAAGCTGGTGGAAACCAGTGATCTGGACGGTCGCGAGCCACCTGATGCGTTGGTCATTCGTAGCGATGGTTCACTGGAATACCGGGGCGCCGAACTGACTGGAGTTGAGGCGTATGTGGAACGCGCGTCGATCAACCTGCCGCTGGATGATGTTCGCGTCGTGCCGGACCGGGCTTTGCCTGCTGTTCGGCTGAAAGAGGTCAGTGATACCTTGCGTGCGCTGGGTGCAAAAAGGGTGTACGTGGTCACAGAAAGGGGTTTGCAATGATACCCAGATCTCGTGGCATAGCTGTTGCGGCTTTGGCGCTGGCCGCAGCCACCCATGTTCTTGCCCTGCATGACTTTTCCGCAGGTGAACCGGTGCTTGTCGAAGGTGGCGGGTCGGGCGAAGTTGCTGCGCTGGGGGATGCCTTCAAGGACTATGTGACGGGGGCCACCGCCTCGGCACCCGCTACTGCGCATCAACCGACAGTCGCACCGACACAGCAACAAACGGCGGTTAGCCCAACCTCTCAGGCCCAGGCGTCGGTTCCAGGGGCGATCAAGCATACTGTCGCCGACAGCACAGCGGCTGTCGCGGTGACCCATCGACAAGCATCCGCCGAAGCGCAAGAAGCAGTGCCGTCAGAGACCGAAGCCGTTGCGAAAACCCCGGCCATGAAACCAACGGATCCGACCAAACAAAAGGTCGATCAGGTTGCGTCGCAGGCAGGAAATTCTGAAAAAAGCGCCAGAAAAGGCAACGCATCGGGAAAAACCAGCAAAGGCGCTGCGACGGCCAAAAAGACAAGTTCCATAGCGGCTGGGCAAGGTAACGCTGAGGTCAGCAATTACAGAGGGCACGTAATGCGCAAGATCACCCGTGCCCGACGTAAGAACGTCAATATTCGTGGTGCAGTGTTGGTGAGATTTCGGATTGGCGACAATGGGGCGCTTGTAAGTGTCACCGTCAAGCGCAGTTCGGGGTCGAAACGACTGGATCAGGTGGCACTTGCGCAGGTACGCGCGGCAGAGCCGTTTCGGCCACCACCAACCGCAGCCCGTCGTGATTACATGATTGAGATCGTTGGAAAGTAAGAACGACTTGCGCTGCCCGATCAGAGTTTTGAATCAGACAGAAGGCGGCGCTTTTCAGCCATTGCCTCACGGCGGCGTCTTTCAATGCCAAGCTTGAAGGACTCTTCTACAAAGTCGATGTGGTCATACGCAGCCTTTTCCGCACGTGCTTCGTCGCCTGCGATGACCGCCATTCCCAGTTCGCGATGCTGCTCCATCAACAGCTTGCCCGTGCCGTCGATGGTCTTCAGAAAATCACGATTGTAGAACACGCCTTGCCGTGTGAGTTCGTAGATAGACGCCATCATGTGGATGAGCGTCGCGTTTTGGCTGGCGTCCACAATTGCGGCGTGCAGCGCAAAATCGGCTTCGCGTGAGGCCAATGCATCCTTCTCGTGCCAGGCGCGTTCATCCTCGGTTAGGATATCCGTGATCCGTTCCTTATCCGCTTTGGTCGCCCGTCGCGCAGCGAGTTTGGCGGCAAAGCCTTCCTGTTCGCGGCGGTACTCGAGATAATCAAAAAACGCTGGCTCATGGCGTTCATACAGCGCCAACAGGGCAGGGAGCATGGCGCTGCCCGTCAGTGCGGCAACAAATGTGCCTTCACCATGCTGTGTCGTCACCAGGCCGCGTTCTTCCAGAACGGCCAGCGCCTCACGCAGTTTGGGGCGGGAGACGCGAAGGGTTTCCGCCAGATCGCGTTCCGATGGCAGCTTGCGACCCTGCTTGAGAATGCCCGAAGCGATCAGGTCTTCAATCTGAGCCACCACTGCATCCGATAGTGATTCGTGCCCGATCGGTTCGAAAATCGCTGTCGTGTTCATCGTGGTTTACCCTTCTGAAAAAGATTCAGAACCCCTTTGGTAAATAAAAGTAACCTTTGAGTGTATGTTTTTCAATGCCTGATTTAGCGGAGAAATCTCTCGGATTGTTTGGATTGCAACTGGTTACCAGTAAACAAAAAAAGCCGGAACACGCGCCCAGACTCCGTCGGCGGCGGCTTTCTTAAGTCTAGGCGGTCTGGGTCGTCTTCAGGCAATTAACAATCGAACCATTGGTAAATAAAGTTGTTGACTGAAATGTTTGGTCAACTTTATTTACCAGTGTGGCGCGGAAAGATATCGCGTCACAAATTCATCGGACGCCAAGTCCGACCGACCCTGGAGGAGATTTCATGAAAAAGACCCTGACGAGCCTTGCCGTGGCTGCCAGCCTGATGGCGGCCCCTGTGGTTGCTGCTGACAAACTGCTGCTGAAAACCCCGATTGCGTTCTCGACCGAGCTTCCAGGGCTGGGTTCCCCGATCCCTCGTGTTGCCGAGCAGCTTGACCTGATGTCTGGCGGCACACTGAAGATGAAGGTCTATGAGCCGGGCAAACTGGTCCCGCCGTTCGAAATTCTGGATGCCGTGTCGACCGGCAAGATTAACTCGGGCTACACCACTGCTGGTTACTGGGCAGGTAAAATCCCGGCTGCGCCGCTGTTCTCGGCGGTTCCGTTTGGCCCTGAGGCGGGCGAATACATGGCGTGGCTGTATTACGGCAACGGAATGTCGCTGTACCAAGAGATGTATGATCAGGCGGGATACAACGTCCACGTCATCCCCTGCGCGGTTATCGCCCCTGAAACGTCCGGCTGGTTCGCGACCGAGATCAACTCCCCTGAAGATCTGAGTGGCCTCAAGATGCGCTTCTTCGGACTGGGCGGCAAAGTCATGCAGAAACTGGGCGTGGCGACCTCGCTGCTGCCGGGTGGTGAAATCTTCCCCGCGCTGGAAAAAGGCGCCATTGATGCGACTGAATTCTCGATGCCTGCCATCGACGCGCGTCTTGGCTTTCACAAACTGGTCAAGTTCAACTATTTCCCCGGTTGGCACCAGCAGGCGACCGTGTTCGAGTTGATGATCAACAAGGACGTCTGGAACGAAACCAGCGAGCAGCACAAGGCGATCATCGAAAACGCCTGTAAGGCATCGATGGCTGACAGCTTTGCCGAAGGTGAGGCCATTCAGCACGCAGCCCTGATCGACAACGTTGAAAACAACGGCGTCACCATCAAGCAGTGGTCGCCCGAGATGCTGGATACTTTCCAAGCGACCTGGGAAGACGTTGCTGCCGAAGAGGCCGCCAACGATGCCTTCTTTGCCAAGGTTCTGGCCGATCTGAACGAATTCCGCGACGGTTACGACCTGTGGAAAACCAATGCGTTCCTCCCCCGTCAGTAATCTGACTTACTGACGCGTCCGGGGCGGCGGGCTCCTCCGCCTCGGACTCCATCAGGATTTTATACCTGCATTCCCTTGACCGCGCTCGCGCCGGTCAACTGAGCGAGGATTACCCATGGCCACGCAAAAGACCCTAAGTGATCCAGTCGAAGCCTATGAAGGCATCCTGGAACATCCCGACACCGACCGTCAGAAGATCGCCGTTGCTATTGATACAGGTGTCAAAGCCGTTGGGCACGTAGTGATGTGGGCCAATGTCCTGTTGATGGCCGCGATTTTCAGTCAGGTCTCGCTGCGCTATCTGTTCAGCCAGAACTATCCCAAACTGGACGAGATCCAGTGGCACTTTTACGGCATCGTCACGATGATCGGCATATCCTATGCCTTGATCACAGACAGCCATGTGCGCGTTGACGTTTTGCACATGCAACTGTCCCGTCGCGCGCAGCGAGTGATAGAAGTGACCGGCATCCTGACCCTGCTGACTCCGTTCATCTATCTGATGATCGATCAGGGGTACGACTATTTTTACGAAAGCTTCCGCGTTAGCGAGCGCTCGGACAGCCCCACTGGTCTGCCTGCGCGCTGGGCCTTCAAGGCGGTCATTCCGATCAGTTTTGTTCTGCTGGGCTTGGCTGCGATGGCGCGGCTGATCCATGATGGGCACGCGTTGATGTACGGACCGGCATCAGAGCGCGATGGCGCATCGCTGCGTCGCATTCTGCTGGTCCTTGCTGTATTCGCAGCTGTCTGCGTTGGCCTGACTTTTCTGGTCGAAACGACCGAGGAAAAACTGGTCATCGCAATGTTCCTGACATTCATTGCGCTGCTATTTACCGGATATCCTGTGGCCTGGGTGTTGGCCGGGGTCGGCGTTGCATATTGCGGGCTGGCCTATCTTTTTGACAACGACTTGATGCTGTGGACGGGGCTTGAGAGCACGTTCACCGGGCTGGATTACCTGACGCTTGGCGCAGTGGTAAACCGTGTCTATGCGACCATGTCCAACGCAGTTCTGGTGGCCCTGCCGATGTTCATCTTCATGGGCCTGATGCTGGACGAAAGCGGCGTAGCCGAACGTCTGATGTCTTCGATGCAGCGCCTGTTTGGCACCGTGCGTGGCGGTCTGGCGATCACGGTCACGCTAATCGGGATCATTCTGGCAGCCTCTACGGGCATCATCGGTGCTTCCGTTGTGCTGCTGGGCGTTCTGTCACTGCCGTCAATGATGCAGCAGAAGTATCAGCCCACCTTGGCCGCTGGGGTGGTTTCAGCCTCTGGCACGCTGGGCATCCTGATCCCGCCGTCAATCATGCTGGTGATCATGGCAGACCAGATGGCTTTGTCTGTGGGCGATCTGTTCATGGCTGCGGTCTTCCCGGGCGTCATCATCGGTGGCCTGTACCTGACTTACATCTTCATCCTGGCATTGGTGAATCGCGATGCGGCTCCTGTGCCCGAGGGCGCAACGGCCCCAGACTGGGCCGCCGTGAAGGACGTTCTGATCGCAGTCATACCGACGCTATTGCTGATCCTCGCGGTTCTGGGTTCAATCTTTGCCGGTTTGACGACACCGACCGAAGCCTCGGGGATCGGTGCGCTGGGCGCGACGCTGTTGGCGCTGGGGTATCGCAAATTGACGTTCGCCAAGCTTTGGAACGTATTGGTATCGACTTTCAACACCACCGCCTACATCTTTGCGATCTTCCTGGGAGCGACCGTATTCTCTTATGTCCTGCGGGAACTCGGTGGGGATGAGTTGATTGAACATGTCGTGCAGTCCACCGGCTTTGGGGCCAATGGCACGATCCTTTTCATCCTGTTCATCGTCTTCCTGCTGGGCTTTGTGCTGGACTGGATCGAGATCACGCTGATCGTGCTGCCCCTGATGCGCCCCATCGTAAATGGGCTGGGCATCGACATCCCAGGTTTCGGTGTTCTGGATGAACCAGCCTTGGTGTGGTTCGTCATTCTGGTGGCGGTGACGCTGCAAACCAGCTTTCTGACGCCGCCTGTTGGTTTCGCGTTGTTCTATCTCAAGGGCGTCTGCCCGCCCGAGATAAAACTGACCCATATCTACAAGGGCATCATTCCGTTTGTCTTACTGCAATTGACCGGGCTGGCGCTTGTCTTCCTGTGGCCCACGCTTGCCACCTGGTTGCCATCTGTCGCCTATTAAGGAGGAAGAGACATGCGCCTGAAGGACTGCCATAACTTCCAGGACTTCCGCAGGCTGGCCAAGCGCCGCCTGCCGGGGCCGATCTTTAACTACATCGACGGCGGCGCGGACGATGAGGTGACGTATCGCGAAAACACCCGGACGTTTGAACGATGTGATCTGTTGCCCTCCGTTCTGCGCGGGGTGAAAGACGTGGACATGTCCGTCACGGTCATGGGCCAAAAGCTGGATATGCCGGTCTATTGCTCGCCGACTGCGCTGCAACGGTTGTTCCACCATCAGGGGGAGCGTGCAGTGGCCGCGGCGGCCGAGAGATTCGGGACCATGTTTGGTGTGTCGTCGCTGGGCACTGTTTCGGTAGAAGAATTGCGCCAGAAGCATAAGAACCCGCAGGTCTATCAGTTCTACTTCCACAAGGATCGCGGCCTGAACTCTGCCATGATGCAGCGCGCCAAAGAGGCGGGCGTCGAGGTCATGATGCTGACCGTCGACAGCATTACCGGCGGCAATCGTGAACGTGACTTGCGAACGGGATTCTCGATCCCATTCCGCCTGACTCTGGGTGGGATGATCCAATTCGCGGTCAAACCGATGTGGGGCATCAATTATGTCACGCATGAAAAGTTCCGCCTGCCGCAGCTGGATGAACATGTGGATATGGGTGGCGGTGCCAGCTCGATCGGCGGCTATTTCACCGATATGCTGGACCCGTCGATGGACTGGGATGATGTGGCCGAGATGGTGCGTGAGTGGGATGGCCAGTTCTGCCTTAAAGGTATCATGACAGTCGAGGACGCACGCCGCGCGGCTGAGATCGGGTGTACCGGAATCATCCTTTCAAACCATGGCGGTCGACAGTTGGACGGCTCGCGCACCCCGTTTGACCAGTTGGCCGAAATCGTCGATGCGGTCGGCGACCGTGTGGACGTGATGATGGACAGCGGAATTCAGCGCGGGACCCATGTGCTCAAGGCGTTGTCGCTGGGCGCCAAGGCGGTCGGGGTAGGGCGGCACTATCTGTATCCGTTGGCCGCCGCTGGCCAACCGGGTGTCGAACGGGCGTTGGGATTGATGCGGGCTGAGATCGAGCGCGATATGAAGCTGATGGGCGTTACGCGGATCGATCAACTGACGCGCGGTAACCTGCGCGTCCGTGAACCAGCGACGGATCTGGGCAAAGTGCAGCGGAACGCGGCATGACCAATAAAGCCCTCATAGCCAACTTCCGCGCCATCGTTGGCCCGCGCTATGTCTCAACAGACGCAGGCGCGACCGAACCGTTCCGCCAAGGATTCACAACGGTTGAGGGTTAGGCGCTGAGCGTTGTTCTACCCGGTACCCTGCTGGAGCAGTGGAATGTACTGCAGGCCTGTGTCGCCACCGAACAACGGGTGCCAAATCGTCAGCCTCCAGGATGATACGTTGTTTGTTTTGGGAAAGCTGGCTGATCCAGTGGGAAACATACCACAGTCTGTGATGATGCTCGTGGGTTGGGGATTGCAACAATTTTTGGTTGCTCGTTGGTTGATCTTATGCCGGCTTGTACCTCCGTTCAGCTGTACCCGTCCGGTGATCTCAAACTTACGCATTTGGTACAGCCGGTCTTTTTGCCAGCGGCGATTGGTTCCGGGGGCCGTTGTGGCCATTTTCTGAAGATCATCTGGTGAGATATCAGCTAGGGTCCTTGCTCTCTAAGCGGCTGGAGAAAGGCCGATTTATGTGGCCCGTAGCGAAGGATGGCAAGATCAGCGTGACGCTTGCGCACTCGTCGATGTTGCTGGAGGGCATCGACCGGCGGCTGCCGCAATAGACCTGACCGCGGCTCAACACGGAATAGATCAATAAACATAGGTCTTTTGTCCTTTTTAGGATTCACCTGGCTTCGCCGATCCAGTACATGATCAGCGATGCCGAATGACATTGACATCGGATCCAATGACCCTGCCGAACTGCGCCGAACCAAAGTGCTGCTGGCGGTCGAGGTCAACTCTCAGGCGTTGGCGATAGAGAAGCTCCAGCAACAACTGACTGGCCACAACCGGCATCGCTACGGGTCAATTTGGAGAACCTGATTCAGCGCTAACTTTCGTTCGAAGAAGATAAACGGATTTCAACGTGAGCCAAGGTACAGGCTGATCTCACGCCTACTGTTGAAGAAAGCAAGCCCACCCGGCAACACAGCCGCAAACCGTTTCCTGAGCATCTAGATCGGCAGCAGTAGATCCTTTCGCTAGGGAAGGAATGCACGCATTGTGGCCGAATACTGAAGTCTCTGGGCGAAGATGTGACCGAAGAACTGGAATATGTTTCGGGCCGGTTTGTCGTGAACTGTAGCGTCTGGCCCGGCAAGGCTTGTCCGGATTGTGTGGCTTTTATTCAATCCGCACCTCACTCGCACCCGATAGAACGCTAGCGATCAGGGCCAGGCTTGTCGGCCCATATACTGGCCTCAAAGTATGCGGACTACCTTCCACTCTACCCAGAATTAATACCACGATGGTATCGATCTGGAACGCTCGATCCTGACCGACTGGGTGGGCCAGTCCATTGCCGTGCTGGAACCACTGGCAGATGCCATACGAGCCTATAGTGTCACAGGGTGAGGCTGTTTTTGCTGATGATATGGTGGTGAAGACGCGGGCGCTTGGTCAGAAAAAGACCAGAACCGCGCTAGTCTAAACCTAGGTTCGGGATGAACGACCGTAGCTGGGTCTGTGCGCCAAAGATGCACAATCTGACAATCTGTCCAGCTTTGCTGGACGGGCTCCACTACGTCCTTGGTATCAGTTTTCTGTCGACCGGAGGGGGGAGAATTCCATTAGTCATCTATCCGGATACAAGGGTTGGATTCACGCCAAGTCTATTCGGGCTTCAATGGGTTGTTCGAAGAAAATACTGCCCGCGAGGTGACCTGATTGGCGCACGTCCGGCACAAGTTCATCGGATTTATGCTGCACAGGGTTCGGCAATTGCCAGGAAAGCCATCCGCCGTATTGCGAAGCACTACGTCATGAAAAAAAGAGGCGCGGGTCGGATCGCTTAAGTAACCATTCGGTGTTTGTTTGTGCATCATTGCAGCCTGTTTTGTTTTCAACGCATACGCGTTGTCCTTGCGGCATGGATACATCCTATGCTCAAACCATGATGATCATAGAGATACCTGCATCCAGATCGGCCGCGTTGTGGACAACAATCGCAGTTTCGTTCCCAACGAAATCCATTTGGGCGGATCAGGCGAACAAGAGGTGAAATCCACAATGACAATGGTCGGTCCATACCATCTCCGTAAAACATCAATGTGAGCCAGATCGCTCGACGCTATTTCGATTGAGGCTGAGGGTGCTGAAATTAAGAAAACGCAACACGCATCTTGGACCAGGAGAACTTGGCCCTGCGTACTCTGACTGAACCCGGCTTGTGTTGGGAATACCATTTTTAGGGTGAAATTAACTTTGGTGTTACCACGGATGGCTTCAGCCCGGTTCCTCATCTCAATTCATTCTTTAGGATCATAAGCAGGACGACAGGCAAACCAACCTCCTCAAATTCGTCATGAGGTGGCTAGCGCCCAACCGAAAAACCAGGTGTTGCCGTAGTCCCGTGTGCCGCGTTCCTAAAATGTAATAGAACGGTTGGGCTCACAGGGCGGACACGTTTAGCCGGCGTCGGTGACCTATGTGCAGGTTAAGGTAAGCGGTTGATTTTAAGGTATTTCGTGGAAGAATTCCGCAGTGCAGCAATAAAACTCTTGCAATGCTGCGGTGCGGCATCCATATTGTCCTCAAGCTGATGAAAACCGGGGTGGGCCCGGTTCGGCAAAAGGATTTAGAACAATGGCAAAGACGCAAGATTTCACCGCGACCCTGAAAGACGTTATGGGCGCGTTCCCCGTTGACACCACCGCTCTGGAAGGTGCTTTCAAATCGACCGCGACGCTGAACGAAAAGCTGTCGGGTGTTGCACTGGAAGCGGCTGAAAAGTCGGCTGAGATCTCGAACAAATGGACCAAGGACACCCTGGCCAAGCTGACCGAGATGTCGAAAGCCAAGGCAGAGCCTGCAGATTACGCCAAAGCGGCCACCGACTTCGCCAGCGCATCGGCTGAAGTTGCAGCTGAAAACATGGCAGCCTTCGCAGAGATCGCGAAAAAAGTTCAGTCCGAAACCGTTGAGCTGCTGATGGCAGCTGGCAAAGACGTCGCCGAAGACACAACCGCGGCCGTCAAAAAAGCCACCAACGACGTGACAGCAGCTGCCAAGAAAGCCGCTGCTGCCAAGTAAGCAAACGCCGCGAGGCGCACCCACTCTTCCCAATCGGTGCAATCGCGCAGGGCAGGTCGAAAGACCTGCCCTTTCTTTTTGTGCTGGAGTGCCTTTTAGGTACGCGTCTTGACCACAGCGCCCTTGGTTGCGAAACGCCGTCCGGTACAGTAAGCCACCTATTCAGTGTACACCGAGACCCATCCATGACCGCACCGTCAAACCCTGTTTCGCAGCGCCAACCGGCTTCCAAAGGCCTTGTCACCAAGGCCGCGAGGCTGTCGGTTGCGCCGATGATGGATTGGACAGACCGGCATTGCCGATTTGTGCACCGACTGCTCAGTCAGCAGACACTTCTTTACACGGAAATGGTAACCGCCCCGGCGTTGGTGCGGGGTGGCGCATTGCATTTGTTGGACTTCAGTTCGCAGGAACACCCCGTCGCGCTGCAATTGGGCAGTTCAGACCCAGAGGAAGTGTCGCAGGCGGCCCGGTTGGGCGCGCAAGCGGGGTATGATGAGATCAACCTGAATTGTGGTTGCCCCTCGGATCGGGTGCAATCGGGCACTTTCGGGGCCGTGTTGATGAAGGACCCCGTCCGTGTTGCCGACTGCGTTGCCGCGATGCGCGATGCGGTTGATGTTGAAGTCACTGTCAAATGCCGTATTGGGGTTGATGATCAGGATCCGGAACAGGTCCTGCCTGAGTTTCTGCAGGCCATTCATGAGGCCGGATGCCAGCGTGTGACAATCCACGCGCGCAAGGCTTGGCTGCAAGGGCTTAGCCCTAAGGAAAATAGGGATATCCCGCCCTTGGACTATGATCTTGTGCACCGGATGAAGGGGGCGTTCCCGGACCTGCATATCTCAATCAATGGCGGTATCACGTCTTTGAATCAGGCGAAGGCGCAACTGGATGCCGGATTGGACGGGGTTATGATCGGCCGCGCGGCCTATCATCAACCCACGGATATTCTGGCCGAGGCGGATGCCTTGATTTTTGGCGGCGGTCAGGTGGCTGATCCGATTGATGTCGTTCACAAAATGGTGCCCTATGTCGAAAACCACCTTGCCGGGGGCGGGCGTCTGCACCAGATCACGCGTCACATGCTGGGCCTGTTTGCCGGACGTCCCGGCGCGCGCGCGTGGCGTCGAGCCCTTTCCGAGGGCGCGGTCCACGACGGGGCAGGCCCCGAAGTGATGCTGCAAGCTCTGGACAGTATCGCGCCTTTGGCAGAGGTTTGACGAGAACGGAATACGGCCAAATGGCCGGTTTGGGGGGATGATGCCCGAGACGATGTTACTGGCCCAGATGTTGGGCCTTTTGCTTGTAATCGGGGCGCTGGCCGGTGTCTTGGCTGGCTTGCTGGGTGTCGGCGGCGGCATCGTTTTGGTGCCCGCGTTTTTCTATGCGTTCCAAACACTTGGATATGGCGGCCCACAGTTGATGCAGCTGTGTCTTGCGACCTCGCTGGCAACCATCATCATCACATCACTACGATCCGTCCTGGCGCATAACAAGAAAGGCGCGGTGGACTGGGATATCCTGCGCGGTTGGGGGCCGGGAATTGCAGTGGGGGCCATTGTCGGAGTGCTGGTCGCTTCGGCACTGCGAACCGAGGCGTTGCAGGCGTTGTTCGGCGTGTTGGGTATGGTCATTGGCGCATATCTGGGTTTGGGTAAATCAGAATGGCGGCTTGGTGATGCGATGCCAAAAGGCGTGAAGCGGGCCGTTTTGTCACCTTCGGTCGGGTTCCTTTCAGTTCTGATGGGCATTGGCGGCGGCAGCTTTGGCGTGCCGCTGATGAGCCTGTTCAACGCGCCCATTCATCGGGCGGTTGCAACGGCGGCCGGGTTTGGTGTGATCATCGCGGTGCCTTCGGTTTTGGGCTTCCTGTTCCTGGACATCGCGCCTGAACACCGCCCTCCGTACACAATCGGCGCGGTCAACCTGATCGCTTTTGCAATTGTTGTAGCCATGACGATGATCACTGCGCCCTGGGGCGTAAAGCTGGCGCATGCGATGGATCCCAAGCCGTTGAAGCGTGTGTTCGCGGTTTTCCTAACGCTGGTCGCCCTGAATATGCTGCGTAAGGCGCTGGGGCTGTGACCGATTTTTGGGACAAAGGTTGGATCAGGTTTCCGCACGACCCGACGCTTGCCCGATGGGTTGAACATGCTTTGCCGCAAGCCCGCGCCTCGGTCACAGATCCGGTCTATGCGGAATGGCTGGATTGCGAAGGCACATGGTTCATCGGTGTGGACGCGTTGGACAACGATCCAGAGGGCAGGGTGGCGCGATCGGACGTTTTGTCGGGAAAGGCCATGGACTTTATCTCTGAACACTATGGGCGGTTGCCACTGCACAAGGGGCAGGTCTCGGTCGTTTATCCCGGTTACCCCCGACCACGTCGCGGCGAGGGTGAAGCGGCCAGCAGATACCGGCGGAACCGTGATGCGGCGCATGTGGATGGATTGCGCCCCATGGGGCCGGATCGTCGACGCCGGGTGGATGAACCGCACGCATGGATTCTTGGCATCCCGCTGACCGAGGCCAGCACGGATGCCGCGCCGATGGTTCTGTGGGAGGGCAGCCACAAGATACTGGGGGCTGCGTTCGCACAAGCGATGAAAGGCCAACCAAAGGACAGCCTCCACTTGATCGACGTAACCGACATATATCAGGCGGCCCGTCGCGAGGTGTTTGAGACCTGCCCCCGGATCGAGCTGCCAGCAAAACCGGGTGAGGCCTATCTACTGCATCGCCACTGCCTGCACGGCGTCGCGCCTTGGGCCGAGGCGGCGACCGCTGGCCCGGATGGACGGATGATCGCCTATTTTCGCCCCGAATGCGCCGGGGGAGTAGCCGAGTGGATCGAATCCTCCTAACCTGTTGCCATTATTCAGGTTTGGAGATTTTCGATGATTACGGTTCACACGGATTCTGATGGGGCCCAGATCGAGGTCGAGCTGTCCGGCGAAGTGACAAGCAAAGACTACAGCGAGACATTGGTCCCCGCGATCGAAGCGGCGCTTGAGGCGCATGATGCGGTGCGTCTGCTGGCAATCGTGCAGCCAGAGTTCAAAGGCTATGATCTTGGGGCCGCGTGGTCCGATACCAAGCTGGGTCTCAGCCACTGGCGCGGGTTTGACCGTATCGCGGTTGCGGCTGATCAGGGCTGGGTACAGACAAGCATCCGTCTGGCCGCGCCGATCCTGCCATGCCCCGTTCATGTGTTTGAACTTTCGGAACTTGAGGCCGCGCGCCGTTGGATGCGCGAGTCTCTGGGGGCCATCCATGTGACCGATTTGGGCGGACCCTGCGTGCAGATCAGCCTGATGGGCGAACTGGACCCCGAAGAATACCAACAGGCTGAGCGTGATCTGGATACCTTGCTGAGTTCAAAGAACGAGTTCCGTCTGTTGATCGACCTGCGCGAGTTTGACGGCTGGCAGGGGCTGACCGCACTGGCCGCACATTTCCGCTTGGCCCGAGGGCATGTGGGAATGCTGGATCGCGCCGCCATAGTGGGGGACAAAGCGTGGCAACATATGGCGCAGCGTGTCGCCAGTCACGTTCTGGGTGCCCGCACGCAATTCTTCCCTTCTGAGGATTTCGAAAACGCAAAATCCTGGCTTGCGGCGGGGTAGGGCGATGCTGATCACGGCGCCAGTTCTCGCCTTACTTTACCATTACGTAAGGTTAATTTACCGACCGTTCAATTTTTCTTGATCGGTCGGTCAAAAATCGCTTAAACCTGAATCGTTCTTCCGCCTGACCACGTCGGAAGACCATTTTGCTGAAAGGCGCTGCTGTGGGTTGCCACTCACTTACGCATGTCTTCGAACTTGATCCCCCCTCGGAGTTCAGACCAACCCGCAGCAGCGCGAACTCAGCCTAAAAGCCAGAAGTGGATATCAGGATTTGTTCATGCGCGCCGCGCGTCCGCCGCGCCGTTTGGCGAGGCGTGGCTTGCGCGCGGGCAGATCTTCCATGATCTCAGCACGTTCATCGCTGCCCATTTTCGACCAGCGTGTGATCTCATCAATGGTGCGATAGCAACCAGTACAGATGCGCTCGGTCGGGTGCACGACGCATATCTGGATGCAAGGGCTTTCGACCTCGTTCCTTTTCCAGACCATGTTTGTCATCGGTGTACCCCGTCGCCCTTAAAGAAAGCGCAGCCTATCCAGCGCTCCTTGCAGAATATAGCCCGCCGCGACGTGATCGATAACCTGTCCGCGACGTTTTCGTGTCGTATCCGCCTCAAGCAGTGCCTTTTCTGCCGCTACCGTGCTGAGCCGTTCATCCCAGAATCCGATCGAAACTTCGGTCAGACGTGACAGATTTCGGGCAAAAGCGCGGGTCGATTGGCACCGGGGGCCTTCGGTTCCGTCCATGTTTTTGGGCAGGCCAAGCACAACACCACCAATCTCGCGATCCGCGATGATTTCCAGCAATCGGGCCGAATCCAGGGTAAATTTCTTGCGCCGTACGGTCTCAAGCGGGCTGGCCACGCCGCGCATCCGGTCGGACACAGCCACGCCGATGGTTTTTTCGCCCAAATCCAACCCCATCAGGGCAGTCATGGGTGACAATGCAGCGGCGAAGTCTTCGAATTCGTCATAAATCATTGTGCGATACCTGCTTGAAGCGCAGCGGCGTCGATGATTGCAAGGGCATCGGCATTGTCGGCAAAGACTGCCATGGCTTCGTTCCTGATGTCGATGGCGCGCTGTCCTTCGCCCAGAACCCCCAGTGCCGCGATCAGACGGGCCCAATCCTCGGGCGCGCCCCCTTCGGTAGCCAGCCGATCTGATAGCTGGTTGACCATGCCGCGGATCATCTCTTGCCTTTCTTCCGGGGTCAGCGCGGCCGCAGCCTCGACGTCTTCCTGGCTCGGGCCGGGGCCTGCCGGGGCTGACATCTCAGGCGCGTTGAACACGCCAGCGCGAAACGCCAGCTCATCCAGTTGGGCCAGAATTGCGTCGACCCATGGCGCGCCAGCTGGTGCGTTGCGCAGCGCGTCGGTCCAGATGCGATACCCGATGTCGGGGCGCCCGACCTGCACCATCATTTGGCCCAGATAATACAGTGCCGGACCATGTCGCGGATCGCGTTTCAACGCTTCGCGCAATGCAGCTTCGGCTTCGGGGGATACATATCCACCCGCCGACAGGATCATCATTTCGGCCAGATGCGAATAAGCATCTGCTGGGACAGCGTCACCGGACAGTTCGATCACGCGCTGCTGCGCCTTGTAAGCGGCCGGAAAGTTGCCTGCGTTCGCCTCGTGCTGCGCCAGCAGAATATGACCTTGCAGATCATCGGGACGCGCTTCGACGGTTTCACGCAACTGCTCCAAAAGCGCGGCATAGCTCTCTTCCAGCTGAGGCAAAGGCGCAGGTGTTGTGGTGGCCTCAAATTCAGCCTGGCTGGGGCGTTCCGCGCGCAAGTTTTCCGCCTGCGCAATACGCAGCGACAGGGGCTGATCCGGCAACCCCGCCGCACCCATCCGGTCATACATCCAAGCCGCACCGCCGACCAGGATAAGACCCACGGCTGCGATCGCGGTGACAGAGGCCCAAAGTGGCGGTCCCGGTCGAGTCGACTGTGCCTGCATCTGGGCGTCTGCGGCCAGAATACGACGTGAAATCTCCGTGCGAACACGCTCGGCGTCTGCTTCGCCGATTACACCTCGGGCCAGATCCTTATCGACGCTCGCCAGCTGTTCGCGATAAACCCGCAGGTCATACGCCGCTGCGGGTTCGCGTGCGTCGCGCGTTCGCAGGATGGAATAGCCCAGGAACACTGCAATCACAGCAGCGGTTAGGATGATCAGGACCCAGAACGACATGGTTTCTCCGAATTGGCTGTCCTGACTTAGACCTCTCGGCGGGTCGACAAAAGGGACAAATGGCCGCTGGTCGCCTTCATGTCGCAATAATGGGGCCTATGTCGCAATAGTGCGATATTATGGCGTTGAACGGCAGGGGCGCGCTAGCGTTACGCGGCATATCTTCGCGCAATCACCGAACCGGATGGATTCGCCTATGAAACACTATTCAGCCTTTGCTGTAGCGCGCGAAGCGTTGCGCTATCACACCGGATGGGAGCGCGCCTGGCGTTCGCCCGAACCCAAGAAGAAATACGACGTAATCATCGTCGGTGCGGGCGGCCATGGTCTGGCGACTGCGTATTACCTGGGTAAGAATTACGGCATCCAGAATGTCGCTGTGATCGAAAAGGGCTGGCTGGGCGGTGGTAACACCGGTCGGAACACGACGATCATCCGCTCAAACTATCTGCAGGACCCTTCGGCAGCGATCTACGAAAAAGCGCGCAGCCTGTACGAAGATCTGAGTCAGGAACTGAACTATAACATCATGTTCAGCCCCCGTGGCGTCATGATGCTGGCCCAGACTCAGCACGAAATTCGCGGCTATCAGCGCACGGCTCATGCCAACGCGTTGCAAGGTGTTCAGACCGAGTGGATCACCCCTGAGCGCGTTAAGGAGCTGGTTCCGATCATCAACATCGACGGTCCACGCTATCCGGTTCTGGGCGCATTGTGGCAAGAACGCGGAGGTACCGCGCGTCACGACGCCGTGGCTTGGGGATATGCGCGCGCATGTTCCGCAATGGGCATGGACATCATCCAGCAATGCGAGGTCAAGGGTGTCCGTTCCGAGAATGGCCGTGTTGTCGGTGTCGACACCACCAAAGGTTCGATTGACTGCGACAAGCTGGGTATGGTGGTTGCGGGCCATTCCGGTCAGCTGGCCGAGATGGCGGGATTCCGTTTGCCGCTTGAGGCGATTGCCCTGCAGGCGTTGGTGTCCGAGCCGATCAAGCCCTGCATGGACGTGGTGGTGATGGCCAACACCGTGCATGGTTACATGTCACAGTCCGACAAGGGTGAGATGGTGATCGGCGGCGGCACTGATGCTTTCAACAACTACACCCAGCGCGGCAGCTTCCATCATATTGAGGAAACCGTTCGCGCACTGGTCGAAACCTTCCCGATGATCTCGCGCCTGAAAATGCTGCGCCAGTGGGGCGGGATTGTGGACATGACCGGCGACCGGTCTCCGATCCTGTCAAAAACGCCTTTGGGCGGTTGCTTTATCAACTGTGGCTGGGGCACGGGTGGCTTCAAGTCGATCCCCGGATCGGGATGGGGCATGGCGCAGCTGATGGCCACAGGTCACTCACCGCTGACCGAAGCCTTTACGCTGGACCGCTTCAAAGAGGGCCGCTTCATCGACGAAAGCGTCGCGGCCGGGGTGGCACACTGATGTGTGGACTAATGTTAATCCCTGCATATTCCCCTGCACACAATAGTTGCGTTGCGATACCGTCAGATCGCGCTTGTGGCTTCGTTCGTTTGGCGCAAGGAGCACGGCTGTGAACCTGAACGACCTACCGACTTCCGTGCCGGGGCGACCCCGCAAATCCAAGCTTGCCATGCGGGACTTCCTGCTTGCCTGTTTGGATGCTCGGGCCGAGCACGTGCACGTTGTCCAAGTCGGTGCAAATGACGGTAAGCTGGAAGACCCGCTTTTTCGCTATTGGTCAAAAGACACTTGGTCAGGTGTGCTCATTGAACCGCATCCGGTGTACTTCCAGGAACTTGAGGGCTTGCATGGGAATAATCCAAACGTTGTCTTGGTGAACGCTGCGGTTTCTGAGACACCGGGTAAGATGGCATTGTATCATATGGATGAACGCCTGAAGAGCAGCTGCCCGGGATGGTTGCGTGGATGTGCCTCCGTCGAAAAAGGTCGAATGGAAAGCGCGGTGCAACGTGCCAATCGTAAACAGGGATTAACCATTCCGGAAAGCGCGGTTGTCAGCACAGAAGTGCGTACCAGACGTTTGGATGATATTCTGACTGAGCATGGAACTCGCAAAGCTGATGTACTTGTGGTGGACGTTGAGGGACACGAAGTCACTGTCCTAAACAGCGTCGACTTTTCCAGCCTCGAAGCCAAGGTTGCCTTGATCGAATGCAATGTTGGCAATCGTGAAGCCAAGGGATCGATCGTTTCCACATTGAATGCTGCTGGAATGATTGCGTATCAGATTGCGGATGACATTGTCGGAGTGCGCCCGAACGCCATCACTATCCCCATCGAAGCCATGTTCCACTTTGAAAACATGGTTCCATTGGCTGTCGAAGAACAGCCCGTACCTACTCAATGAAAATAGGTGTGATGAACAAATGCTGATCCTGAATTGCCCCTACTGTGGCGTTGACGCCGAAGAATCTGAACTATCCGCCGGAGGTGAGGCGCATCTGAAACGCTTCGGTCCCGGCTCGTCGGATGGCGAATTCCACGACTACCTGTTCATGCGTGAAAACCCCAAAGGCGTTCATTTCGAACGCTGGCGCCACAGCAACGGCTGCGGCAAGTGGTTCCACGCCGCTCGCTGCACACAAACGCTCGAAGTGTTCGGAACCTATTCCGCCCAGACCACCGAGCCGCCGAAAGAACTCAAGGACGCGATCACTGCAAAGCGTCCTGGCTGGACGTGGAGAGAGTACGAATGATCCACGCTGCCATCCCTAATTCCGCCTGCGAAAGGTCAGCAACATGAGCACCCGTCTCGCAAAACAAGGTCGGCTGATTGACCGGTCGAAACAGGTCACCTTCACCTTCAACGGCACCTCGATGCAGGGGTACGAGGGCGATACGCTTGCCTCGGCCCTGCTGGCCAATGACCAGATGATGATGGGCCGGTCGTTCAAATACCACCGCCCGCGCGGTGTTGTGGCCAGCGGCGCGGAAGAGCCGAACGCGCTGGTCGGCCTGGGGCAGGGTAACCGGTTCGAGCCGAACCAGCGCGCCACCACGACCGAGCTGTTCAACGGTCTGACCTCAATTTCACAGAACCACTGGCCGAACCTGGAATTCGACATCGGTGCCGTGAACACAGCGCTGGCGCGGTTCCTGCCAGCGGGCTTCTACTACAAGACGTTCATTCACCCCAAGCCATTCTGGAAACACGTCTATGAGCCGATCATCCGGCGGTCGGCCGGTCTGGGTAAAGCACCCGACAAAGACAACCGCGACGCAGACACCTACGAGCACTTCTACGCCTTCACCGACGTTCTGGTGATCGGTGGCGGTGTCGCCGGGTTGCAAGCGGCCAAGGCGGCGGCCGAGACCGGTGCGAAAGTTCTGCTGATCGAGCAAACCGCGCATTGGGGTGGGCGCGCTCCGGTTGATGGCGGGACCATCAATGATGAGCCTGTGGATAAGTTCGTGGAACAATTGGTTTCCAAATTGGAAACAATGGACAACGTTATCATGCGCAACCGCTGCATGGGCGCGGGCGTCTATGACCATGGTTATGTGCTGGGGTATGAGCGTCTGAACGACCATAAACCGGGCACACAAGGTCCACGCCATCGCCTGTGGCGTATCCGGGCCAAGCAGGTCGTCACTGCGACAGGTGCAATCGAACGTCCGCTGTCATTTGCGGGCAATGATGTGCCGGGTGTCATGCTGGCCGCGGCCATGCGCGACTATGTGGTGAATTGGGGCGTAACCCCGGGCGAACGTGTAATCGTCGCGACCAACAATGACGACGCATATCGCACAGCGATCATCCTCAAACAGGCAGGTGTCGATGTTCTGCGTGTGATCGATGCACGCGCTGCGGCTGGACCACTGGCAGAAGAGGCGCGACAGCTTGGCATCCGGGTCGACCCCGGCAAGGCCATTGCTAAAGTCAAAGGCGGCAAGCGCGTCAAAAAGGTCGAGATCTGCAATCAGGAAGGCATCGGTGGCGCTCGCGAAGAAGTTGAGTGCGACGCGGTTGCCATGTCTGGCGGTTGGTCCCCGGTTGTTCACATGTGGTCGCATTGCGGCGGCAAGTTGATTTGGGACGAGGCGCACGCGCATTTCCGCCCCGATCCGGCACGGCCACCACTGGGCGCGAACGGCGAGGGATTTGTTGTGGCTGCTGGTGCGTCTAATGGCGCTCTGGCATTGGGCGATGTTCTGACGGACGCGCACGCTGCGGGCAAAGCGGCCGCCAAAGCAGCTGGCTTCAAGCCAAAGAACACCAAGGCTCCGGCTGGTGAGGCCACGCAAGAGGCCGCTATGCAAGCGGTCTGGCTGATGCCCGCCAACGCCGACGTGCAGCTACGCATGAAATCGTGGCTGGACTTCCAAAATGACGTCAAGGTTTCGGACGTTCAACTGGCCGCGCGCGAAGGCTATGAAAGCGTCGAACATACCAAACGGTACACCACGCTGGGCATGGCGACGGATCAGGGTAAACTGAGCAACATCAACGGTCTGGCGATCCTAGCTGATGCGTTGGAGTCGGAAATTCCGAAGGTTGGCACCACCACCTTCCGCCCGCCGTATACCCCTATCTCGATGGGTGCGATTGGCGGCGAAGCGCGGGGTGAGGTGTTCCAGCCGATCCGTCAGACACCGATGCATGACTGGCACGACAAGAACGGCGCCGATTGGGAACCGGTCGGTCACTGGCGCCGGACCTATGCCTATGTGCGACCCGGCGAATCCGTGCATGACGCCGTGAATCGCGAGGTGAAGAACACCCGTGATAATCTCGGCCTGCTGGATGCCTCGACACTTGGCAAACTGATCGTCAAAGGCCCCGATGCCGGCAAATTCCTGGACATGATGTACACCAACATGATGTCCACGCTGAAGATCGGCAAATGCCGCTATGGCCTGATGTGCTCGGAAAACGGGTTCCTGATCGATGACGGCGTTGTCGCCCGCATCGACGAGGATACCTGGTTGTGCCACACAACCACCGGCGGAGCCGAACGCATCCATGCCCATATGGAAGAATGGTTGCAGACCGAGTGGTGGGACTGGAAAGTCTACGTCGCCAACGTGACCGAGCAGTACGCTCAGGTGGCAGTGGTCGGCCCCAATGCCCGCAAGCTGCTTGAAAAGCTGGGCGGCATGGATGTCAGCGCTGAGGCGCTGCCATTCATGGAGTGGCGCGATGGGCAGATCGGTGGTTTCGATTGCCGTGTCTACCGGATTTCATTCTCAGGTGAACTGAGCTGCGAAATCTCGGTCCCGGCCAGCCAGGGGCAAGCCTTCTGGACCGCTCTGATGGAGGCAGGCAAAGAGTTCGGAGTTATGCCGTACGGCACCGAGTGTCTGCACATTCTGCGGGCTGAAAAGGGCTTTATCATGATCGGGGACGAGACCGACGGCACCGTGATCCCGCAAGATCTGGGGCTGCACTGGGCGCTCTCGAAAAAGAAAGAGGACTACCTCGGTAAACGCGCCCATTCGCGCAGCCACATGGCCGATCCAGACCGCTGGAAACTGGTTGGTCTTGAGACTGTGGATGGTTCTGTCATCCCTGACGGAGCTTACGCAGTCGGTGAGGGCGTCAACGCCAACGGTCAGCGTAACATGATCGGTCGCGTTACCTCGACATATTACTCGGCCAACCTCGGAAAAGGCATCGCCATGGGTCTGATCAAGCACGGTCCAGACCGCATGGGCGAGATCGTCGAATTCCCGGGCACCGATGGCAAAACCTACAAAGCTAAGATCGTGGACCCGATCTTCTTCGACAAGGACGGGGAGAAGCAGAATGTCTGAACCCATCAGCGCACTGAACCACGCAAGCTATGATGGCATTGCCAAGGTCCAGGAATGTGGCCTGCAGGGCATGATTACCCTGCGCGGCGACCTGTCCGACAAGGTGTTGGCCAAGGCTGTCAAGGACGCAACGGGTCAAAAAATGCCCGGTCAGCGCGAAGCTCTGGTCGACGGTGAGTCCGGCGTTTGCTGGATGTCCACCGATGAATTACTGGTGCTTGTTCCCTACGCCGAGGTTGAGGCCAAACTGGCGACCATGACCAACGCGCTGAGCGGTGCACACGCGTTGGCCGTCAACGTCTCGGACGCCCGCGCGGTGTTCCGTATCTCGGGCAGCAATGCGCGTGAGGTGCTGGGCAAACTTGCCCCGGTGGAGCTGTCGGCTGAGGCATTTCAGCCAGGCCAGATCCGCCGTTCGCGTCTGGCGCAGGTGGCAGGGGCGTTCTGGATGGATGACGCCGATACCTTCCGTGTTGTCTGTTTCCGGTCGGCCGCAGACTACGTGTTCAAGCTGCTTAAAGTTGCGGCGCAGCCCGGCAGCGAAGTCGGGGTTTACTGAACCGAAGTGAAGTGAAAAGCCCCGGCCACACCGGGGCTTTCTTTACCCGGTGGTTACGCTGCATACTCCGGAACCATAAGGCTTGTTAGAAGCGCTTATGTGCGCAAAACTGGCGCGGACTTTGACCGTGTTTTTCGCTGAATTAAGATCTGCCTGATATTTCATACGCAGGCTTTGCCCTTCGCTTGACCGGAGGTCGACGTTCCAAAACATGCGGTATTCGCCACTGTTTTTCACTTTGAGTTTGGCGCTGGTCCAATCGTGATGGCCGCTGACAACTTGGGCTTCACGAGTGTTGGTGTCTACCTGAAAGTGATACTCGGGCGCGATCCAGCTATGGCCGTCCGTCTTCGTAATCTCACATTTGTTTTCGTCGGTACCAGCTAAAGCTGATTGCGCGGAAACAATCATCGCAGCAATCGCCGTAAGCGAAGCTTTCATTTTGGTTACCCATCAAACTATTCCGTGGGAGCTCTTCAACAAGCTCACACCTGGGTTGCAAGTGGGGAAACACCTACTTCGACAGGGCTCATGGCTGCCTTCTAGCCAGTAAACAAAACCGTACGGTACCGTGTCATTTCCGTTGGACTGAGGGCTTTCAGAACATCCAGCGGGCGCCCGGTTTCGTCAGTAATTTCAGAGTAAAAGGAGAGACTTTTCAGCAGGTCTGAGGTCCGCTGGTGTCTGTCCTCTTCAGCCAAAAGAGGCGAGTGGAGCGAGAGGTAGAGAGTAGGTCGCGTCCGTTTCAACCAGGGCAGGATCGTTGGCAGTACAAAAAACTCAGCCCCCTCAATATCCATCTTGACCAGCGAGACACCCGACAGGTCATTCGCGGCCTCGAACTGGTCCCATGCGATCGTCAAAGCGTCGTTGCCATGTGTTCCGTCATGCAAAAGTGAGCTGGTGGAATCGCCCGGCTCGCCGCGCACCGACGCAATGCGGGCCACTCCGAACTGATCCGACAACGCCACGCCAAAGGCCGAAACATTGCGGATGTCGTTCAGGTCGAGGTTCCAGGCCAAATGCCGAAAAGCCGTCGGATCCGGTTCGAAACACCAGACGTGCCGCGCTTGGCGGGCACCGTACAGAACCGTGGGGCCAATCCACGCACCGATGTCCAGATAATCCCGATCAGCCGACAGAAACCTGTCGAGCACCGCGAAGGTTTCAGGCTCCCACTTGCCATCTGACACCTTGCGCCAGAATTTCGAATGATATGGGTCCAGTCGAAACGGCTCGCCATTTAGCTGGCCCGCATAGTATCCGCGGGCGCGGTAAAACATCTTGCGCGCCTGTGTAAGCATCGCCTGCCTCCGGGTTTTCTTGTCTCGGCTCTTGACCTGCGGCGGCTGCCAAAGCATTTAACCTTGGGAACCGCAACTTACATTTTTAACAGGGGGCCGATATGGCTTTTGAACTTCCTGATCTTCCTTATGCACATGACGCGCTGGCAGCCAAGGGTATGTCCGCGGAAACACTGGAATATCACCACGACCTGCACCACAAGGCCTATGTCGACAACGGCAACAAGCTGATCGCTGGTACCGAGTGGGACGGCAAGTCGCTGGAAGAGATCATCGTTGGCACCTACGACGCAAACGCCGTCGCGCAAAACGGCATCTTCAACAACATCAGCCAGCTGTGGAACCACAACCAGTTCTGGGAAATGATGGGGCCCGGCGGCAACGCAATGCCCGGTGAGCTTGAAAAAGCACTGACTGAAAGCTTTGGCTCGGTTGACGAGTTCAAGTCGCAGTTCAGCGCTGCTGGTGCCGGTCAGTTCGGCTCGGGCTGGGCGTGGCTGGTCAAGAACGCAGACGGTTCGTTGGCTGTGACCAAGACTGAAAACGGCGTGAACCCGCTGTGCTTTGGTCAAACCGCGTTGCTGGGTTGCGACGTGTGGGAGCACTCCTACTACATCGATTTCCGCAACAAGCGTCCGGCTTACCTGTCGAACTTCCTCGACAATCTGGTGAACTGGGAAAACGTTGCATCGCGGATGTGATTGTTAACCCAATAAGGGTTTTTCAAGGGCCTGTTGGCGGTGACGCTGGCAGGTCCTTTCTTGTTTAGATAGCTGTTTTTGATGGTGATGCTGCGTTTTGCAATCCGCATCGATTGACTGCTTCGAGCCCGAAGCAACTGATGCTTCAGGTCGTACGATTGTCGGCAATTAGAAAACCGTTTTTTTCGTTTGTCAGCGCCTCAGTTCTGCACGAGTAGGTTTTGCCTGATCGCCTCCACCTCCTTATCACTGATGCCAAGAATATCGCGGCGATAAGTGTCAAAAGAGCCATGAGCATCCTTGACCGCCTGAAGAGAGGCTGTGATTTGTTCCGGATGCGCACCGAAGGCCGGGCGCAGCGAGTGGGGGCCCTTGCCAACCAGTTGCTCGAGCTCGTCGTAGGTGAAGGCATTGGAGGTCAGGTAATCGCGCACGACATCCTCTTCGGAATAGCCTAACGTCAACATGGTGACGGCCGCCATGTATCCTGTGCGGTCCTTTCCGCCTGCGCAGTGAAATAGCATCGGAAAGTTGTTCGCATCGGTGAGCAGATGCAGGAACCGGGACACCTGCGGATCAAACTTGGTCGCAAAGTCCCGGTAGCGGTCAATCCTGATCTGGCGCAGGTCGACATCGTGATCCGCAAGCATCTGGTCGATCTCATCGAACTTGCCGTCAAACCACATTGGGCGGATTTGAGACGCGATCTCGATGGGCATGATCTTGGCGATGTCGGCTGGATCCGAGCCAATGGGCAGATTGGCGTTGAAATCCACCGAAGGAATCTGCGCGTTTGGGTGCGTTTCCAGTTCTTCCGGGGTACGCAAATCAACGATGGTCTCGATAGCGAGGCCATTCAGCTCGGCAATGGCGGCATCGGAAAGGCCATCCAACTGATCCGAGCGAAAGAGCACACCGGGCCTGATCCCCGCATCAGGAGTTGTGAGTTCGCGAAAATTCTCAAGCCCATGGACCGGATGGGTAACTTTCACGTCTTCGCACTCCGATGGCAGATCAATGTCCAAAGCAGTATTGCAGGCTGTTGTTTGCGCGGTCGCTGTGCCGACAGTGAATGTGCACGCAATTACCGCTGCCAAGCTCAAAGGGGAGTGCGCTTTCATACCGTGTGCCCTCAATGCAGAAATCTCTTGATCAGACGCTTTTTTAATCAGAGGAAGGATAGATATAGAAAGTTAAAGTCCATATGATTTTCCGATGGAGTTACGAATGCCCGAGATCGAGCAGTTACGCGCTTTTGTCACCGCAGTTGAGTGTGGTTCGTTCTCTGCCGCTGCGCGAAAACTGGGCAAAGCACAATCTGCGGTCAGCGCGACGATCTCCAATCTGGAAATCGATCTGGATCTGTCGCTATTCCACAGAGATGGCTATCGCCCCGTGTTAACGGATGCCGGTGAGTCATTGCTGAAGCACGCAAGGTCGGTATTGAGCAGCATGGACATGCTCCGAGGGCAAGCCGAAGCGCTGAGCGGATCTATTGAGCCCAGGTTTTCCTTCTTTGTCGAAGATGGGTTGTTGGTGGATCGTGTTCGAAGCCTGTTAACTGGCACAGCCGATAGGTTCCCAAGCTTAGAACTCCGTGTGGAGCAGCTTTCGAGGCCTTCTGTTCTCAAGGCAGTTCAATCAGGTGATGCGGACGCTGCTTTTGTATGTGAGGCACCCAAGGAGGCTCAAAGCTACAGATGCCTCGGCGTCGGGTTTCAGAGGGTCGTGCCTGTGTGTCACGCTGACCACCCGCTGGCTAAACTGGCGACCGTGGGGCGGAAAGACCTGTCGCAATACCGTCAAGCGGTGGAACCGAGTTCAGTCGCTTCAATCGCTGGAGACCGCATTTTCAGCCCGGACATTTGGATCTCAAGTACCCCGATCACCAGAAAGGCGCTTGTGATAGGTGGCTTGGGCTGGGCAGAGTTGCCGGTCGTTTCGGTGGAGCGAGAAATCTTAGACGGCGAGTTAAAGGTTTTGGAGTACGAATTCGCACAGAACGCGATCCTGAGGACGGTGGATTTCCTCACAATAAACGCGACCGGCCAAGGGCCTGTGATGAGGTGGTTGACGAGTGAAATCACAACCTGGGATCAGCGCGCCTGGATTGGCGATCATCAGGTTGGCAGGCGTTAGCAATGCCGACATTCAAGCAAATTCAGCGAATTCACTGTTTGTCTGCAAAGCTGAATTGAATCGGCAGAAAACCTGCCATTTCAACTTTCTGTACTGCCGCAAGTCCGGTCTGAGCCTAATTTGCACAATGCTGCACTAAACACCTATGACTGCTTTGCGCGGCGAATGAGCTTCGCAGGGGCTAGTGCTTCCTTTCAAAAGGCCAACTACAATTGCATTTCGTTTAAAGGTTTTCAGCACTCGGCAGCGCATCAAGGCAAAACCTTAAGGGAGTGCTTTTGGGCAGCGCACAGTAACCTTTTGACGGCAAGATGTCCGAAGGTGAGCTTCCGCCTCCGATCAATATAAGGAGGAAATCCTCCAAAGGCGGCAAAAGCTCACGTGAGTTTGCTGCCGTCTGCTCCAATGACAGTGATTGAAAAGCGCTAAAAAGCGGAATTTCGATAGTGCCGTCAGTACCCTCGGGATATTCGTGCAGGTATTGTCGCGCACCCCAGACAGGCTCAGTAAAAAAATCGCGATAGTAAGCCCGGTCCAACCGACTGAACTGAATCCCCAAACCTTCTTGTTCAATTTTCCCGCTGCGGACACTCTGGTAAATGTCCGTTATTCTCTCATAGACTTCGGGCCACTTCACGGCCTCAACTGTGGCGCTTAGCGAGATAATCGCCTTTTTCTTACCCATGACAACGAAGTCTGAGCGTGGATCGTAAGCCGCGCGCAATTCCTGGCGGATAATACGAAACATCTCGGATCCTTGACTGGCACCGATGTAATCCACCAAGACATTTGTCCCAACCTGGTCAATCTCATCTTCAAACTCTTCAGCTTTGACAAAAAGGATCAGCATCTCGGTAGAGTCA
Source organism: Ruegeria sp. CDSB029 (assembly GCF_059611125.1). NCBI lineage: Bacteria > Pseudomonadati > Pseudomonadota > Alphaproteobacteria > Rhodobacterales > Roseobacteraceae > Ruegeria > Ruegeria sp. CDSB029. The sequence goes on from NZ_JBXWOX010000003.1 coordinate 215,916, forward strand.
GGATCGGCAAAGTGAATGACACCCGTCGGAAGGCTGAAATCTTCCTCATTCGTGCCAATCAACGCTTCAGCCCATTTTGCGAAAGGCAAATTCCACTTTCCCTTCAGGCGCGGAAGCTTGCTGACCAATCGAAGAGTGCGGCGTTCTACTTCTTGGTCTCCGGATCTTAGGATTGCCTGAATGGGTTGACCAAAACGAAATTCGCCACCCCCAACCTCAGCATCTGCGTCGCCAGGTTCGTACTCCAGGAAATGCGCCACTTCCTTCAGAACATCTTCTGGCCTCCTGGTTCTGGTAGACTTGGTAGAGTTGGAATACTGCAGCTCTCTTGCATACCAGTCGTCCGAGTATTCCGCCTCAAGCAAGAGGTTTTCGAGGTGAACGATGGTCTCTGGAAAGACTTCGTTTGGCGCCGAGACCGTGAGCATCAGACTACGGCGACTTGTTTCGACGTAATGCTTGATCCCTTTCAACTGCTTGTACTCAGCAATTTTGTAGGAAGAACGGCTTGATGTTCCTCCAGAAATTACACTTGAGAGACCTGCACGCAATGCGGCCACCCGGTCTATCGTCGGTCGATCTATCGGCCAAACCAAGGTGAGCTCAGAAATGCCGTTTTCCAGAGGCATCAGATAGGCAAAATTTGCATCACCGGTCGTTGCGATCAGCTCCGCACGGACCTGCTGCGCTGACAGCAGGCTGAGAACCAATAAAAGAGAGGAAATGAACCGGCTTTTTAATGTCTGCATGTTACTCTGCTTTTTCGGCCAACACGACCGAAGTGGCTGATGGCTTGATGACCTTTTCGGCAAAATCAATAACGTCCTGATCTGTCGTATCGTTCAAGATGTCGACAAATACAGTCGGTGTGAGAGGGGGGAAACCATCAGAAGCCACATTCGACAGGAATGATAGAAACTCTGTGGGCCGGCGCGCGGCATTTCTGGATCCAACGACCTGCATCCGGCGCGCTTGATTGATTTCATCCCTGGTGATCGGTTCGTTCAACAAATTGGCCAGAGTTTCTGTCAGATGGTTATGCGCCGCGTCCAAGCTGAAGCCGGGCATTAGGTGCAAATCTATGGTAAGTTCCAGATCCGCATTTTTGGCAAAAAACCAGTCAGCGTCGACGCTGAAAACGCGCTCGTCTTGATAGTACAGGGCCTTGTAAAGCCTTTCGTTCAAAACATCGGTGGCGATAAAAAATGCGCCCTGCATATCGATACTGGTTGATCGATCTTCGAAGTCCACGAATTTCGCAAACTGGATTGTGTCATGCGCCAACTTGTCCGACCGAATGCGTTCAACAAACCGAACCTCAGGGTCTGGTTTGTCGTCTAACCAGCGTTTTTGAGGGGCCTCAGAAGGTTCTGTGTCCCCAAATATACGAGCAACGAGTTCTTCGGCTTTACTAGGTTCAATTTTTCCCGACACGATTAACGTCACATTGGACGGCGTATAGTGAGTTTTGTGAAACTGATAGGCCTTCTCAAAGTTCAATTGCGGAAGATCTTCAATGGTGTTGTCTGCACGGCCGCGCAAAGTGCCGTAGAGGTTTTGAAGTGCAATTCTTCTGAGCCAACGAAGCGGAGACTGCCTTTCACGAAGAAATGTTTCACGCTGTACGATACCAATTTCGCTTTCCGCAAATCCTTCTGGCAGCGATGGCGTGTCAAGGACGGCCCGAGACAGCTGCAGCAACATTTCTATGTCAGAAGGTACGCCGGAATTCGTGTACACCGTTGATACGTTATGCGTTGTCGCGTAGATATCGCGCTCTCGGGGCTTTCTGAGTATTGTGGCGTCCGCTGAAAACGCAGCCAGATGCTCAGCTAGATGAGCCGTACCGGATGGTTCCGGATCATCATACGCTCCCGATAGAACAATTAGCTGCACGTCCACACGGTCGAAGTCATCCCTCGGAACCACATAGGCTGCGTATAATCCGCCTTTCTCAGAAAGAGGGGTGACGCCTTGAGCATGAGCAGTTCCAGAAAACACCAAGAGGACAAGCGAAAAAAACAATACGACTGTGCGCATCATAATCCTTTAAATTATGTCACTTAGTCCAAAAAAACGTCCGTCATCAGGCGTTTAACGAATGCGACAGTGATTTACTAAATGCTTGTGGGATACGAGCTGCTATTTCAAGCCGCCAATTGAAAACTTGCCGAAATGTGTTCGACACGAGACTAAATACGCGCGGAACCCGTACCTCAGCTCTCTATGGAGAGATCACCCAAAAGTAATACATCGTAGAGCAGCAGCGAGTGGCAGTTATCCAGAGATCAAGAGGGAAGTGTCTGCTTTGCCCGGCGATCCAGCTCTCAGTAGGTTCTGTACAGCATCACGCGTGAACCTAGGAGCGGCAGAAGTGCACGCGCGAGATCTGGATCTGCCTCGATCAATGGTATGACCCGTTCGTCGAAAGACCCCTGATCAACATGCGACGGCAATTGCTGGCCGAAGACCCTGAACAAGCCGCGGACTTCGTTGGTCAAATCGATGCATTTCCTTTGAACAGCCGTGCGGCTTCTCAATAGTGTTCTTAACGCGTGTGCCATGCGGCTCTTGATGAAAAATTTACTGAACCACCCAGATCGCAACACCTCTGCAATCCCTCGCGCATGCGTTTTGTCGGTCTTGTTACGCATCGCTGAACGAGCCGCGTTCACTTGCCGTGCTTCCATCCAGACCACATCAAGACCAGCGGCCCGAAGCCCATGACGCAGGTGCAGGCTCATCGAAGCAGAACCAAATTCAATCCGACACTGACTGGCAGACCCATCAATCTGGTTAGCCCAAATACCCATGCTTCGTCCCGCAAGCTGATATTAGCCGAAAAGCTATTCGACAGTGCCGGCGTGACCCTGCAACTCCGCCGCAGGAGAAAACCTGCCTATACGTCAACTTTCGAATTGAGACCTATTGTACGCCGCCCTGCAATACCTAGCTAAAGTATGCGGAGGGAGAGAGCCGCAAACCACTAAGAAAAAGGTCAGGCAACGCGCTGAATGAATTTGGCGCGTCTCGGGAAAGCTGTGCCTGACGCATGAGAGATGGCAAAAAATATGTCATTACAGGAGAACACAATGGTCGAACTTGCACAGGGAACATGGGTTGTCATCGCCGACGGGGAAAAGGCGCTGTTCATGGAGAATATCACCGACGCTGATGATCCCAATCTGGTTGTCGTATCCGTAGAAGAAAGCGACGGACCAAGGACCAAGCCTTCGGACCGGGCCGGTCGTCGTTTTGACACGGCACCACATCAGAAATCGGCCGTGGAAGAGAGCAAATGGAAAACCCATGCGAAATCCCTGTTCGTGCAGGATGTCGCCAACCTGTTGAACCGTAAGGGTTTAAAAGGGGCCTATAAACGATTGGTCCTGGTAGCCAGCCCGCATGTTCTAGGGTTGCTGCGCCGGCGGTTGCACAGCGAAGTGCTGGGCAAAGTGGTTGCCGAGGTCGATAAAACTCTGACCAATCATCCGATGCATAAGGTCGAACAGGTGCTGCGACAGCGCCTTGCTCCGGCGACTTGAATTTGACGATGGCAAACGGGCGGTTCTGGCCGCCCGTACATCTGTCAGCCTAAGTCAGAACTTTCCTGAGCGTTGACATTGCAGCCTCCGGGCCATCGACCCATGTGATGAAGTCCGACAGCGATGCGTCGGCAAAGCCTTGGCCGATGACCTGTTGCAACAGCTCGTGCAGCGTATCCCAATAGCCATCCACATTCATGACTAGAATGGGTTTGTCGTGCAGGCCCAGCTGCCGCCAAGTGAGCGCCTCGAACAACTCATCCAGCGACCCCGGACCGCCGGGCAGGACAATAACCGCATCGGCATTCATGATCATGACCTTCTTGCGCTCGTGCATCGTCTCGGTGACCACGAAACGGGTCAGGTCCGTCTTGCCGACTTCGCGTCGCAGAAGGTGCACCGGGATGACGCCGAACGTGTCACCACCAGCGGCTTGCGCGGCTCGCGCGACCTCGCCCATTAGCCCCACATCCCCGGCCCCGTAGACCAGCCGCCAGCCTTCTTTGGCCAAAAGGGTTCCAAAGTGTTGCGCCGCGTCGGAATAGGCCGGATTCGCGCCATTTCGTGACCCGCAATACACACAGACAGATTTCTGAGACATGGGTTGGCTTCTCCGGGCTTGTATATGGTGTTTTGACCCGTGATAGCGGGATTGATAGATTGGCTCAACCGTTAGGCAGAATGTGTTTTGCTCAAAGCACTTGCGCTGCGGAGCGAAAGGAAAAGAATGAACTCCAAGTCGGGAAGCGAAAGCTCCGGTACTTTCATCTGGGGGGTGATTGCCGGCATCGTTGCATTAGTCGGGGCGGGCGGGTTGTACCTGTCCGGCGTCTTCGGGACGGGTCCTCAGGAAGCTTCACCGCAGCAAGACACCTCTGTCCAAACCACGGAAGAGGCCAGTTCGGTTTCCACCCCGTCCGAGGATCAGATCACAGCAATTGAGGAACCGGAAACCGCTGATCCGTCTGAATCCGCGACCGCACCAGCGACGGAAACGGCTGAGGCTGACCCGGCTGTCGCGCCACCGACTCTGGACCAGATCTTTGTTGAGCCGGACGGCAATACCGTTCTTTCCGGCAATGCAGAGCCAGGCACGGATGTTCGTGTCTTGCTGGATGGTGAGCAAGTGCACAGCTTTATCGTCGATAACACCGGTCAGTTTGCCGAGTTCCTTTCGATTCCATTTTCAGACGATGCGCGCGGGCTTACGTTGGAAACTGCGGGCCAGGATCAACCCGTTCGTTCGGACGACTATTTGATTGCAGCCTTGCCTGAACCTGAACCTGAACCTGAACCGACGACCGAGCAGGTCGCCGCTGCCGAAACGGGTGACGCTGCGCCCTCCGGCGACGAAACAGCAGGGGCACAAGACACACCCTCGTCAGAGCCAACAGATGAAACGACGACCGGGGATGTCGAAACGGCGGATGCGCCCGCAGAACCGTCTGCGGATCAACCCCAGGAGACGGCACAAGAAACCGCTGAAGAAGGCGATGAAAATCAACAAGTTGCTATTTTGCGTTCAGGTGAAGACGGGGTTGAACTGGTTCAATCTCCAACAGCCGAACCCGATACTTCGGATGAGGTGGCGTTGGACACGATTGGGTATTCTGACGTTGGCGACGTTGAATTGACAGGCCGGGTGCCGGACGGGTCTGCGGTGCGGCTGTATCTGGACAACCAGCTTGTCGCCGATCTGCCGCTGGTTGATGATGGTAAATGGCGCAGCGAGTTGGAAGGGATTGACCCCGGGATCTACACCCTGCGTGTGGATGAAATCGCCACGGATGGCACCGTGGTCAGTCGCCTTGAAACGCCGTTCAAGCGCGAACCACTGGAAGCTCTGCGCGCGGCAGAGGGTGGTGACCAGCCCGAGGGCGAAACAGATATCCCCCCGATCCGCGCGGTCACCGTGCAGGAAGGCGACACGCTTTGGGCCATATCGCGTGATCGGTTCGGCGATGGTATCCTTTACGTGAAATTGTTCGAGGCTAACCGCGACGCGATCCGCGATCCTGATTTGATATATCCCGGTCAGATATTCACCATCCCGGAATGAACTATTGCTGCTGGCCCTTGGTGGGCCAGCGGTCTATCTCTGACCGCAGATCAGGTACGTGATGAGACGAGCAGCGCCAATGACCTCAGCCGATACGCCCACGCCCGACGACCGCCGCTCTGGCTGGCGCACGATCCGGAAGGTTGCGCCTTATATGTGGCCCGAGGATGAGCCTTGGGTAAAACGACGCGTCGTTCTGGCCATGGGCATGCTGGTTCTGGCCAAGCTGATCGCGGTCTATACTCCGATCCTTTACAAGGGCGCTGTCGATGGGCTGGCAGGTGAGGGCGTACCGCCGCTGGCGTTGGGCGCGGTTGGTCTGACCGTGGCCTATGGTGTCGCACGGATGATGACCGTTGGCTTTCAGCAGCTACGCGATGCGGCCTTTGCCCCTGTAGGGCAGCGGGCCTTGCGCGCACTGGCGTTGGAGACCTTCCAGCACATCCACCAGCTGTCCATGCGTTACCACGTGACGCGTCGCACCGGAGGGCTTAGCCGGATTATCGAGCGTGGTGTGAAAGGCGTGGAATTCCTGTTGCGCTTTTTGCTGTTTTCGATTGGTCCGCTGATCCTGGAACTGCTGTTGGTCGCGATCATCCTGATGTGGCTGTTCGACGTCTGGTATCTGGTTGTCGTTGCTGTCACCATCGCGCTGTACATCTGGTTCACCTTTGCGGTGACGGAATGGCGCGTGAAGTTGCGCCGCGAAATGAACGATCAGGATACTGAGGCCAATCAACGTGCCATCGACAGCCTGCTGAACTTTGAAACCGTCAAGTATTTCAATGCTGAATCGCGCGAGGCGGCACGGTACGACGTGTCGATGAAAGCCTATGCCGGGGCAGCGCTTAAGACGGCGTATTCGTTGGCCTTCCTGAATTTTGGTCAGTCCCTTCTGATCACCTGCGGACTGATCGGCGTGATGGTTCTGGCGGCCATGGGGGTGCAACAGGGAACGCTGACCGTCGGCGATTTCGTCATGGTCAACGCCTATATGATCCAGATCACCGTGCCGCTGAACTTTCTGGGCACTGTCTACCGGGAAATCCGTCAATCGCTGGTGGACATGGGGCAAATGTTCGACTTGCTGGAACAACCGACCGAGGTGCAGGACAAGCCCGGCGCGCCAGATCTGGTGGTCAGTGGTGGTGAGGTGACATTGGACAATGTGCGCTTTGGCTATGATGCGGACCGCGAGATCCTCAAAGGTGTGTCGCTGACGGTACCTGCTGGTCAGACTGTTGCAATTGTCGGTGCCACAGGTTCGGGTAAGTCAACGATAGGCCGCTTGCTGTTCCGGTTCTACGATGTCACCGGGGGCGCGTTGAAGATCGACGGGCAGGACGTGCGCGACGTGACCCTGAACAGCCTGCACTCAGCCATCGGTGTCGTGCCGCAGGACACAGTGCTGTTTAATGATACGATCCGGTACAACATCGCTTATGGCCGGGACGGGGCCACGCAGGAAGAAGTCGAAGCAGCTGCTAAAGCTGCGCAGATCCATGATTTTATCGTGACGTTGCCAGAAGGCTATGACACCAAGGTTGGAGAGCGGGGCCTGAAGCTGTCGGGTGGCGAGAAACAACGGGTGGGCATTGCGCGCACCCTTCTGAAGAACCCGCCGATCCTGCTGTTGGATGAGGCGACCTCGGCGCTGGATACGGACACCGAGCAGGACATCAAGGATGCCTTGGCGCGGGCGGGCGAGGGACGGACCGTGTTGACAATCGCGCACCGGCTTAGCACGATCGCCGAAGCGGACCGCATTGTCGTTCTGGAACGCGGTGAAATCCTTGAACAAGGCACCCATGACCAGCTTTTGCAGCGCGCGGGCCGTTACGCGCAGCTCTGGAGTCGCCAGCAAGCGGACGCGGCCTGATCCGGTCATGAGGGTAATTCCTGAGGCCGGGCAGAACAGCCCTGCAAAAATGCGTTCATTCCCGCAGGTTTAATTTGACGTTCATTTTCCTTGGTGACAAATCACCTAAAGTCACGGTGCCAGGTTCTTTGGCCGGACCTTAACTAAAGGAATATCTAATGAAAATGCGTGCAGCAGCAGCCTTGGCCGCAACTGTTCTTACGGCGACTTCGGCATTTGCCGAGGATCTTGAATTTCTGGTTGTGAATGAATCCAGCGCGGATCTGGTCGAGTTCAATGTCTCGCCTGCGTCTTCCGGCAGCTGGGAGGGAAACCTGCTGAGCGGTGGCTATGTCGCGCCCGATTATGAAATCGATGTTGTCATCGCGGATGGCCTGACCACATGTGTCTACGATATTCGGGGGGCGTTCGACGATGGGTCGTCGGCTGAAGACTTCGGTCTGAACCTGTGTGATTTGGGTGAATATGTATTCACCGACTAAGTCTTAGAGACTAAGTCCTGGAGAAGAAAAATGGCGAACCTTGCGGTTCGCCATTTGCATTACTCGGCTGCCTTTAGGGGTGACGTTGGAGGGTGATCGGGACGCTCATCCTTGACTGCATCCGGTGCGGGCGCAGGCGGCGTCTCATCCCCCCAGACAACCTCAGTGGCCTGTACCTGACGGGCAGCATGACCAACCGCCATATCCTGAGCGATTTGGCTGGAACGACCCGCAGTGGCCCGTGCCAGTGCCTTGGCCAGCCATACCGCATAGGTGGTGACCCACACCCTTAGCGCCAGGAACGATGGCGTCACGATCAGCGTCAGAACCGTTGCAATACCCAGCCCAAACACAACTGCCGTAGCCAGCTGTTTCCACCACAGCGCAGTTGGGCTGTCGATGGAGTAGCCGCCATTGATGAAGTCCAGCGACAATCCGAACATCATCGGCGTCAAACCGGCCATCGTGGTCAGGGTGGTCAGCAGAACCGGGCGGATACGCGCCTCTGCCGTGCGGATGATCGCTTCGATCCGGGGCATATACCGGCTGTATTCCTGATAGGTATCGATCAGAACAATGTTGTTGTTCACCACGATCCCCGCCAAGGCCACAATCCCTGTCCCGGTCATGATGATCGAGAAAGGCTGCTGCATGACCATCATCCCGATCAAAACGCCGGTGGTCGAAAGCACAACAGCCAGCAGAACCAGCACCGAGTTGTAGAACGAGTTGAACTGCGCCAGCAGGATCACAAACATCAGGCCTAAAGCAGCCAAGAAAGCGCTGGACAGGAAAGCCTGGCTTTCTGCCTGATCTTCCTGATCGCCGGTCCATTCCCAACTGACGGTGCTGCCGAAGGGATTGGTTTCTAGCCACTCAGTCAGCACTGCAATGCGTTCGTTGGGATTGATCAGGCTAATCCGGGCGTTTCCAGATTCCAGATCGGCGCGCACTGCATCGACATTTTCCGCACCCGTCAACATGACAAGTTCGAAATTGCTGCCTGTCGGTCCAGTGAAGATCGCACCTGTGGGTTCTGTACCTTCCACGACGCCGCGCGCAACTGCCAGCCGCTGTTCCGTGCCGTCCGCGTTATCTATCACAACTTTGCTCAGACCCGGCTCAACATCCGCTTTCACATCGTAATAGCGCTGCTGGTTGATCCGGTTGATCTCGGCCAGTTTGGCCACAGGCTTGCGGGTGACAAAGTTCGACAAAGGCACTAGCCCATCCGGCGTACGCACCTTGAGCGTATCCAATGTCGACAAAACCCGGTCTTCATCGGGCAGGCGAACGCGGATTTCGATTTCCTCGTCCACGCTGTCGGGGCGCATTTCGCCCAGCAGCAGCCCGCGCGTGACCAGTTGCACCATCGCGCCGACGGTTGCCACATCCGCGCCGAAACGACCCGCTTTGGCAACGTCGACGTCGATCTGCCAGTCGATGCCGGGCAACGGCAGGGTGTCTTCGATCTTGATCAGGCCGGGTGTTTCATCGAACATCTTACGGGCGGCAGCAGTGGCTGAGTTCAGTTCTTCCCAGCCATCCGCCTTGATGCGCAAATGAACGGGTTTGGCCGAGGCCGGACCTTGTTCCAGCGGTAGGATTTCCACGATGAAGCCTGGAATCTTCGCAAGTTCGGCGTTCAACTGATCGAGCACGAAGTCACCGTCATATTCCGGGGCTACCGTTTCACGGTCGATCAACCCGCCGAAGATCGGTTCGGACACGTTCGGCCGGTCTTCCCACGGGATGATTTCGAACTGGACGCGACCGACAGTGTCTGCTGGTGCTTGCGCACCTCCATTGTTTTGGTTCAGCCCGCCTTCTCCGGCAAAGGAAAACACGTTCACGACTGCGGGGTGCGCGCTGATAATTTCTTCGGCCGCCAGTACCATCTGGTCCTTTTCGATCAGCGATATGTTACCGCGTGCTCGAACATAGGCCGTGGCTTGCTCGGGTTCGCTTTCGACGAAGAACTCTACGCCCCTATTGTTGTTCCCAAATGCGGTCATGACTGACATCACGGCGAAGCCAATGACGACAATCGAAACAATCGGCATGATCGGGTTGCCGACCAGAAACTTGATGACATAGCCAAAGGGTGTGTGTTCGCGCGCTGTATGCACATGCTGATCGGGCGCGCGTTCTATTTTGGCGGCACTCAACGTAACAGAACCGGCAAATGCCCCAAAAATGAACAGGAAGGCACCAAGCAGAACTGCACCAAATGCGCCTTCGGGCAACAGATAGGTCGGATTCAGCAGTTGCATCGCACCAAGGAAGATCAAGTACAGCGATGGCGGCACCATAACCGCACGAACCCACCACCGGGTGCGCGCGCGCAGCCAGTCGGAGGTGCGGTCAAAGACGCGGCTCAGACGTCCCGAAACACCGCCCATGACAGGCAGATAGATCAGTGCAACGATCAACGAGGCAGACAGAACGAAGATCAGCGTGACAGGCAGCATGCCCATAAACTCACCCGGGACACCCGGCCAAAACAGCATCGGCAGGAAGGCACATAGGGTTGTGGCTGTGGATGACACGATAGGCCAGAACATGCGCTGCGCAGCCTCGACATAGGCGTGCATCGGGCCAACGCCCTCTTTAATGCGCCGGTCAGCGTATTCCACAACAACAATGGCCCCGTCGACGAGCATACCCACTGCAAGGATCAGGCCGAACATCACGATGTTCGAGATGCTGATGCCCATGACTGCCAGGAACGCAAAACACAGCAGGAATGAGGTCGGGATCGCAAAACCTACCAGCAATGCCGCGCGTGTGCCCAAAGAGGCCAGAACAACGATCATTACCAGCGCGATGGCCGTTAGAACCGAGCCTTCCAACTGGCTGACCATCGAACCGACGATGCGGCTTTGGTCGTTCGAGGTGCCCAGCTGGATTGCGGCCTGCATCTCGGGTGGCCATTTGGCCTGCGCAGCGGCAATGGTTTGTTTCACACCCTCGACTGTGTCGATCAGGTTGTAGCCCTTGCGCTTGACCACCTGCAACGCGACGGTTTGTTCGCCGTTGAAACGGGCGGTGCCTTCGCGGTCCTCAAAGGTATAGTTAATCTGCGCCAATTCCCCCAGGGTGACGACCCGGTCGCCGTTCACTTTGACCGGCAGGCCATAAACATCCTGCGCAGTTTTGAAGGAAGAGGGGATCTTGACCGCGAATGTGCCCTGTGCGGTTTCGACCTCACCGGCAGCGATCAGCTGATTGTTGTTGCGCACCACATCGATAAGCTCGGCAGCGGTGACGTTGTACGCCTCAAGCCGAAGTGGGTCGATGATGACCTCAAGCAATTCGTCGCGGTTGCCTGCGATACCGGCTTCGAGCACCGAATCCATCGCCTCAAGGTCGTCCTTCAACGCCTTGGCGACTCGCGCCATAGTGCGCTCGGGGACTGCACCCGTCAGGTTGACGATAACGATTGGGAACTCTGAGAAATTGATCTCGGTCAGCGAGTATTGCTCGGCTCCGTCGGGGAATTCGGCCTGCGCGCTGTTCATCGCGTCGCGCACATCAGCCATGATCGCGGTCTTGTCCCAGCCGAAATCGAACTCCAGCGCCACGCCCGCATACCCTTCGGCGGCGGTCGAGGTCATCTCTTTCAGCCCATCTAGGTCAGCAAGTTCGGTCTCCATTGGTTTGACCAACAGATTTTCCGAGTCCTCGGCTGAGATGCCCGGAAACTGAACCGAGACAAACAGGGCAGGGATTTCAATGTCGGGCTCGCCTTCTTTCGGCAGGCTGACATAGGCAAAGCCGCCAACCACCAATGAGATGGCGATGAAGGCCAGAACCATTCTGGCCCGGCCGGCGGCCCAACTGACGATTCCAGTCATTTCGAAGCTTCCCGATATGTGGGTTCAACTGTGACGCCGCGGGTCACGAACTCTTGCCCGATGACGATCACGTCCAATGTTTCGGGCAGGCCGCCGACCCAAACGCCTTCGGCTGAATCACGCAGAAGAACGACGGGCTGGAAATCGACCACGTTGCTCTGGCCAATGGTGCGGACACCGAGTTGACCGTTATTGCTCAGGGTCAGTGCCGATTGCGGCAGGAAATGCGCCTTGGCCCCGGCGGCCGAAATGCGGATGTCGGCGGTTTGGCCGTCCCGAATGGCCAGTTCCGGGTTCGGAACAGTGATTTCGACCTCGAACGTGCGGGTTGTTTCATCGGCCGAGCGGCTCAGGAATGTCACACGACCAGAAACCTGCAGGCCAGTGACCAACTGCGCCGTGGCTTCGGTTCCGACGATGATGCGGTTAACCTCGGTTTCTGGCACAAAACCCACCAGCTTGATCGGGTCCAGTTGGATAACGGTCGCGCATAGCGCACCGGGCTGCATCAAGCTGCCCAATTCTGCGGTATCGCTTTCCAACAATCCCTTGAAGGGTGCTGTGATCGTCTGGCGATCGATTTCGCGTTCCGCGGCTTTGACCTCGGCAGTTGCGGCTTCGATCCCGGCGCGGGTGGCCTCAAGACCGGCTTCGGCGGTCTTGATACCGGCCTCGGCGGTTCTCATCGCCGCCTCGCTTGAGATTCTGCGTGTCTCAGATCCAAACCCGGAGTCGGACAGTTTATTCGCAGCCGTCAGGTTGATCTCGGCCTCGGCGACACGCGCATGTGCTTCCTCCAGGCGGGCTTCGGCTTCTGGAATGCGGCTTTCCGCCTCTAACTTGGCAGCCTTCGCTTCGGCCAAACTGGCGGGGCGGGTGCCTGGGTCAAGCTCGCACAGAAGATCGCCGGCTTCGACGAACGTGCCTTTGCGCTTGGGTTCTGAGATGACCGTCGATGTGGTTTCGGCAAGAACTTCGACCTGGCGATTGGCCTTGGTCTGGCCCCGCAACAACACGGCGCTGTCAATTTCACGTGCAGTTGACCTAACGGCAACGACGCCAATCGTCGCCTGATCCACGTCCACGACTTCGCCAGATTCGCTGGCAACCTCCGGGCTGGCCTCGGCTTCCGCGCGCCCGGCGAAAGAGAACAGGCTGTCCCGTTCGAAAACCAAAAAAAACAAAACAACAATAACCAAAGCGGCGTTTACTAATGAAATCAATCGCATGCAGGACTACTCCCAGAATTCTGCGCCACATTTTTTTTGCGGTCATGCTAGAAAGTGGGGACGATTATGTATCGTTTCCACACTAAACTGAATAGTTCGGTTTATTTTTTTCTACAAGAGGGCAGGCCACCGGCGGAATTGTAAAAAATCGGGCTCTTGGCTTGGCGATTGCGCCGGGGTATGACATGGCGCCATACACCAAGGATGCAGCCCCGGAGGGCAGGGATGAGCGACGTCGACAGTTTTATTGATGAGGTGACCGAAGAGGTACGCCGGGACCGTCTGTTCTTGCTATTGCGCAGATGGGGTTGGGTCGGTGTGCTTGTGGTTGTCCTGATCGTGGGCGGTGCTGCGTTCAATGAAGTCCGCAAGTCGCGCGCAACCAGTCAGGCGCAGGATTTAGGTGATTCAATCCTGGCAGCGCTGGCACAGAATCAGTCGGAAGACCGTGCCGCCAGTCTTGCCGCCGTCGAAACACAATCGCCGGGTGGGGATGCGGTTCTTAACATGCTGTTGTCGGCCTCTCAGTTTGAGGCCGGATCGGAACAAGAAGCGGTCGCCAGCCTGAATGCCATTGCGACCCAAGGGGATCTGCCGGAAATCTACCGCGCGATCGCGGCTTTCAAGGCGCTGCTGCTGCAGAGCGACACTCTGCCTGCAGCCGATCGCCGTCTTCAGTTCGAGGCGCTGGCCGCGCCGGGCGCTCCGCTGCGGTTGCTTGCCGAAGAACAATTGGCCTTGATTGATGTGTCCGAGGGCAATGTTGACGCGGCCATCACGCGGCTTCAGGCTTTGCGTCAGGACGCAGAGGTTGGCGTGGATCTGCAACAGCGTGCGGCTCAGTTGATTGTAGCACTGGGTGGCGAACCAGAGCCGCTGATCGCCCAACAGGGCTGATCCGGTGGCGGCAGGAAAACTTACAGGCGAGTTCGGAATATCATGGTAGCAAGTCTATTCTCCCGTATTGGATTGTCGATGGCAGCCCTTTCATTGACCTTGGTCGCCGCCTGCCGGGAACCCGAGGTTATCTTGCCGGGACCGCGAGAAGATATCCGGCCTGCTGCCGATACCGAAACGGTGGAAACCCGCGGCTCAAAACCGATCAGCCTTCCGGCGCAAAGAGCCAACGCGAGTTGGCCGCAAAGCCCGGGCACGGCCGCGTTCCGGACCACCAATGCACAGTTGCGCGCAACACCGCAGCGCATTTGGTCCGCTTCAATCGGTCAGGGTGACTCGCGCAAGCAGCGGATCACGGCTGATCCCGTTGTTGCGGGCGGGTTGATCTACACGCTTGATGCCGGCGCATCGGTGTCTGCCGTGTCGCCGCAAGGGCAGGTCGTTTGGAACACCGATCTTATTCCGCCAAGTGATGGCGACTCGGATGCCACGGGTGGCGGCATGGCCTATGACAACGGTGTGCTTTATGTGTCTTCCGGTTACGGCCGCCTGACAGCGCTGGATGCCAAAACCGGTGCAGTTCGTTGGCAAAAAAGGTTGAACGCGACCGGCAGCGGCGCGCCATTGGTCAGCAACGGTCTGCTGTATCTGGTGGCTGGTGACGAAACTGGCTGGGCGGTCAACACCAAGGACGGCCGCATTGCCTGGCAAATTCAGGGCACCCCAAGCGTTGGAAACGTTCTGGGTGCGCCGGCGCCAGTGATAGCATCAGATTTTTCCGTGTTCGCCTTTGGCTCGGGTGATGTCGCAGCGACGTTCCGTCGGGGGGGTATTCGCCGCTGGAACGCATCAGTAGCCGGGGGACGTCGCGGACGTGCGGCGGCGCAGATCGTCGATGTAACCGGTGGGCCAATGGTGGTGGGCGATAAGATCTATATCGGCAACCATTCCGGGCGCACGGTCGCGTTTGACGCCAATTCCGGCGAACGGATGTGGACCGCAGACGAAGGGGCCGTCGATACGGTCTGGGCCGCTGGCAACAGTATTTTCCTGATCAGTGATCGCAGCCAACTGGTCCGACTAGACGCCGCGACCGGAGCGATTGTTTGGGCGCAGGACCTGCCGGGTTTTGTCAAGGATAAGCCGGGGCGTCGGGGGGCGGTCTACGCGCATTATGGTCCGATCATGGCGGGTGGGCGCATCGTCATCGCCTCGAACGATGGCTATGTTCGGTTCTTCAGCCCTGTTGACGGAGCACTGGTGAACCGTGTCGAAGTGCCAGGTGGCGCGACCACGGCACCGGTTGTGGCGGGCCAAACACTGTACGTCGTGTCGACCAAAGGTGATTTGCACGCTTTCCGTTGACCACAAGATGCGCTAAAGGGCGCGTCTGAGTCTTGAAAGTTGAGTATCATGTCGCTGACCCTCGCCATCGTGGGGCGCCCGAATGTGGGCAAATCCACCCTGTTCAATCGCCTTGTGGGCAAACGTCTGGCTTTGGTCGACGACCAGCCCGGCGTGACGCGCGACCTGCGCGAAGGCCAAGGGCGTCTGGGGGATCTGCGCTTTACCGTGATCGACACTGCGGGGCTTGAGGACGCGACCGACGACAGCCTTGAGGGCCGCATGCGCCGCCTGACCGAGCGTGCGGTGGACATGGCAGATGTCTGTCTGTTCATGATTGACGCGCGCGTTGGGGTCACGCCGACCGACGAACTGTTTGCCGAGATTCTGCGCAAACGTTCCAAACACGTGATCCTCGCGGCCAACAAGGCCGAAGGAAACGCAGCGGATGCGGGTGTGCTTGAAGCCTATAACCTTGGCCTGGGTGAGCCGGTGCGCCTGTCGGGCGAGCATGGCGAGGGAATGACCGATCTTTATTCCCAGCTTATGCCATTGGCCGATGCCGCTGAGGAAAAGGCGGTCGAGGATGCACCGGAAACCGATATCGAACTGGATGAGGACGGCGAGGGCGAGACGCCCCTGATCAGCGCTGAAAAGCCGTTGCAGGTGGCAGTTGTTGGCCGCCCGAATGCCGGTAAATCCACATTGATCAACAAGATCATTGGCGAAGACCGCCTACTGACCGGGCCAGAGGCCGGTATTACGCGCGATGCCATCAGTCTGCGGATCGATTGGGCCGACCCGGACGGAGACAGCACACCGATGCGTATCTTTGATACCGCCGGTATGCGCAAAAAAGCCAAGGTGCAGGAAAAGCTTGAAAAGCTTTCAGTCTCGGATGGTCTGCGTGCCGTGAAATTTGCCGAAGTGGTGGTGGTTCTGCTGGATGCGGCCATTCCCTTCGAACAGCAGGACCTGCGTATTGCCGATCTGGCCGAGCGCGAGGGTCGTGCCGTTGTTGTCGCCATCAACAAATGGGACATCGAAGAAGATAAACAGGAAAAGCTGCGGGATCTGAAAGAGTCGTTCGAGCGCTTGCTGCCTCAATTGCGTGGCGCACCGCTGGTGACGGTCTCGGCAAAAACGGGCCGGGGCCTAGAGCGCCTGCGCGCCGCGATTCTGCGGGCCCATGACATTTGGAACCGCCGTGTGCCGACGGCCGCGCTGAACCGCTGGCTGACGGCCATGTTGGAACAGCACCCGCCGCCAGCCCCGCAAGGTCGCCGGATCAAGCTGCGTTACATGACACAGGCCAAAACCCGCCCGCCGGGCTTTGTTGTCATGTGTTCGCATCCTGACAAAATGCCAGCCAGTTACACCCGGTATCTGGTCAACGGTCTGCGCGAATCTTTTGACATGCCCGGTACTCCGATCCGCCTGACGTTGCGCGGACAGGGGGACAAGAACCCGTACAAGGGTCGCCGCAAGAAAAACGCGGGCGCCTTGGCCAAACATCTCAAAGGTCGCGCGTAACTGCGCCAATTTTCAGCATTTTCGGCTGAAGGGCGTGACAGCCCCAATTCCCCGCGCTAGCATTCACTGGCGTGCATCTGTTTTGTGTGCGCGTAATTTCACGCGGAGCTTCCGCACCAGTTTTTGACAACCATTGGACCTGACCAACGTGGGGAGCGGCTGGATGGATCTGAGGGAATACACTCGGCAATACGCGGTTCAGGACAACAGATTGGCCGCGCTGAGCTATTTTGGAACTTTTGCGGTGTATTTCACATCGCTGGCATTGGCGATCATCTATGTGGATCGCTGGTTTGTCATGATTCCGGCCGGAATCGTTTTTGCCTTTTCGGCGGTGCGCCTGTACGTGCTTCAGCACGATTGCGGGCATCATTCGCTGTTTGAGACGCGCGCGCAGAACGAATGGGCCGGGCACGGGCTCTCGCCATTCACTTTCGCTCCGTTCGAAGTGATGAAGCAGAACCATAACCTGCACCACGCCGGTATTGGCAACCTCGAACACCGCGAGACAGGTGAAATCCACACAATGACCGTGCGGGAATGGAACAAGGCGGATTGGAAAGGGCGCTTGTTTTACAGGCTCTACCGAAATCCCTTCATCCTGGTTCCGGCTGGGGCGCTGTTCACGTATTTCATCCGCTACCGGTGGCCCAAGAACACGGTTCGGTTTGGCGTGAAGGGCGTATTGCTACACAACTTGTCGATCATCGTATTTCTTGGCCTTCTGTATTTGATCGCCGGCACCATGGGTATTCTGGTGTGGTTGGTATTCTCTTTGTTGGGCGGGATGCTGGGTGTTTTTCTGGTCTATCTACAGCACAATTTCGAGGACACGTATTGGGATCGCCGTCCGGATCTGGACCCGCAACTGGCCGCGCTGCAGGGATCATCGGCGCTGGATTTCGGGTGGTGGTTCGACAATGCGGTTGCCTGCATCACGCTGCACGACATCCACCATTTCAATGCGCGTATTCCGTCATATCGGCTGCGTGCATGCCACTATAACCTACCGCCCGAATTCACGCCGCGCCGGATCAAATTCCCCGAGGCAGTCGCGGCTTTGAACCTGAAACTGTGGGACGAAGACGCCAAGCGGCTTGTTCCGTTTCCCGGAAAGGATCAATCCGGTAACCTTGCACACAGTAGCTGACACAAATGACCTGCAACTCTGAGCACTGGCTTGTGAGAGCGTGTTTCTGGTATACATAAGATAATGCAGGGAAAATCGGAAAGGACAAAGAATGACCGCAGTGACCGCAATAAAAGGCGTTGGAGAGGAGCTAGGAAAGTCACTTACCGCCAACGGTTTCAAAACCGCTGAAGCCGTTGCCAAGGCAACCCCCGCTGCACTGGTCAAAGTTCCTCGTATCGGCAAAGCCCGCGCAGCCGTTTTGATCGCTGCCGCGAAAGAGGCGATTGCGGCGAAACCGGCAGCCGCCAAGCCCGCCGCGGCCAAGCCTGCCGCCAAGCAACCTGCTGCTAAAACAGGAACGCGCCGCGCACCTGCCAGAAAACCCGCAGTGCGCCGACCAGCGACCCGCAAGACCATTGCCGCCGCCGCTGCCGAGAAACGGGCGGAAGAGGCTGCGCGCAAAGCGGCTGAGGAAAAGGCCGCAGCCGAACTGGCAGAAGCCAAGGCAAAGAAGAAGGCCAAGGCCAAAGCCAAGGCTGAAAAGGCCGCTAAAAAGCTTCAGGAGATGGAAGCCGTCTTCTCGAAAGCCAAGGACAAGGTGAAGGCCAAGGCGAAGAAAGATAAAAAGAAAGACAAAAAGAAAAAGGCCGACAAGACGGACAAGAAGAAAGATAAGAAAAAAGACAAGAAGAAGGATAAGAAAAAGGCGAAGGAGTAACCCTTCTCCGCCCTTAATCCTCTTGAACCGGTGCCCTGTTGGTCGCCGGTTTTCTTATGCCAGCGTGCCGTCCAGCTGCAGTGTCAGCTTGCCACCCAGATAGGGGGCCAGAACCTCGGGCAGGGTGACGGTACCGTCTGCGTTCTGGCCGTTTTCCAGCACGGCGATCAGGCAGCGCCCAACAGCCAGTCCCGATCCGTTCAGCGTGTGAACATATTCCGGTTTGCCGCCACCTTCAGGCCGGAAGCGCGCATTCATCCGACGTGCCTGAAAATCGCCACAGGTCGAGACCGAGCTGATCTCACGGTACGTATCCTGACCCGGAAGCCATGCTTCGATGTCAAAGGTTCGGCGCGCGCCAAAGCCCATGTCGCCTGTGCACAGGATCACTGTGCGATAGGGGATGCCCAGCTGTTCCAGAATACCCTCGGCACAGCGCAGCATGCGTTTTTGCTCATCATCAGACTTATCGGGATGGGTGACCGAGACCATTTCGACCTTTTCGAACTGGTGCTGGCGCAACATGCCGCGTGTGTCCCTGCCGGCCGATCCGGCCTCGGACCGGAAGCATAGGGAATGCGCGGTGTAGCGGCGGGGCAGATAGTTTTCTTCGATCATCGTGTCGTTGACGATATTGGTCAGCGACACCTCGGACGTCGGGATCAGCCACCAGCCTTCACGGGTCTGATAGCTGTCTTCGCCAAACTTCGGCAATTGGCCTGTGCCCTGCATCATCTCGGACAGAACCAGAACCGGGCCGTTCACCTCGGTCAATTCGTTTTCGTTGATGTGCGTGTCCAGCATGAACTGCGCCAGCGCGCGGTGAATGCGGGCAACACCGCCGGACAACAGGACAAAGCGCGAGCCGGACAGCTTTGCCGCCGTTTCAAAATCCATGCCGTTCTGAACAGCTTCGATTTCGAAATGCTCTTTGGGCGCAAAATCCAACTCACGCGGAGTGCCCCAGCGGTTGACCTCGACATTGTCGTTCTCGTCCGCACCTTCTGGCGCGTCCTCGGCGGGCAGGTTCGGGATGCGGATCAACTGATCCGTCAGCAGCGCGTCCAGATCCTTGGCCTCAGTCTGCATCTGGGCGATTTCGGCCTTTTTCTCAGCGACCAGCGCGCGCAGGCGTTGAAATTCAGCCTCGTCGCCGCGCCCCTTAGCGGCACCGACTTCTTTGCTGGCCTTGTTCTGTTCGGCTTGTGCCGTTTCTGCGGCCTGAATCTTGGCCCGGCGGCTTTCGTCCAGCCTTAGCAAATCTGACGACACCGGCGCGTCCCCACGGCGCGCAAGTGCGGCGTCGAAGGCGGCGGGGTTTTCGCGAATGGCGCGGATGTCGTGCATGGTTCAGATCCTTAAATGCGTGAATCACTGAAACCGCTTATGCACCATCTGAAAGGCAGGGTGTAGCGCCGGTTACGACTTATCGGCATCCGCGTGTGTTTCATGCGCCAGATGGCCATCCCAATGCTCGGTCGGGATCTTGGGATCAGGTGGATCAGCCATGTAAGAGGGCGTCATGATCTGCACACCGTTTTCATTGAACACGGCTACGATATTGCGATGCAGGTCTGACCGGATTTTCGGAATGATGCTGCCACGGGTCGTATAGCCGTTGATCTGATAGTTGATCGCGTAATCCGCCAATGCGGTCCACAAAACAAAGGGTTCAGGCTTGGCCTTGATGCCTTTGGTTCGGTTGGCGGCCTCAATCAGCATCGCCTCGACCTTCTCGGGCGGCTCTTCATAGCCGATGCCAACCGTGGTGTGCAGCAGCAGACCGCTGCCGTCCGTTTTCTTCGAGAAGTTCACCACATCCGAATTCATCAGTTGCGCGTTTGGGATCGAGATCAGTTCGTTCTTGATAGATTTCAGATGCGTCTCCATCAGTTTGATCTGAACCACATCGCCGATGTGGTCGCCGATCTGAATCCGGTCCCCGATCGAGGTCGAGCGACGATAGATCACGAACAGGCCGGCTAGCATGTTTGAGACGACTGAGTTTGCACCCAGCGACAGCATGGCGCCCACCAGGATCGTCAATCCCTGGAACGCCGCCGAGTCGGACCCGGGGATGTAGGGAACGGCAAAGACCAGGGCGATCATGATCACCACAACACGGGCAATGTTGAAGGTTGGGCTGACCCAGTGCTTTTCGAAATCGCCCATGTCGAAGGAACCCGCTTCGACCGCGTCGAAGAACACCCGCATCCCCTTAATGATGTACAGCGCCACCCAAGAAATCAGGCCCAACATGATTAAATTGGGGATGTAACTGATAATGCCTTTGAAGATCAGCAGTACCGGCTCGGTCAGATAGGTCAGCAATAGCTGCGCAAAATAGCGGGTTTCGGCGAAAGCCAGCAGAACAAACGAGAGGTAGTAATAAAAGCCGAGAAAGAAGATGATAAGCAGAACGAAGTTCAGCCCATATCGTACCAGCGCAGCGATCGCTTCGGCCTGAACGCTTTTGGCTGTGGCAGTTTCCACGTCCTTGAGGTGAAGTGAGACAAACTTTAATGTCTTCCGTCGAATCCGACGGTGCACCCACAGGATTGCCACCACAAACGCCACAAAACCAATGGTCCATGCCACTGCCTCAATTGCACCGGACACGCGCGCCCGATCGGTGCGGTTGGCGCGGTAGTCTTCGATGGATTGTTTGATCGCGTTCCCGTGCAAAACGCTTAGAACGCTAAGCTCCATCTGATCCAACTCGGCATCGGCTTCGGTGACGATCGAAACTCTCTCGCCATCGGCCAGAGTCCAAATGCCGAACTCGGTCTCTTCGTATGTCACCTCAACCGTCAGTGCATCCGAGGCTTCGGCGATTTCGATGATCTTGTCCTGAACGTCTTCCGCCCGCTCTGGCGCGGGCAGGGCACTGGATCCCCGGACCTGGAACAATACGTCCCCGTCCACGATGACCGGCGCCACGAAACTGTCCGAGTCCGCCCCGTCAGAAGCAAGGGGCTCCGTCGGTGTTTCCTGTGCCAGTACGACGTCTGAAAACCAAAGGCTGGACGCCAGGGCCGTCAGAAAATAAACCAGCAAAAGGAAGGGCTTGAATTGCCTTGCCATATGTCCCCCTTAACCCGAACTATACCCAGTTTCAGCGAGGTGCCTAGGACATATCTGCAACGCCTGGCTTGTTCTTTGTGCACTGAGGCCGGGTCAGGGCGGTGTACAGCGTTGCCTTCGCTTGCAAAGGCGCAATTCAGAGCATAGGTTCCCGCCAAATTTGCGGAGCATTTCCGCAGCACCAAAACAAAGGAATATCCCATGGAAGGTGGCGCAATCGCCCAGTTTCTCCCGCTGATCCTGATCTTCGCGATCATGTATTTTCTGCTGATCCGTCCGCAGCAAAAAAAGATGAAGCAACATCAGGCCATGGTCGAAGCCGTGCGTCGCGGCGATCAGGTTGTCACCCAAGGTGGAATGATCGGCAAGGTGTCCAAGGTCAAGGAAGGCGACAACGAGATCGAAGTTGAAATCGCCGAGGGTGTGAAGGTTCGTGTGGTCAAGTCGACCATTGCGCAGGTTCTGAACAAGACCGAGCCTGCGAAGTAACTTCGCGCCACAATTCCTTGAAAAGGCAGGGTAATGCTGCAAATTGATACCTGGAAGCGGGTTCTGATCTGGCTGGTCTGCGTGATCGGTCTGATCCTTGCCCTGCCGAATGCGTTTTATACGCGCGTCGAGCAATCCAACGATGCCAAGGCCGCAATCGAGCTTGGCATCGACACCCCCGAAATGCAGGCCGAGGCGGCGCAATGGCCGAACTGGCTGCCGTCGTCGCTGGTCAATCTGGGCCTCGATCTGCGCGGTGGTGCGCATCTGTTGGCCGAAGTTCAGGTCGGCGATGTGTACGAATCCCGGATGGAGGCCATGTGGCCCGAAATTCGCGATGCGCTGCGGGATGAGCGCGCCACTGTAGGCACCATCCGCAAGCAAGAGTCAGCCCCGGACGAGATTCGGTTGCGCATCAGCCAGCCCGAGGGCATGTCCCGCGCGCTTGAAGTTGTGCGCGGTCTGGCCCGTCAGGTGCAGACCCTGACCGGTGTAGGTGCAACCGATATCGAGGCACGGGCTGAAGGCGACACAATCGTCGTTCAACTGTCCGAGGCGGAAAAACTTGCCACAGACGACCGCACTGTTCGCCAGTCGCTTGAGATTGTGCGCCGCCGTATTGACGAGGTCGGAACGCGTGAACCCACGATCCAACGCCAGGGTGCGGATCGTATCCTGATCCAAGTGCCGGGTATCGGCAGTGCTGGTGAACTGAAAGAGATCATCGGCACCACTGCTCAGCTGACATTCAATCCCGTTGTGGGGCGGGGCACCAACCCGGACGCAGTGCCGGGGATTGGCGAACAGGTCCTCCCCTCCATCGACGAAACCGGTTTGTTTTACACAGTCGAGGCGGCCCTAGTCGTCACTGGCGAAGAGCTGGTGGACGCGCAGCCAGCATTCGACCAGAACGGTCGCCCAGCGGTCAGCTTCCGGTTCAACACATCGGGGGCACGCAAGTTCGGCGACTATACGCTGGAAAATATCGGCCAGCCGTTCGCAATCATTCTTGATGATGAGGTCATCTCGGCCCCTGTCATTCAAAGCCACATTCCCGGCGGGTCGGGCATCATCACCGGCAACTTCACCGTCGAAGAAAGCACCAATCTGGCTGTTCTGTTGCGCGCAGGCGCGTTGCCAGCCGGGCTGGAATTCCTCGAAGAGCGTACCATCGGCCCCGAACTGGGGCAGGACAGCATCGACGCCGGTAAGGTCGCAACTATTGTGGCCTTCGTCGCAGTGCTGGTTTTCATGGCGCTCAGCTATGGCCTGTTTGGTCTCTTTGCCAACATTGCCCTGATCATCAACGTCGGCCTGCTGTTTGGTCTGTTGTCCCTGATCGGAGCCACCCTGACACTGCCCGGTATCGCCGGTATCGTGTTGACGGTTGGTATGGCGGTGGATGCCAACGTGCTGATCTTTGAACGTATCCGCGAAGAACTGAAATCCGCCAGAGGCCCGGCGCGCGCGATCGAACTGGGTTATGAAAAGGCGTTGTCGGCCATTCTGGACGCAAACGTGACCACATTCATCACCGCTGTAATCCTGTTTGCCATGGGCAGCGGTCCGGTGCGCGGTTTTGCCATCACGTTGGGTCTGGGCATTCTGACCTCGGTCTTCACCGCGATCTTCGTGACGCGTCTGATGATCGTCATCTGGTTTGAACGCCGCCGCCCGAAAATGATCGAGGTTTGACATGAGACTGAAACTCGTACCCCAGAATACCTCGTTCGATTTCTTCAGCCGCTGGAAAATCTGGCTGGGTATCTCGGCTTTGATGATGATCGTGGCGTTCACGTCCTTCATGCTTCAGGGGCTGAACTTCGGCATCGACTTCCGCGGTGGCACAACGATCCGGACGCAAAGCACCCAAGAGATTGATGTTGGAGTCTATCGTGACGCCCTTGCCCCGTTGGAATTGGGGGATGTGACAATCACAGAGATCTTCGATCCAAACTTTGGACCGGATGAGAATGTCGCGATGATCCGTATCCAGGCGCAAGAAGACGCCGAGGCAGTTACATCGGACGTGATCACTCAGGTCGGCGAGGTGCTTGCCGCTGCTGATCCAGGCCTCAAATTACCATTTGAAAGCGTTGAATCCGTCGGCCCCAAAGTCTCCGGTGAGCTGATCCAAACTGCGGTTATCGCGGTGGTGTTGGCGATCGGGGCGGTGCTGGTATATATCTGGCTGCGTTTCGAATGGCAGTTCGCCTTGGGCGCGGTGGCCGCATTGGTTCACGACGTAATCCTCACCATCGGCATCTTCTCGGAACTGCAAATCCGGTTCGATCTGGCCATCATCGCGGCATTGCTGACCATCGTGGGGTATTCGCTGAACGACACCGTGGTCGTCTTTGACCGTGTTCGCGAGAACCTGCGGAAATACAAGAAAAAGGACCTGAAAGAGGTTCTGAACATCTCGATCAACGAAACGCTCAGCCGGACGGTGATGACCTCGGTTACCACCCTGTTAGCGCTGATCTCGCTTTATGTGCTGGGCGGGGACGTGATCCGCGGCTTTGTTTTCGCGATGATCTGGGGCGTGATCGTAGGGACGTATTCCTCGGTCTTTGTGGCCTCGACCATCCTGCTGTGGCTGGGCGTCAAGCGCGACTGGTCGAAGCCGTCCAACAACGCGGGCAACCAGTTCGCAAATGTGGATGCCTGATCTTCTCGGCCAGTCCCCCACGGGGCTGGCCGTTATACTTTTTGCAGCGACACTGGGTGGCATCGTTCGCGGGTTTTCCGGCTTTGGCACCGCGCTGATTTTTTTACCTCTGGCCACACCGTTCCTCGGCCCGTTTGGGGCGCTGATCGGACTGACGATCATGGATATCTTCGGGCCACTCCCCAACCTGCGACGGACGTGGCGCGTCGTGGACCGCGGCGACCTGGCACGGTTACTGCTGGGCTGCGCCCTGGTCCTGCCCGTTGGCCTGTGGGTCCTTACGCAGGTCGAACCTGAGGTTTTTCGATACGCGGTCAGCTTTCTGGCCTTATTCATGCTTGCAATCCTGATCCTCGGATTACGCTATCAAGGCCGCGTGCGGCGCGCGATGGTGACCGCAATCGGTGGCGCTGCGGGCTTTCTCGGTGGCGTCGCTGGGTTGCCTGGACCGGCGGTGATCTTGTTCTACATGTCTCGCCCACTTCCTGTAGAGGTTATCCGGGCCACAATCCTGCTGTTCCTTTTTGGATTCGATTTTCTCATCTTTGGCTTCCTGTCCGGCATGGGGCGTGTGACCCTCGACAGTGTCGTTTTGGGTTTGGCTCTGTCCGCCCCGAACCTTCTGGGCAATTGGCTGGGCGGATGGCTATTCAATCCGGAAAGGGCAAAGCTCTACCGTGCCGCGGCTTATGTGGTCATCGCCCTTGCTGCCTTGTCGGGCCTGCCGCTTTGGGGCATAGAAGATATCCATGCGGTTGAATGAGATCACATATAACAACGCAACACCGGTTGATGGCTACGGGCCCGGCTTTTTCCGTATTGGTGGCCAGGTTCACCAAGGGGCGGTTCTAACCGGTCCATCGGGCACCACTGGTTGGGGCGGATACGACGATCAATCCTCTTTGCTTGCATTGGCTGGGCATGTGGATGTCCTGTTGATCGGAACGGGCGCTGATCTGGCCCACATCCCCTCTGACCTTCGAACGGCGCTCGAGCAGGCCGGCATGGGCGTTGAGATCATGAACTCACCCGCAGCCTGCCGGACTTATAATGTACTGCTCTCCGAAGGCCGCCGCATCGCGCTGGCTTTGCTTCCCACCTGACAGGAACCGCTTCATCTGGCCAAAAATACCCCGGAGAGAGCGAGGGGCTGGCCCCTCGCTACCGCGGTCCTTTGAAAGCGGATCAGGTGTCACCCTGCGGCAAATCCCGCCTTTTGCCCCTATGCGCAATAAGATAAGCCGGACCGTATGACACTGACCGTATCCGATCTTGCCATCACCCGCGGGGGCATCCCCGTGCTCGAGGGGCTGAACTTCTCGCTTCGACCCGGTCAGGCATTGATCCTGCGTGGACCGAACGGGATCGGAAAAACGACCTTGCTGCGCACGCTGGCGGGGTTGCAGCCGGCGTTGAGCGGAACCATAGACGGGGCCGAAGATCAGATCGCCTACGCCTCTCACTCCGATGGGTTGAAGCCAACGTTGACGGTTGTGGAAAACCTGATCTTCTGGGCCTCGGTCTTTGGAACAAATGACATCCAACCGGCATTGGATGCCTTTGCTTTGAACGAGCTGTCGGACCGCCATGCGGGAAACCTGTCCGCCGGGCAGAAACGTCGCCTTGGACTGGCCCGGATGCTGGTCACCGGGCGGCCGATCTGGATGCTGGATGAACCGACCGTGTCACTGGACAAGGACGCCGTACAGATGTTCGCAGATGCTGTTCGTACCCATCTGGGGCAGGGCGGTTCGGCCCTGATCGCAACCCATATTGACCTGGGCCTGGACGGGGCGGTTTTGGATGTGGGTCCTAACAAAGCCAAGCCAAAACCTATCGACGACTTTGACGGAGGCTTCCTGTGATCGCACTGCTGCTGCGCGACCTGAAACTGGCCTTCCGCGCGGGTGGGGGCTTTGGTCTTGGCCTTGCATTCTTTTTGATTGTAACCGTTCTGGTGCCGTTCTCTGTCGGCCCGCAATCTTCGCTGCTGTCGACAATTGCGCCGGGTGTGCTTTGGCTGGGCGCGCTGTTGGCTTGCCTGTTGTCGCTTGATCGTCTGCTTGCGCTGGATTGGGAAGACGGATCGCTTGACCTCCTAGCAACGGCGCCCTTGCCGCTTGAGGCGGTTGTGACGATCAAGGCGCTGGCCCACTGGTTAACGACGGGTTTGCCCCTGGTTCTGGCCGCGCCGTTTCTGGGTGTGCTGTTGAACCTGCCGGTGCCGGGATTTTTCTGGTTGGTGATCTCACTTTTGGTCGGCACCCCGGCCATGAGTGTAATCGGGACCTTTGGCGCAGCTCTGACAGTCGGCCTAAAGCGTGGTGGTCTATTGTTGTCATTGCTTGTTCTGCCGCTTTATGTTCCCACACTGATCTTCGGGGCCGAGGTCGCGCGCCGTGGTGCCACGGGGATGGAAACTCAGACGCCGCTTTTGATGCTGGCGGGGATCACCGCCGCCACGATTGCGCTGTTGCCTTTTGCCAGCGCAGCAGTATTGCGGATCAACCTTCGGTGACGCTGTCGCAGTTTGACTGATGTCAATTGAGAACAAACACGAGTCGGACTAAATAGAGCCCATGTCTATCGCAGCCAAAGCCAATACCCTCTGGGAATACGCCAACCCGCGCAAATTCCTCGCGACCAGCGAGCGGATCCTGCCGTTCTTCTGGATGACTTCTTTTGTGTGTCTGTTCGTTGGGCTGGTTTGGGGTTTTTTCTTCACACCGGATGACTACAAACAGGGCTCGACGGTCAAGATCATCTATCTGCATGTGCCTGCGGCGCTGATGGCGATTAATTGTTGGCTGATGATGCTGGCGACCTCGCTGATCTGGCTTGTACGGCGTCACCATGTCAGCGCGCTGGCAGCCCGGGCGGCTGCGCCGGTCGGTATCGTGATGACAATGGTCGCCTTGGCAACCGGCGCGATCTGGGGGCAACCGATGTGGGGCACGTGGTGGGCCTGGGATCCTCGCCTGACCGCGTTCCTGATCCTGTTCCTGTTCTATCTGGGCTACGTGGCGCTTTGGGAAGCGATCGAAGATGCCGACACAGCCGCCGATCTGACCTCGGTCCTGTGTCTGGTGGGTTCGGTTTTTGCCTTGCTCAGCCGCTATGCGGTGAACTTCTGGAACCAAGGCCTGCATCAGGGGGCATCCGTGATGCGCGCCGCAGCCGTCACCGGCGCGGATACCGAAGAAAAGGTCAGCAACATCTATTTCTACCCGCTGCTGCTGTGCATCATCGGATTTGTGCTGCTGTTCATTGCGTTGGTTCTGTATCGCACAGGAACAGAAATCCGGGCGCGACGGATCAAGGCGCTGCTGGCGCGAGAAAGGCTAAACGGATGATCCCAGATCTTGGAAAATATGCCGACGCGGTCCTGTGGTCCTATGCTGCCTCGCTGGGGTTGCTGATTGCACTGGTCGTTCTCAGCGTAATGCGCGGGCGCAAAGTCCGGGCGGAAATGGAAAAGGTCGAACACAGGATGTCGCGCAATGGCTAAAATCTCACCCCTGATGATTGCGCCGCCGTTGATCTTCGGCGCTTTTGCCGTTCTGGCAGGCATTGGAATGTTCCGCGACGACCCTGATGCTTTGCCATCTGCACGCGAAGGGCAGCCCGCGCCACCTGTCGTTCTGACAGAGTTTCCGGGCAAAACGTTGTTCGACGATGCCACTTTGCGTGATGGTGAGGTCAAGCTGGTCAACTATTGGGCCAGCTGGTGCGCACCCTGTCGGGCTGAGCATCCCAATCTTGAGGCGCTGTCCGAAGAGGGCATCCCGGTCTATGGCATCAACTACAAGGATCAGTTGGCCAATGCCGAAGGTTTTCTGACCGAACTGGGCGACCCTTACGAGGCCATCGGACGGGATGAGCAAGGACGCATGGCGCTGGACTGGGGTCTCTACGGTGTTCCGGAAACTTATGTAATCGACGGAGAGGGCACGATCATTCTGCGCTTTGCCGGTCCGATCACGCAGCGCGTGATTGAAAGCACGATCCGCCCTGCCTTGGAAAAAGCCGGCCAGTGATCTGAACCGTTGCCAAGCGGAGCGTGCCTGCGGCACGCGCTCTATTTCTTATTGGTGCTGGTGGCGCTGGCACTCAAGAAAAAGCCCCGGCGCATTGGCCGGGGCTTTGTTGCTTTAAGCTTCCTTGGCAAGGTTCCGCAGCACATATTGCAGCACGCCGCCGTTTTCGATGTATTCGATCTCGGGCGCTGTATCGATCCGGCATTTCAGCGTGATTGTTTTCTCGGTTCCGTCGCCGAAAATGATGGTGCAGGGCACCTCTTGCAGCGGCTCGACCGAATCCAAGCCGTGGATCGATACTGTTTCATCGCCAGTCAGGCCCAGT
The DNA here is from genome assembly GCF_059611125.1 of Ruegeria sp. CDSB029. NCBI lineage: Bacteria > Pseudomonadati > Pseudomonadota > Alphaproteobacteria > Rhodobacterales > Roseobacteraceae > Ruegeria > Ruegeria sp. CDSB029. The sequence goes on from NZ_JBXWOX010000003.1 coordinate 245,197, forward strand.
GTCTTGCGGGTGTCGCCGCCGGTGAACTCGAACGGGATCACGCCCATGCCAACCAGGTTGGACCGGTGGATACGCTCAAAGCTTTCGGCGATCACGGCTTTGACGCCCAGCAGGGCCGTGCCTTTGGCAGCCCAGTCCCGGGATGAACCGGCGCCGTATTGCTCGCCACCAAAGACGACTAGCGGAAGGCCTAGTTCCTGGTAGGCCATCGAAGCGTCGTAGATCGAAGCCTGCTCGCCGTCAGGACCTTTGGTATAGCCACCTTCGACGCCGTCCAGCATTTCATTCTTAATGCGGATGTTGGCGAAGGTACCACGCATCATGACCTCATGGTTGCCGCGGCGGGAACCGTAGGAATTGAACTCACGCGGTTGCACCTGACGTTCGATCAGGTACTGACCGGCAGGCGAGGTGCTTGCAAAAGACCCTGCGGGTGAGATGTGGTCGGTCGTGACCATGTCCCCAAGAACCGCCAATACCTTGGCCCCTTCGATATTTGTGATCGTGCCCGGCTCGGCACCCATCCCCTGAAAATAGGGAGGGTTCTGGATATAGGTCGAAGTCGGCGGCCAGTCATAGGTTTCCTGTTGCGGAACCTCAACGCTCTGCCATTTCTCATCGCCTTTGAAGACGTCCGCATATTTCGACTGGAACGCTTCGCGGGTGACAGTTTCTTGCACCAGCTCGGCAATTTCGCTTTGGGTTGGCCAGATGTCCTTCATGAAGACGTCATTGCCGTCCTTGTCCTGGCCGATCGGCTCGGATGTCAGGTCGATATCCATGGTGCCAGCCAGTGCGTAGACCACGACCAGTGGCGGCGAGGCCAGATAGTTGGCCCTCACGTCCGGCGAAATCCGGCCTTCAAAGTTGCGGTTGCCAGACAGAACGGATGTGGCGACCAAATCGCCCTCGGCAATTGCTTCACTGATTTCCCGCTGGATCGGGCCAGAGTTGCCGATGCAGGTGGTGCAGCCATAACCAACCAGGTTGAACCCGATGGCATCCAGATGCTGCTGCAGGCCAGCCGCCTCAAGGTATTCAGACACAACCTGCGAACCGGGGGCCAGCGATGTTTTGACCCACGGCTGACGGTTCAAGCCTAGCTCATGCGCCTTTTTTGCGACTAGGCCGGCACCGATCATCACATAAGGGTTCGAAGTGTTGGTACAGGAGGTGATCGAGGCGATCACAACCTTGCCCGATTCCATGCCGTAGTTTTCGCCCTTGACCACGACCTGCTTGCCCATCGGGCGCTTGAAGGTTTCGGCCATTTCCTTGGTAAAGGCAGCTTTGGCGTCGGTCAGCGCAACATAGTCCTGTGGACGTTTTGGCCCCGAGATTGCGGGAACGATCGTGCCCATGTCCAGCGTCAGAGTGTCGGTGTAGATGGGCGCGTAGTTCTCATCACGCCAAAGGCCGTTTTCCTTGGCATAAGCTTCGACAAGTGCCAGACGATTCTCATCCCGGCCGGTGTTACGCATATAGCGCAGGGTCTCGCCGTCAATTGGGAAGAAACCGCAGGTCGCGCCATACTCGGGGGCCATGTTGGCAATCGTTGCGCGGTCAGCCAGCGGCAGACGATCCAGACCGCTCCCGTAGAACTCGACGAATTTGCCCACCACGCCCTTCGCGCGCAGCATCTCGACGACTTTCAGAACAAGGTCAGTGCCAGTGGTGCCTTCGAGCATCGCGCCGGTCAGCTCAAAACCTACAACCTCAGGGATCAGCATCGAGATCGGCTGGCCCAGCATCGCGGCCTCGGCCTCAATCCCGCCGACACCCCAGCCCAGAACGGCCATGCCGTTGACCATCGTGGTGTGGCTGTCGGTACCAACTAGCGTGTCGGGGTAGGCGACTTCGTCGCCGTTCTGGTCGGTGTCGGTCCAGACGGTCTGGGCCAGATATTCAAGGTTCACCTGATGGCAGATACCGGTTCCGGGGGGAACAACGCGGAAGTTGTTAAATGCCGATTGCCCCCATTTAAGGAACTGGTAACGCTCCATGTTGCGCTCATATTCACGGTCCACATTCATCTGGAACGCGCGCGGGTTGCCGAATTCATCAATCATGACCGAGTGGTCGATGACCAGATCAACAGGGTTCAGTGGATTGATCTTCTGCGCATCGCCGCCCAGCCCTTTGATGCCATCGCGCATTGCGGCTAGGTCAACAACAGCCGGAACGCCGGTAAAGTCCTGCATCAACACGCGGGCAGGGCGATACGCAATCTCGCGCGGGTTCTTGCCGCCATTACGTGCCCATTCGCCAAAGGCTTTGATATCGTCGACCGCGACGGAAAAGCCATCGTCCTCGAACCGCAGCATGTTTTCCAGAACCACTTTCAGCGCGGCGGGAAGCTTGGAAAAATCACCCAGACCAGCCTCTTGCGCGGCAGGGATCGAGTAATATGAAATGGATTTGCCATTCACGCTAAGGTTGCGGCGTGTTTTGGCGGTATCTTGTCCGACTTTGATGGGCATCTGTGGCCTCCCTCTGAAATGACTTAGATCCCGGGATTCGCTAATAGTTATCTGCATCACCAAAGCCTTTGGTTCAAGGACCAAGGTGATGAGCTTGTTGAGTTATGTATACCATTGCACACAAAATTTAAGGGTAACGATGGTCGCATGTCTCAAGAAACGTTGATTGGAGGTTGAACGGGCTTGCGTTTAAACCGGTCGGTACATCCAGCCAAAGGCCCGAGACCCGTAATGTTCAGATCCATCCGCGAAACAGCGCTAGTTTCCTTGTTTCTCTCCACAGCAGCCCTGGCCGAGGGCGACCCGGTTGTGGTTGAGTTGTTCACATCTCAGGGCTGTTCGTCCTGTCCGCCTGCCGACCGGATCATGCATGATTTGGCCAAACGCGACGATGTGATCGGCCTGGCACTACATGTGGATTACTGGGACTACATCGGCTGGAAGGATGAATATGCAGACCCGGATCACACTCTGCGCCAGCGCACTTATGCGCGAGAAGGTGGGCGGTCGATGATCTATACGCCTCAGATGGTGGTGAATGGCCAGCAGGATGTGGTCGGGGTGCAATCCCGGGAACTGGATCGCCTGATCAATGCGCATCTCAAGGCCGCCCCGCAAGCATCCGTGACGGCCGTGCGCTCGGGCGAAGACGTATCGGTGGATGTGACGCCGGTCGAACTGCCGGCCGGAGAAACCTATGACATCCGGGTCATTCAGTATTCACCTATGCGCCATGCCTCGATCCGACGCGGAGAGCTGGCTGGCCACGATCTGGACTATGCCAATGTTGTCGAGGCCTGGCATATGGCAGGTCAATGGGACGGTGTCGCGCCTCAGGCGTTTTCGGTAATCGTCGACACAGATTTTCCGGCAGTTGTGCTGGTGCAAAGGGCAGGGCACGGCCCGATTGTGGCAGCAGCGCGGGTCAAGTAATCAGGGCATATCCTCGGGCTGAACGCCCAAACCGTTCCAGGCTTTCCAGCGCCGGTGGATCCAGAACCACTGACCCATATGCTGTCTTACCATAGCCTCAAGATCGTCATTGGTGAACTGGGTCATGGTTCTGGGGTCTGTGTGCGGCACCGGTTCGTGCAGCACGATTTCGAAATCCACGCCGTTTGGTTGCCGCACCGCGTAACACGGGATCAGGACGGCGTTGTATTTCATTGCCAGTTCTGCATTCAGGACTGAGGTCACGGCGGGCTTACCAAAGAATGTCAGCTCTTCACCGCCATGTGCGTGCAGATCGGATACGATCGCGATGATCTCATTTTTCTTGAGCGAACGCACCATCTCGACCATTCCGCGGCGGCCCTGTTCGAACATCGGCGAGCCGGTCTTATGGAACGCCTCGACATACATGTCGTTGAAATAAGGGTTCGCCATGCGGCGATAGAGGCACCCAATCGGTTGACCGCTGCGTTCCTGCAGGGCGATGCGTGCTGCAAGATAGTGACCAAAATGCGCGGTGATCATCATGATCGGTCGCCCTTCGGCGACGGCAGTGTCAAATGCGGCAACACCCGAACCGCTTACCTTTGCCGTGCGCTGGCGTTCGGTGAACCCTTCGGGCGAAAAATGCTCCATAATCGCGCGACCGGCATTGTCCGGAACGGCACTGCAAATTCTGTTGACCTCGGCCTCTGACAGGTCAGGGCGGGTCAATTTCAAGTTGCTGCGCACGCGTTTGGTAAAGCCGATCAACGGTGAAAGTCCACGTGCGATTACGCCCATGGTGGCCAGGCGAGCTTCATAGGGCAGCAACCGCAAGGTCCCGATGACGCCCTTCATGAACAATCCAGTGATGTAGTATTTTCTAAGCTCTGTGCGGCTTAGTTCCGACTTTTCGACGGGCATGAATAGGTCTCACCGGCTGTTGCGATTTGCCGGGCAAGACATACAAGGCGGAAACCGCAACCACAAGCGTTGCAAACCAAAGCCATGCTTTGACTTGCCGGATCGGACTTGCCGGTCACTCTTCGATCAACGCTAGTGCGCCTTCATCCACCAGTGTTCGAATTGCAACAACGACTAGGGTCATCGCGTCTTCGGCTTCGGACAGTTTCACCTTGCCGCGTTCGGTGATTTCTTCGCGCAGGTTATCCGCCATACGCGTGGACATGTTGGACAGCAGAAACTCGACCGCTGATTTGTCATCTTCGCCCTGGGCTCCGGCCAGGGCGGTAACAAGGTCTGCCTGTTCCACGCCACGCAGAATCGCAGGCACGTCCCGGGGCAGGATGCGGGCCGGGATATGGGCGAAGGTGAATATTGATTGGCGCACCAAAGCTGCAAAGTCGGTGTCTTCTTCATCCAGGGCCGTCAAAAGCCCGTCGCGCGTCGCTGCGGCTGATTGGTTCAGAATCGCACCGACCCGCGCTCCGGGGCCATCCGAAAAGGCCGTGGCGGGGCGTCGATCAAGTTGCGCCGCCAACGACCAGCCAATCCGTTCAACCGCCTCGGGCGTGATGTTGGCTGTTTTGGACACGGCATAGGTGATGCGCCGCGCGACCGGGCCGGGCAGGTGACCCAGAAGTTGCGCGGCATTCGCAGTTTCAAGCTTGGACAACATGACCGCCGCAATTTCAGTGCTTTCGGCCAGAGCGATGGCGGCCAAATCTTCTGTCGGGATTTCGCGCAGCCGTTGCCACGGATCCCCGACCTGGCGCACCCCGGCTTCTTTCCGCAACCTGGCCGCTGTTGCTGGCGTAATCTTGTCGCTGACAGCATCCAAAGCACCGGCCAACCCATGTGGAAAAGACAGGCCGACACTGTCCAGCGCTTCGGCAAATTCATGTGCGACGGATGCCAGCGTGATGCGATCCACAAGGCCCATCTGACCCAGCTGGTGCGTCAGCTTTTCCTGCAAATCGTCGGGAAGTTCTTCCAGGGGGATATCCGCACCCTCATTCAACAAAAGGCGCACAACGACGGCGGCTTTTTGTCGGTTGCTCAGCGCCTTGGGGACGACGCGGGGCGCGTCGTTCTGGGCGTCGGCTGCGGGTTTTGATGTCCCCGGTGCCAGTTGAACCAAAGAGTTTGTGTCCTGCATCTGCCTGTGGTGCCAAGTTTCTGTTCCACAGGCAGATTACGGAGAGTCGGGTAAAGAAAGGCTGAAGTTTAGTAGTTGTAAGTCAGCCCGGTGCGGATCGCCTCGCGCAGGGATGCCTCGGCCCAGGTGCCTTCACCGCCGCGCGCCTTGATCTCGCGCCACTGTGCGATGGCAAGATCGGTTTTGCCCTCGGTGACAAAGCCCTGACCCATATAGCTGCGCGCCAGTATGTTGTCGGGATTTGCCTCTATGGCGTTCGAATAGAAGGCATTCGCCAGATCAAGCTCACCCATTTTGCGGTAGGTGAAACCCCAGTAGGTCAACACGCGATCATCATCCTGATCCATGATGCGCAGGATGTCCTGTGCATTTTCGAACTGTCCGTCATAGGCCAGTTCGCGCACAGCGTCGTAAAGTTCGTCTTCAGTAAAGTTGGTCTTGTCCGGCTTCACGCACCGTCCGGCGTCTTTGTCATAGACGCGACCGAAGAAACACTTCTTGGTCGTGTTGGTCGGCTTTGGCGGGCTGCTGTCACCGCCACCAGCGGCAATCGCGACCGGCGCGAATGCGAAGGCCTGAAGGGCGATGGCTGAAGCGAGTACTAGGCGCATATTCCTACTCCGTTGTATGGGCTACTTACAGAAAGCATAGTGCGTTCTTCTCAAAAGCTAACAACCGAAGGCTCGCGTTTATTCACGAATAGGAAGATTTTTTCTCAGCTATTCACAATTTTGGTGCAGGTATGGGTTTCTGCATCCCAATACGTGCCCGGCGCGCAGGACTGGGTTTGCTTGGAATGGCCACTGCAGGCCAAAGCAACGGAAGCTGAACAACTAAGAGCCAAAGCGCAAATCAAAGTGCGGATCATCGTGTTTCTCCTGTCCGGACATACGCGGGCATCATAGCCTGTTTTGGCCTGTCTGGCAAAAGAGCAGGGCCCGGATCACGTCACGCGAACCGGGCCCTGCGAAGCATTTGATCAATCGCGGTTTATTCGCCGAACACACGGGCGAAGATCGTATCAACGTGTTTGGTATGATAGCCGAGATCGAATTTCTCTTCGATTTCTTCAGGGCTCAGCGCGGCGGTGACGTCCGCGTCTGCCAGCAGTTCTTCTTTGAAATCGGTGCGGTGTTCCCAGACTTTCAGCGCGTTGCGCTGAACCATGGCATAGGCATCTTCGCGGCTGACACCTGCTTGTGTCAGCGCCAGCAGAACCCGCTGGCTCATCACAAGACCGGGGAACTTATTCATGTTTTCGATCATGTTCTCGGGGAAGATCAACATCTTGTCGATCACGCCTGTCAGTCGCGCCAGTGCAAAATCCAGTGTGATCGTGGCATCCGGCCCGATCATGCGTTCAACCGAGGAATGCGAGATATCGCGCTCGTGCCAGAGCGCCACGTTTTCCATCGCCGGGATCACTGCCGCGCGTACCATGCGGGCCAACCCGGTCAGGTTCTCGGTCAGAACCGGGTTTTTCTTGTGTGGCATGGCCGAGGAGCCTTTCTGACCCATCGAGAAGAACTCGGCCCCCTCCAGCACCTCGGTGCGCTGCATGTGGCGGATTTCGATGGCGACGTTCTCGATGCTGCTGGCGATAACCCCCAGCGTGGCAAAGAATGCAGCATGACGGTCGCGCGGGATGACCTGAGTGCTAATCGGCTCAGGCACCAGACCCAACTGGTCGCAGACATGCTCTTCCACACGCGGGTCGACATTGGCGAAGGTACCGACCGCGCCGCTGATCGCGCCAGTGGCAATTTCAGCGCGGGCGTCGCGCATGCGGGACAGGTTGCGGTCCATCTCGGCGTAAAAACGCGCGAAAGTCAGGCCCATGGTGGTTGGCTCTGCGTGGATGCCGTGGCTGCGACCGATACGGACGGTATCCTTGTGTTCAATCGCGCGGCGTTTTAGGGCAGCCAGCAGACCTTCTAGATCTGCGATCAGCAGGTCGGCGGCGCGGGTCAGTTGCACGTTGAAACATGTGTCGAGTACGTCCGAGCTGGTCATGCCCTGATGGACAAAACGCGCCTCTTCACTGCCGACATGTTCGGACAAATGGGTCAGGAAGGCGATGACGTCGTGCTTGGTAACCGCTTCGATTTCGTCGATGCGAGCCACGTCGAATTCCACGTCTTTGGCTTTCCAGACGGCCTCGGCATTCTCGCGCGGGATCACACCCAAGTTCGCCATGGCGTCACAGGCATGGGCCTCGATCTCGTACCAGATGCGAAACTTGGATTCGGGCGACCAGATGGCGACCATATCGGGGCGGGAATAGCGTGGAATCATTGGCAGCGGCACCTTATTGTGATTTGGCAGGAGGCGTTGCGGCGGGGTTTAAACCCGCGCAGACAAAGGAACAAGGCGCGAGTGCGAATATGAGACGGTTTGCCCTGATTTTGGCCCTTTGGCCCGGTTTTCTGGTGGCAGAGGAGTTCAGAACGCTGACGGGGGATGAAATTCTGTCGGTATTGACCGGACAGAAGCTCGATTACGGGGATGGTATCTGGCAGACCTTCGAGGATACGATGCTGACACAGTATTTTTCGGGCGGACCCAGCGCCGGGCGGTGGGCAGTGAGCGAGGATCGTTATTGCTCGGTCTGGCCGCCTTCGGATTTTTGGGCTTGCTATGATGTCCAGCAAAGCGGGGATGTGATCCGGTTCGTGGATGATAGCGGTGCCACGACCGACGGGACACTCGTCGAATGAGCCTGCCGCGCAATCTGTCGGATTTCGAAGGCCATTGGAGCCTGACCCGGACCATTCTGGATACGCAGGCGGGGCAGGTGGTGCAGGCCGATGGTCACACGGTCCTGAGCCCGACCGAGGACGGCTTGACATACGACGAAGAGGTCACGCTGCGTGTGCCGGGGCAAGCCGAGATGAAAGGCACGCGCAGGTACCTGTGGCAAGCAGCGGGTGCGACGATTGCCATACATTTTGACGACGGCCGCTATTTTCACCGGCTGGCCTTGGGGCAGGCACATGCGTCTGACCACCACGATTGCCCGCCCGACAGCTACGATGCTGTCTACGATTTTTCGGCCTGGCCGGTCTGGTCAGTGCGCTGGATCGTCTCGGGACCTAGAAAATCTTATGAAATGAGCACCGAATATCGGTTAAGATAGCGTAATCATGTTGCAGTCAAAGCTCTGAGCGGGCATTTCTGCAGTTGAAAATAGGTGGAGACATAAGAATGAATGCGAATGTACTGGCCAATGCGATTGGCCCGCGCGAAGGCACCGCGCTGCGCGTCAAACAGGTTGTGCTGGTCGCTCTGGGTATTCTGGCGCTTGCAATTGCCGCAAAGATCAAGGTCCCGATGTGGCCCGTCCCGATCACGATGGGCACCTTTGCCGTGCTGACCATTGGCACCGCCTATGGCACGCGTCTGGGTCTGGCCACCATGCTGGGCTACCTGCTGATCGGCGCGCTGGGCTTTGATGTGTTCGCAGGTTCCTCGGCTGAGAAATTCGGTCTGACTTACATGATAGGCGGTACCGGCGGTTATCTGGTCGGTTACCTTCTGGCAACCGTTCTGCTGGGCGCACTGGCCGCGCGAGGCTGGGACCGTTCGTTCGGCAAGATGGCGTTGGCTCTGGTTCTGGCAAATGTCGCGATCTACGTGCCCGGTCTGTTGTGGCTGGGTCAGCTGTACGGATGGGACCAGCCGATCCTGCAGTGGGGTCTGACACCCTTCTTGGTGGGCGACGCGATCAAGCTGGTGCTGGCTGCACTGCTGATCCCTGGCCTGTGGAAACTGGTGGGCGACGCTCGTTCGTAATTTCCAACCAATCCAAATCTGACGAAGCCGCGCCCGGAGATATCCCGGCGCGGTTTTTTGTGCCCGCACATTGGAATGCTGGACAAAAGGGGCCACTGCAGGTCAATCTGCATTCAATGAAATCATTAGGTTATTGAGATATGCGTATTCAATTAGCTTCGGCACTCGCGGTTTGTGCTTCGCTTATGCTGAGCGGCGGGACGGCATCCGCCGACACTCCGGTTACCTATACGGACAATGGACGCGCGCTATTCGGCTTTTCCGTGCCCGACTTCTGGGCGCTGCGCACCGGTGGCCCGCGCGAAATTGAAGATACCGAGCTGGGCGATGCACGTGCCGTGGCTCGGGTCATGGGGATGCGGCCAGTCACGGACGATAATGTCTGGATGGGCTTTGTGTCGCCTGCCGGCGTGGCCTCGATCGAGGGCGGTCTGCGGTATCTTGAAGACATAGACAGGTTTCTGGTCAAGGATCCGACCGTATCCGAAACCACCACGACGCGTATCGGCGGATTGCCCGCACGGGTTATTCGCGGGACCGGCAATCGCGAAGGACGTGGTGTTAACTTTACGGTTTCAGTGATCGACTTGCCGAGGGGGCGCGTAGCCATTGCCGTGGCGATCCTGCGCGACGGCGCCGATCCAGCTTATGTGAACGACCTGAACGCCGTGTTCGCGTCGTTCCGGTCCCTTCAGTGAGGAGGCGCACATGACACGCAAATTGATCAAACGTGCAACCCTTGCCCTTGGATTGGGTGCTGCCACACTGACGCTTTCGGCCTGTGATGGCGTCACCGTTGGCGTGGGATACGGGTATGACCCCTTCTACGACTCGATGTTGTGGAACGACTACTATCACGACGTGGATGTAGATATAGACATCGACCGACCGGATCGACCCAGACCGCCGGATGGACGTCCACCTGCGCGTCCTGTTCCGCCAATCGCCAAGCCACCGAACAGACCGCCGGTGTCCCGACCACCGAACCGTCCAAGACCACCAGTCGCACGGCCTCCGGCGGCTCGGCCACCCATTCACCGCCCCGCAGGGCGGCGCTGAGCTAGCGGGTCAGTCCAGTAATTCCGTCGTGATCTGGGCTGACCCTTCCAAGGTTCTGTGGACCGGGCATTTGTCCGCGATTTCCAGCAGTCGCGCGCGTTGCTCGGCCGTCAGCGGACCTTCAAGGCGGATCTTGCGGCGGAACTGATCGACTTTTCCTTCGTTGGCCAGCCCGGCATCTTGTGCGTGGACCTTGTTGTGGCACACATCGACTAAAACGGTTTTCAGCGGCCACCGCTTGCGCCGCGCATACATGCGGATGGTCATCGATGTGCAAGCCCCAAGACCAGACGACACGAATCCATAGGGAGACATGCCTCGGTCGGTGCCGCCGTATGAGGCGGGCTCGTCCGCGACGGCGTGGTGGCGTGGGCCGGACTGAATGTCCTGCAGGAACCCTTCCGGATCAGCTTCGGTCACTCGAACGACACCTTCGGGCGCCCCCGGTGGCGGGGCAGGCGGGCAGAGCTTGACGTATCGCGTCACCCACGCGGTGATCACGTCCGCCGCGTATTCTGCATCGGATGCGCGGGTAATCAGGTGATCGGCATCGTCGAGGGTCACAAAGCTCTTGGGGTGTTTGGCGGCCAGAAAGATTGTGCTGGCATTGTCGATGCTTACGGTCTCGTCCCGAGGGGCGTGCAAGATCAGCAAAGCGGCCTTCAGATCTGCGATAGCGGGCATCAGGGCTGCTTCGGAAATATCATCCACAAAAGCTTTGCCAATGCGGAAGGGACGCCCGCCCAACATCACGTCCGCCGATCCAGCCTGCTTGATCTCCGGCAGCGCATCTTCGAAGTGATGCGCTACATGGCCCGGATCTGCGGGTGCACCCAAAGTGACCACGGCCTTGACGCTGGGAATTCCAGCGCGGGCGCGCAACACAGCCGCACCACCCAGCGAATGGCCGATGAGCAATGCCGGAGCCATGTTGCGGCCCGCCAGATAATGTGAGGCGGCGATCAGGTCTTCGACATTGGAGGTAAAGGTTGTGTTGGCAAATTCCCCACCGGAATGACCCAGCCCGGTGAAATCAAATCGCAGCACGGCGATGCCCATTGCCGCCAGTCGGGCCGCGATCCTGCGCGCGGCAGGGATGTCTTTGGAACAGGTGAAACAATGCGCAAATAGCGCCGTGGCCAGAACCGGTCCGTCCGGCAAATCCAGGCGCGCGGCCAATTGGTTGCCGTCGTGACCGGCAAAGGTAATGCGTTCGGTGGGCATGGCAGTTCCTTGTTCGTCGGGATGACTAATAGTGTGTGCTTCCGTCTGGCCGCTCAACCCCATTGTAAGAAGCGTCACGGGAAGGTGAGTGAAGCGAACGGATTGCGCGCATTCCTTTGTCTTTGCTGTGAACCTAAAGCATCAAATTTCGTGAAGTATAATGCAAAAAGTATTTGTTTTACTAATTCATATCACACCCCCATCTTACGACCATCGCACACGTGCAGCCCAGGAGGTTCAAATGGCACATACTGCAATGGATCAAAGGGGCGTGGTTCTACGCCCGGATATACTGGCCGTGATTGCCCTGACCGGCGTGATCGGATTTGCGCTTGGTCAAACTCTGCCGCCGGTGACATCCACTGAGGCCCAGGTTTTTGATCCCGTGTCCGAAGACTGGCACGGAAATGTCAGACGGTCACATTGGTCGAACTGAAACGTCAGCTCAGCCCCATGAGCTGCGGATCAAAGGGATAAGTGGTCAGGTTCTCATACCCGTCCTCGGTGATTAGAACCTGATCCTCCAGCTTGATAGAGAAATCTCCGCCAACCTCTCCAACGGCAGCCTCAACACACAGGACCATGCCGGGTTCGAGCGCGTAGTCGTAAGAGCCCGCCACTGCCTTGTCCGGATAAGCAACCAGAGGCCACTCATCGCACAAGCCGACGCCGTGCATCAGGCAGCCGTATTTCTGCGCCTGGAACTTGTCGTCCAGCTTATGCGCATTGGCCGTCAGTTCGGGGATCATCACGCCGGGCTTCAGCATCTCCATATTGGTCATGATATGCTCATGCGCGTGCTGCATGGCATAGACCATGTCGGGCCGGGGTTTTTCGTCGCCGATCCACCATGTGCGCGAGATATCAATACAGATGCCATATGAACCGATGAGGTCGGTGTCAAAAGCGATGATCTCGTTCTGTTGCGTGATCCGGGGGCCGCATTCCTGAAACCACGGGTTTGTTCGCTGGCCCGAGGCCAGCAGGCGGGTTTCGATCCATTCGCCGCCGCGCCGGATGTTTTCGCCGTGCAGAACTGCCCAAATGTCGTCTTCCGAGGTTTTGCCGTCTCCCACATTGGCGCGCGCGAATTTCTCCATTTCCGCCACAGCGGTTTCGCAGGCGTGATTGGCGCAGCGCATGGCAAGGATTTCGTCCGGACCTTTAATGGCGCGGGTCTTTTCAGTAGCCTCTTCGCCTTCCATGATTTCGAAGCCTTGAGCCTCAAGTGCACGCAGGCCGTGCAGCATGATCTTGTCCACGCCGAGGCGCTTGTTGCCGCCACCATGTTCTTCGATCAGAACGCGCACCTCGTTTGAGAACACGTCCGCGGCCACGTCGACTTTGTCACCGCGGTCAAAGTAGAACAGATCAGCTCCGGATCGTTGCTCGCGCACCAGCGGGTTGAACATGGAAAGGAACGGAGAGTTCTTATAGTCCCAAATCACCATGTAGCCGTCGGCGCACAGCAAGACGGCGCGGAAAGGGTTATGCGTGTTCCACAACTGCATGTTGGTGCTGTCGGTGGCATAACGGATGTTCAGCGGGTCGAACATCAACAGCCCGCCATAGCCGCGATCGACAATGGCCTGCGTCATCCGTTTCCACCGGTGTTCGCGCATCCGGGCCAGATCGGGCAGGGCAAGGCCAGCCTTTTCCCATTCTGAAAACGCAAGCTGCGTCGGGCCGATCTCGATCCGGTCGTTTTCATTCGGGGTGCCATCACCAAGGGTCGCACCTTTGGTCGGGTCGATCTTGCGAGTGTCGCGGTAGTGTCGGTTCATGGTGGGTCTCCCTGCCTGTTCTTTGAGCGTGAAGAATCAATCTCCGGACGTCTTGAAGGTTTGCGACCGTGCGTTCGTCGCTTTTTGACCGACAAGCGGAAATTCTGATGATACGTCAAATTCATGACGACCATTCTTCAGACTTCAATTCCGTATGACCCGTTGGACAAACGCCCATTGCCAGGCATTCAGCCAGCAAGCATGGACAGCTGGTTGCACCACGATGATGCGTTCGCCGCCCAGATGCAAAGACGCGAGGACCTTTTGGTCAGTCATCGTTCGGATGTTCTGGCGATGGATGCAGGTGCTAAACCCGCTGCGCAGGAGTTGTTGGATCTTGTCCTGAACCAAGTCTATCCCGAGTGCACAGATCACGTCGCTCGCCCGGACGGGACAGGTGTTTCGATCGATCAGGATCAGCCATTGGATACGCTGTGCCGATTGGCGCAGGAAGATTTCTGCATCCTGCAAAAGCAGGGGGATGAACACGTGCTCACTGGAGCCATCCTGTGTTTTCCTGCCAGTTGGCGTTTATCCGAAAAATTCATGCGGCCCCTGATCGACATCCATCTGCCTGTTGACAGCTACAACGCCGACATCGCCCGGCGGGTTCAGCGTTTGTTTGACGGGATACAACCGGGGCGCCCTCTGTGGCGGTTCAATGCGCTGTGGTATGAGGACGCCGAGCTGCATCAACCCCGCAGCGCAAACGACCGGCGGGCCCCGCAGAAACCAGGACACGCGCGGTTCCTGCGAAGTGAGCGGCAGACGCTGTTGCGACTGCCTGAGACACAGGCCGTGGTTTTCTCAATCCATACATATGTTCTGGCGGCAGAGCAGGTGTCAAAAATGGAAAACCCCGCCTGATGGCGGGGCCTCCAAGGAGGGTCATTTCATACCAGGCTACATGCCCAGCGCGCTGGCAGCGCCCGCAAGTGCCCCGCTTGTGCTGAGAGCGGAGATCGCGACCGAATATACCAGCACCTGAGTGTTCAGGCGGAAGTCTTCGCCCCTTATCAGGTTCACAGCGGCCAAAGAGGCCGCAATCGGGACGGACACGCTTGCCACGGCACCCGTCAATCCCCAACTGGTCAGTCGGAGGATATCGCTGGGTTGCTCGTGGACGAGGGGGGGCGTGTTGTCCCGATCGGTAGGCTGCTCGATAGGTTCTGTCCGAAAAGCGATGCTGAGCAACTGCTCATCTGACAGCTGGATTGGCCGGGCTACTGGGGTCAGCGCCTTTTTTTCTGGCTCATCCAGGTCTTCTGCGTCAGTAACATTCAGTCCGGCAAACGGGCCTGTCACTGCCTCGAAAATCTGCTTTCTGTCACGCGGCCTGCTTGGGGCCAGCGTGTCAAATGCGCTCATGAATTGTTCGATAGTCAAAACGGTGTTGGGCGACAGCCATTCGACCCGCTGGGTCGCGCAGACGTCAACCATTCTGTAAAGGATTACGACCAGCATCAGCTCGGTAACTTCGCTGTCATCCAATAGGGGGGAAACTGGAGTCACTGTGATCGTCAGCCGGTTATTCGGCAGGGTGACAATAGGTCTCTGGATTGTCTTCAGACCTGCAGCGCGGTTGAGGCGATCGAACCGGTCTTCGGTTTCGGCGACCTTGGTATCCAGCGTCAGGCGCACCAAATACTGGCTGGACACAATGCTTGCTT
The DNA here is from genome assembly GCF_059611125.1 of Ruegeria sp. CDSB029. Taxonomy (NCBI): domain Bacteria; kingdom Pseudomonadati; phylum Pseudomonadota; class Alphaproteobacteria; order Rhodobacterales; family Roseobacteraceae; genus Ruegeria; species Ruegeria sp. CDSB029. The sequence continues at coordinate 260,258 of NZ_JBXWOX010000003.1, forward strand.
CGGTGTCGTTCTGCAGAGACTTACGCTCGACCAGGTGACCATAGTCCGCAAGGGTCTTGGCAACGATGTCGCTGAACCGCTCGACCGCGTTTTCGGTCTTACCGTTGAATTGCAGACCACCGTGATAGCTGTGCTTCGGAGTCACTGCGCTGTCCTTTGTCGCATCCTGTGTTTGGAAACAATCTAGCAAGCGATCTGGGGCAGATTTGGGCAAAAATGGAAAAAAATGAGAAATCGCGGGGATTGATTACGCTATGGAAACCTAGGCATTTTAAGGGCTTTTTGACGTCTGTGGCGACAATGTGGCCGAAATCGGGTGTAACTGCCGGAATCCCGAGCCTGCTTCAACCGTCGATTCGGGCAGCCATTATTGCAATGGATTGTTGGTAAACCGAGGCGGCATTCCACTGTTGAATGACAGCAAAGTTTGGCTGACCCTGTTGATAGCCCCGACCAGGTTTCCAGCCCTTCTTACGCAGAAAATTGGCGGTTGAGGCCAATGCATCCGTCATATTGTAAAAGTCGACCTGACCGTCGCCGGTGGCATCAACCCCGTATTGCATGGCATTGCCCGGCAGGAACTGGGTGTGCCCAAGTTCGCCATGTTTTGCCCCTTTTGTCGCTGTCGTAATGCTGCCTTGATCGACCAGCTTCAGCGCTCCGATTGCGTGAGGAATGAAAAATTCGGACCTGCGGCAGTCATAGGCCAGTGTTGTGATTGCGGAAACAACCTGACTGTCCCCCATGAAGTTTCCGAACCCGGTTTCCATGCCGTGAATGGCGATCAGTACCCCGGCCGGTACGCCGTATTGGCGTTCGAGTGCTGCATAGAATTGCGGGTTGCGTGCTTTACGTTTGCGCCCCTGCGCCACGATGGTGTCTGCCCCGCGTACGCGCATGAACTTGTCCAAGGAATATTTAAAGCTTTTCTGATTGCGGTCCGCAGCGATCGTGCGCGTGGCGTACTGCGTTTGTGCCAGCGCCTGCAGCCCCTTCTTTTTGACGCCAGCACGCTTGGCCTGTTTCGCAAAGTCCTTTTTCCATGCTTCGAAGCCGTTACTGGTGTTTCCGCAAGGAGCGGCGGCTGCAACTGTGGGAAGGGACAGGGCAAGTATAAGGGCAAATCGCAGCATCAGTGAAATCCAGGCAAGTGAAATGTTATGGATAGGGTACGTGGCATTCGCTAATCCGAAAAGAGGTTAGTACAGGTCCAACTCTCCGGTACCTTTCAAGCTTTCAAACCACTCTTCAGGCGTTTTGTCTATCTTGGCGTGTTTGACCATCATCGCGTTCATGTTCGGTAACTCAGACGAATCCGGCCATTCCTCCGGCCGCCACAGGTTCGCGCGGATCACACATTTGGGGCAGTGTGCGAACACTGTCTCGACATGGATGACCAAGGCCAGTTTCGGCGAGCGGTTGTTTATCGCCATGCTATCCAGCAAGTCGCGATCTTTGCATAGACGGGCAGTGCCACGAAGGCGCAGAGTTTCCATCTTGCCCGGCACGAAGAATATCAGGCTGACGCGTGGGTCCAGCAAAATATTGTGGAACGTATCCACGCGCTTGTTGCCGGGTCGGTCAGGGATTGCGATCAGGGTGTCGGATAACACATTTACGAACCCTTCTGGATCACCTCGGGGCGAGATGTCCAGATGACCACCTGGATTGGCTGATGCGATCAGGCAGAATGTGGACTTGGCAATAAAGTCGCGACACATCTGATCCAGCCCGGACAGCTCTTTGGCGATGATCTGGGGCAGGGGCGCGCCGGTTATTCGCTCCAGTTCATCGCTCGAAGTCACGAAATCTGTGAATTGAGAAAAGGGGGCGTCTGATGACATGCGATCTCTCCTAACCGGGTGGGCCGAGTGTGAGAGATCGTACCAAACGAAACAAGGGCGCCCAAATGGACGCCCTTGAGTATTCTAACCCTGAACGGGATCAGCAGCTGTAGTACATGCCGTATTCAACCGGGTGCGGGGTGTGCTCGTAGGTTTCGACTTCTTCCATCTTCAGTGCGATGTAGCCGTCGATCTGGTCCTTGGTGAACACGTCACCCTGCAGCAGGAAGTCGTGATCCGATGCCAGAGCTTCCAGAGCTTCGCGCAAGCTGCCGCAGACGGTCGGGATGTCGGCCAGTTCTTCGGCAGGCAGATCGTACAGGTTCTTGTCCATGGCTTCGCCCGGATCGATCTTGTTCTTGATGCCGTCCAGACCAGCCATCAGCAGAGCGGCAAATGCCAGGTAGGGGTTCGCCGCTGGATCGGGGAAACGAGCCTCAACGCGCTTGGCTTTCGGGCTTTCGGTCCACGGAATACGGACGCAACCCGAACGGTTACGGGCCGAATAGGCGCGCAGAACTGGGGCCTCAAAGCCCGGGATCAGACGCTTGTAGCTGTTGGTTGCCGGGTTGGTGAAGGCGTTCAGCGTTTTGGCGTGCTTCAGGATGCCGCCGATGAAGTAGAGTGCCTCATCCGACAGATCGGCGTATTTGTCGCCTGCGAACAGTGGCTTGCCGTCTTTCCAGATCGACATGTTCACGTGCATACCAGTGCCGTTGTCACCTGCGATCGGCTTCGGCATGAACGTGGCCGACTTGCCGTATGCGTGCGCGACGTTGTGGATGATGTATTTGTACTTCTGCAGCTCGTCCGCCTGTTTGGTCAGGCTGTCGAAGATCAAGCCCAGCTCGTGCTGGCACGAGGCAACCTCGTGGTGGTGCTTGTCGACCTTCATACCCAGACGCTTCATGGTCGACAGCATTTCCGAGCGCAGGTCCTGCGCTTCGTCGATGGGGTTGACCGGGAAGTAGCCGCCCTTGACGCCCGGACGATGGCCCATGTTGCCCATCTCGTACTCGGTGTCGGTGTTCCACGACGCATCGGTTGCATCAACTTCGTATGATACTTTGTTGATACTGTTCGAAAAACGGACATCATCGAACAGGAAGAATTCGGCCTCGGGCCCCATGTAAGCAACGTCGCCGATACCGGACGCTTTCAGGTAAGCTTCGGCTTTCTGGGCTGTGCCGCGCGGGTCACGTTCATAAGCTTCACCGGTGTCGGGTTCGACAACCGAGCAGTGCACACAGATGGTTTTTTCCGCGTAGAACGGATCGACATAGGCGCTGTCGGTATCGACCATCAGTTTCATGTCCGATGCTTCGATCGACTTCCAGCCCGCGATGGACGAACCGTCGAACATGAAGCCTTCTTCCAGGAAGTCTTCGTCAACCTGGTCGGCCATCAGCGTGACGTGCTGAAGCTTGCCGCGGGGATCAGTGAAGCGAACGTCGACGTACTCGGCGTCCTCGTCTTTGATCAGCTGAAGAACTGCGTCCTTGCTCATAACTTAATATTCCTCTGCTTTGAGTTTGTTACAGTGCTTCCGGGCCGGTTTCCCCGGTCCGAATGCGAATGGCTTGTTCAACAGGCGAGACAAAGATTTTGCCGTCGCCGATCTTGTCGGTCTTTGCGGCCGCGACGATGGCGTCGATGGCTGCGTCGACCTGATCGTCGTCCAGCACAACCTCGACCTTCACCTTGGGCAGGAAATCGACGACGTACTCCGCGCCGCGATACAGTTCGGTGTGGCCCTTTTGACGGCCAAAGCCCTTAACCTCGATCACGCTGAGACCCTGGACGCCGACGTCCTGCAGCGCCTCTTTAACCTCATCGAGTTTGAACGGCTTGATGATCGCTTCGATCTTCTTCATCCCGGGCTCCTATTAACTCTTGTCAGTCAGGCACTGACCACGTCTAAAATCGGGCGGCAATGTGATTGCGATATCGGCCCATACAAGGTGTTGAGAAACTAGGCGATGGGTCAAATTTTGATCGACTTGCACAAAAAATAAGCGAAATTGAATCGCCAAGGGATTTGAGATGACGGAATTGCTGACAGCGGCGCAGATGCGAGCAATTGAAACAGCGGCGATTGAGTCAGGTCAGGTGACCGGGCTGGAAATGATGGAGCGAGCCGGTCGCGGGGTCGTCGAGGCGATTTTCGAGGAGTGGCCTGAACTGTCAAGAACGTCTGGCACTGCCGTGGTTTTGTGCGGTCCCGGCAACAATGGCGGTGATGGGTTCGTCGTTGCGCGGCTGTTGAAAGAGTGGGGTTGGGAGATCGAGGTTTTTCTGTTTGGCGATCCGGAAAAGTTGCCGCCGGATGCGAAGGCGAACTGTGAACGGTGGAGCAAAATTGGAGATATCGAAGGCAGTAATCCAGTAGCGGGCGAATTGCTGAAAGCCGACTTTGACCTTGTTATTGACGCCGTGTTCGGAACAGGGTTGTCGCGACCGCTTTCTGGAGACGCCAAGGCGTTTTGCCGTGAGATGTTCAAGGTTGGCATTGATGTGGCTATCGATGTTCCCTCTGGATATTGTTCCGATAGCGGGAAGTTTCTGGACGAGGAAACACAGTTCTACGATGGACCCGAGGTCGTCGGTCTCATTGTAACGTTCGAACGCAAGCGGCTTGGCCAAAAAATTGGCCTTTTGGCGGATCAGGCGGAAACGTTGAAGGTCAAGGAAATTGGAATTGCCGATTTTGTTCCGTCTTTTCGACGGAACTCTTCCATTCAATACGAGACCGGGAATTCCCGCTGGCAAGTGTCAGAAAAGTACCCTTCCAATCTCCGAACGAACAAAGCGATGCACAAGTACTCTCATGGTCACGCCCTGATTATTTCTGGTGACTCCGGAAAGACTGGCGCGGCGCGATTGGCAGCGCGCGGTGCTTTGCGGATTGGGGCCGGGTTGGTAACGTTGGGTGTCCCGCCGGCCGCGCAGATGGAAGTTGCGGCGCAGGTCACGGCCATCATGTTGCAACGGGTTGAGGGTGGTGAGGGGTTGTCCGATGTTCTCAACGACGAGCGGTTGAATGCGCTTTGTCTTGGCCCCGGTCTGGGATTGGAGCGTGCGCAGGCGTTGGTTCCGGTTGCTCTGGCTGCAAATCGGGCGACAGTTTTGGATGCGGACGCTTTGACCGCGTTTGCGGACGACCCTGCGGCTCTGTTTGACCAATTGCACGATAAATGCGTTCTCACACCGCATGGTGGAGAGTTCGCACGGCTGTTCCCTGACATATCTGAAAAGCTCAAGGCGGTTCCCACCAGAGGCCCGGCCTATTCCAAGGTCGACGCAACGCGTGAGGCGGCCACGCGGGCAGGGTGTGTGGTTCTGTTCAAGGGGCCGGACACGGTGATTGCCGCACCGGATGGGCGCTGTGCGATCAATTCGGCCCATTATGAGCGTTCGGCACCGTGGTTGGCGACGGCTGGCTCTGGCGATGTGCTCGCCGGGTTTATCACCGGGTTGCTGGCGCGAGGGTTCGCCCCAATGCAGGCAGCGGAAACGGCAGCCTGGCTGCATGTTGAATGCGCGCGCCAATTTGGCCCCGGGCTGATTGCCGAGGACTTACCCGAGCAATTACCTGCGGTTTTTCAAAGTTTGGCTAAATGACGCATGGGCGGAAATTAGCTGCTTTTTTCAGCGCTCGGCAAGAAATGGCCGCACGTATACGCATCAGTGCATGTCATTCCTTTTGAAAGACTTCGGACAGAGTGGCAGACTTGTACGTGGATTTTCCTACCAACGAAATCTTGGTGGCCAAATCTTTGATATGATTAAAATTTACTTTCTGCCGATTTGAGCCGTAAGGCAGAAACTCTAAACGCGACTAACTCGGTTCCTTGCGGAGTGGCCCGTCACATCGGTTTTTCTTTTGGCGGTTGCCACAAACGAAACGTTCAAGGTGAATAAAATGACAGTGAATTTGAAACTCCCCTCGGTTGCCGCTGTTCTGGCGATGACCACGGCGATCCCTGCTTCTGCTGAACTAAAGTACGAAAACAACAGCGGCGGTTATGTGGTGCTGTACGGTCAGCTCGATCCGGTGATCGTATCGGTCGATGACGGCCAGGAGACCGAGACCCGGTTGTTGGACAATGACCTGTCCAACAGCCGCGTAGGTTTGCGCGTCATGCAACCCTATGGCAGCAATGAGTTCATGTTCCGGTTTGAAACCGGTCTGGGTCTGCCAAGTACCGGGACAGCCAACCAGGATGGTACCAACACCAACGGTTGGAGCCGGGAAGATATCCGCCACGTCGATTTCTCACTCAAGGGTGGATACGGCAAGTTCTCTGCCGGTCAGGGCAGTATGGCCTCGGACGGAGCTGCCGAGACTGATTTGTCCTACGTCGGGACGGCTTTGTATTCTTTCACGAACGATGAAAACGGCGCTTTTTTCTACCGGGGAGCAGATGGTATCCTGAGTGGCATCACCGTTGGCGACTCGGCCAGCAACTTTGATGGCGCGCGTCGGGGCAGGGTCCGGTATGACACGCCCGATTTCAATGGCTTCTCAGCGGCGATTGCTTATGGTCAGAACATCCTGTCCAGCAGCGACGACGACGATTATTACGATCTTGCGGTCAAGTACCGGAACACTTTCACCAACGGTGTCGAGTTCGCAGCGAGCCTTGCCTACGCAGTAAGGGATTTCGACGGCCAACCCGGCGAGCGCAAGGATACCATCGGGTCCGCGTCGGTCCTGTTGCCCAGCGGGTTCAGCTTTACTGCAGCCCTCGGCACGCGGGACGATACCTCTACCGGCGCCAGCGACCCGGACTATTGGTACACTAAACTTGCTTATGAAGGGGATTGGGTGTCCTGGGGTAAAACCGGCGTTGGTATCGACTATTTCGACGGTTCTGATTTTGAAAATCAGGGGTCCAGCACCAAGTCCTGGGGTATTGCCGTTGTCCAGCGGATCGACGCGATCAACACAGACGCCTACCTGAAATACCGTAACCACGATTTCGACGACACGGTCGACTTTGACAAGAACGAAGCCTGGGTACTGGGTGCGCTCTGGAAGTTCTGACGACGTTTCCCCGTAAACTAACGGCGCCCCAGTCTGGCTGGGGCGTTTTTTTTGTTCAAATCGGCGGCAAAACAAGGCTGATCTGGCCATTGCCTCTTGCACGTAAGCGGCTGGGCAAATAGAAGGCGTCAAATTTGCCCGGCGCGCCGTTTTGCGCGCCCCGAATCCTATGGGGACTACCATAATGCAGGTTACCGAGACGCTGAACGAAGGTCTGAAACGCGGCTACAATATCATCGTATCCGCAGCCGAGCTGGACGACAAAGTTAACGAGAAACTGGTCGAAGCGCAGCCGGAAGTCGAAATGAAGGGTTTCCGCAAAGGCAAAGTGCCGATGGCATTGCTGAAAAAGCAGTTCGGTCAGCGCCTGTTGGGCGAAGCGATGCAGGAAAGCATCGATGGTGCGATGAACCAGCATTTTGAAGACAGCGGCGAGCGCCCTGCGCTTCAGCCTGAGGTCAAAATGACCAACGAAGACTGGAAAGAAGGCGACGACGTCGAGGTCGCAATGTCCTATGAGGCGCTGCCCGCGATCCCCGAAGTTGATCTGAAATCTGTCGAGCTGGAGAAGCTGGTCGTCAAAGCAGACGACGCAGCCATCGAAGAAGCCCTGAACAATCTGGCCGAAACCGCTCAGGATTTCAAAGCGCGCCGCAAGGGTTCCAAAGCCAAAGACGGCGATCAGGTTGTGATCGACTTCGTCGGCAAAGTTGACGGCGAAGAGTTCGAAGGCGGTTCGGCTGAAGACTATCCGCTGGTTCTGGGTTCCAACAGCTTCATCCCCGGCTTCGAAGAGCAGCTGGTTGGCGTGAAGGCCGAAGAAGTCAAAGACGTCAACGTTTCCTTCCCCGAGGAATACGGCGCAGAGCATCTGGCCGGTAAAGACGCCGTATTCACCTGCACCATCAAAGAGGTGAAGGAACCCGTTGCTGCAGAAGTAAACGACGAGCTGGCGACCAAGTTCGGCGCAGAAGATCTGGCCGCACTGAAAGGTCAAATCGCCGAGCGTCTGGAAGCGGAATATTCCGGTGCATCCCGCGCGGTTATGAAGCGTGGCCTGCTGGACGCGCTGGACGAGAAGGTCTCGTTCGACCTGCCTCCGTCGCTGGTTGAAGCCGAAGCCAAGCAGATCGCACATCAGCTGTGGCACGAGGAAAATCCGGAAGTGGAAGGTCACGACCACGCCGAGATCGAGCCCACAGACGAGCACAACAAGCTGGCCGAACGCCGCGTGCGTCTGGGCCTACTGTTGGCTGAACTGGGTCAGAAGGCCGAGGTTGAGGTCACCGACTCCGAGATGACCCAAGCGATCATGAACCAGGCACGTCAGTACCCTGGTCAGGAACGTCAGTTCTTTGAATTCGTGCAGCAGAACGCTCAGATGCAGCAACAGCTGCGCGCGCCGATCTTCGAAGACAAAGTCATCGACTATGTCTTTGAACTGGCTCAGGTCGCGGACAAAGAAGTCAGCAAAGACGATCTGCAGAAAGCCGTCGAGGCACTGGACGAGGAGTAATCCTCGTCCGCCCATCCCCATGGGCACAAAAAAATACGGAGCCGTCTGGAAAAAGACGGCTCCGCTTGGGTGGCTTTAACCTATGAGGTGAGGGGGTCAGGCCTCATGAGCAAAAGCACGGGGGGTTCTTAGCAGAGCGGTCTTCTGCTCCGGCGTGAAGCGGTCCGAAAGCGCTTCGATCAGTTTCAGCACTGAATCAACTTCGGCTTTCGATGTTGCCGAACTCATCTGTTCGACAAAGTATTTTTCCAACTGCGTCAGAGGCTGGTGGTCATAATTCGCGGCACTTGGCTTGGCCTTTGCCCGTTCGACCAGTTCCAGAGCCTGTTCGTCGGTCAGGAAGACATCGTGTTCAATGTCGGCGTAATCCCGAATTCCAGCGATCCGTTCGTCCGAGCAATCCATCAACGCAGCCATGGCGACAACCTTACCCATCGGCTTGGCAGTTCCAAGATAATCGTAAGGCGCATTGCCGGATCGTTGCAGGACGCGGTTCATCACCGGGTCGATCACGGCGATAGAGTCCAGAACACCGGCCATCTTGGCATATTCGAACGAGCCGATCATTACCTCGCTGGTGACGTAAGAAACGGAGTTTTCTCCGCGTCCTCGCCCAAGCTTTTTGGTATCGACGCAAAACCGGGTTGCTTCCCAGACCTGCGCGCTGCGGATCGGCGGTTCGCCGTCCAGAATTGAATGAAAAACGTCGGACAGCATGTGTGGCCCGGTCGTTTGCAGTAGTCGCATGCACCCAACGACGTCCCCCTCGTCGTTGATGCTGACTACATGTGCTGGATGAAGGTCGTCAAAATGGTCGCGTTCGCGCCCATCGACAATGTTTACATCCCAACCAAGGCGGTCGCCGAAAACGCGCGCGCGCAGTTTGTACATCTCGTCCAAGACATGCTTAAACTTATTTTGGTTGATACCATCAATTACGATGATCATTTCCATCCCCCTACAGTCTGGTTACCGTAAGGATGACGTTAACTTAGATTTGAGCTAAGACTATTGGGGGTTTCCCGTATTTTTTAATTTTTTTTGATTATCCTGGGGCAATTAGGCCCAATCCAATAGCTCTTCCAATGGCTTGCGGTGTTGTCAACGCGCCCATTTTTTCGCGGCCAGACCGCATGTGAACTTCGACGGTTCGGTGTGAAATTGACAGGATATCACCGATGTCCTGCTGTGATTTTCCATCCGCAACCCACTGCAGGATCTCTTTCTCTCGCGTCGAAAGAGCTGGTAAATAGAGCGCTTTGGCCAACAGGCCAGACTGCATCACGGTATCATGCGCTGTAACTGCGGCCATCTGCAGGTCCCCCATCACATGTTTCTTCAGCTTTGCCCACTCGGAATCCGAGCAATTTCGGGTCACATTCAGCAGGCCACATTCCCCGTACGGGCCACGTACCGGAACGGTTAAGCCACGGGAAGTAATGCCAAAATCATGCGCATCCCGAAAAACCGAATGGAACTTTTCGTCGTGATTAAATCTGCCCCAGTCCACCGGAGCGATGCTGAGCGCAGATTGATACAAGGTCGGATCGAAATGGTGGAAACCTTGGCTGCCATAGTGAATCTTCCATTCGTCCGGGTAGTTGGCATATCCCTGAACATCACCCTTTACAGGGTTAAAAGTGGCGTAAGATGCGTAATCGAATCCCAATTCATCGCAGACAGCATTAATTATGTCGGCTGCCGACTTTTCCTCGTGGTCGATCGCGGCCAAGTCTATAAGTTTCACCTGTCCAACCTTTGCGGCGGCAAATCTTTCCCCAAAGAAATGCCAAGTCTGTCCATTTCACCGAATACGTTGCGTCAACTGTGGTGCCTGACGCAAGCTAATTATACATATCGCTTAAGCATAATGCGTGGTTATGGCAACAGAATACCTTAGCGATTGCATAAGTCATTATTGCAACCTTTACGCTAATGACAAGTTATATCCTTACCCAACGTCACTCTGACCTTAGGCCAGTTTCAACCAGCATCCCGGCGGCCTTCGCCTCGGGGTAGTAACCTTTGGCATAAAGGAAGATAGCCCGCTTCTGGTCGCCATCTGACAAGAGCCACGCCCCACGCAGGTATTTTCCGGCGAACTCCAGATTGGTGTCTGCATCCAACAAACCCTGTGCGTTGCCTTTGTACCCCATGGATCGCGCTGTCGCGGGTAGGATCTGCAGCAACCCGTAATAGGGGCTGTTGACCGCCCATGGCCGGTGCGTGCTTTCCCTTATGGCGAGCTTGTGCAACAGCTCGCGTGGCAATTCATAATGGTCAGCCCACTTGTTGATTGAGGCGCGCAATTCAGGGGTTTCGTTGGGGTATAGCGGCGGATCAAAAGGGGCATTGCGAGAGCTCTGCTTGCCATCCAGGCCACCGCAGGCAGCCAGGGCAGGTGCGCCGAGTAATGCAACAAGTAGAGCGCGTCGCGTGTAGTGGGGCATGTGTAGTCTCCGGATGGGGTTTGGGGCATGATAGTCCTGCCGAACGCAACCGCAAGCAGACAGCCAGCCCGCGTGCTGATTTATGCCGGGTCTCGCTGCGTCACAATCCGGTGCCAGAGTGTTCCTTATTGATCAGCTCGAAAAGACGGGTTGTCACATATCGACCTGGAACCACAAAATGATATCCGCAAACCAGATCTTGTTCTCTGTCGCGCGAAACTGAACGGTGTTATTGATCCCCGGGTTCAGAACAGTTCCGGGGAAGGTCTCCCATAATCCACGAATGTCGCCGCCCGACATGGATGGGCCGTAGATAAAGGTATCGTTTATCTCGATCTGAAAGGCCCCTTCGGACGGCGTTGCCCAGGCTTTGAAGGCGAGGATCGGTTTCGCGCGGTTGGTTCCGATGATCAGGTTGGAAGGGATTGGGTCGCTGAAGGTTTGGCTTTCTCCTGGGTTTAAAGAGAATGAGCCGTCGTTCACAACGATGTAGTCGCACAAGGATGCCATGGTGGTTTCTCCTGCCGGATCGCGGTCCGCCCAGATGCGCGATCACGCAATTTGCTAATAAAATGAACTTCAAAAAAATACGGCTGGGGCGGCAGGGGCCGCGTGACCATAGGATAGCACAATTTCCATCCAGATTCATGGTCGGGCCGGACGTCGCTCGTTGTCACGGCCTGAGGGTCGAACACAAAAAAGGCCGCGCCTTTCAGCGCGGCCAATCAATCTTTCAAAAGTAGCCAGATCAGGCTTTGGCTTCGTCTTCCTCAGCCGGGGCCTCTTCGGCAACCAGATCGTCATCGTCAGAAGCTGCGGATCCGATATCGTCAAACAGTTCGGCGATTTCGAATTCTGCGGCGGCCTCTTCTTCGGCAGCCAGTTCCTGGATCGACTTGCCCGAAGCCTGCAGTTCGGCTTCTTCTTGCGAGCGGGCAACGTTCATCTGGATCTTGACTTCGACTTCGGGGTGCAGCTTGACCGCCAGCGAGTGCAGGCCCAGCTCTTTGATCGGTGCGATCAGAGCGATCTGCTTTTTGTCGACGGTGAAGCCAGCCTCGGTTGCGGCATCTGCGGCGTCACGCGGGGTGACCGAACCGTACAGAGCACCAGCATCCGATGCCGAGCGGATCACGATGAACTGCTGACCGTCCAGCTTTTCAGCCAGAGCTTCAGCTTCTTTCTTGGTTTCCAGGTTGCGCGCCTCAAGCTGCGCTTTCTGGGCTTCGAACGACGCGATGTTGGCGTTCGATGCGCTCAGCGCTTTGCCTTGGGGCAGCAGAAAGTTGCGGGCGTAGCCAGGCTTGACGTCAACGACGTCGCCCATCTGACCCAGTTTCGCAACGCGTTCCAGCAGGATAACTTGCATTTCAGTCTCTCCTTACTTCACAGCGTAGGGCAGCAGGGCGAGGAAGCGGGCGCGCTTGATAGCACGGGCCAGTTCACGCTGCTTTTTCGCCGAAACGGCGGTGATGCGCGAGGGAACGATCTTGCCACGCTCAGAGATGTAGCGTTGCAGCAGACGGGTGTCTTTGTAATCGATCTTCGGCGCGTTATCGCCCGAGAACGGGCAGACCTTGCGGCGGCGGAAAAATGGTTTTGCGGCCATGGTATATGTCCTTTCGTCAGGCGTTGATCAGCGGCGCTCGCGGCGGCCTTCGCGCTCGTCGCGCTTCTGCATCTGGACCGAAGGGCCCTCGTTGTGCTCGTCGACCTTGATGGTCAGAACGCGCATAACATCGTCATGCAGGCGCATCAGGCGCTCCATTTCCTGAACGGCGCCAGCGGGGGCGTCTGTCTTCAGGAAGGAATAGTGACCCTTGCGGTTCTTGTTGATCTTGTAGGCCATCGTCTTGACGCCCCAGTACTCGCTTTCGACGACGTTGCCGCCGTTGTCAGCCAGAACGGTGCCGAAATGTTCGACGAGGCTTTCTGCCTGCGCGTTGGACAGGTCCTGACGCGCGATCATTACATGCTCATACAGTGGCATGTGCACTCCTGTTTATATCAAGGCGCATTTCAAAGGCGGGGCCGGTTCGTCCTTCGCGACCCTGCCACGAGAGGCTGCGCGATTCATAACTCTTGCGAAGGATGGCCCCATATACACCATTCGCGTCGGGGGGCAAGGGCCGTCACACATGCCTTGGTGAAGTCGCGCTATTTCCATTGCGCTGCCCAATTCCTGACTCTTTTCGGCTCAAAGTTGTTTTACATACCGGGAACTAACCGGACAGACCGAACCAAAGACGGCAACGTGAACTAGGGTACAGAGAAATGACCGCGATGAACACGAATACCATCGAGAAGTCTGCGAATAGCACGACTTATGATCAATCGGTTCCAATTCTTATCGCATTTGCGCCGAATTGGAGGGCACGCACTATTCTGGCACGCGTCGCCGGGGCGTTTTTGATCATTGTGGCGTTTTCCATGTGGCTGATGTCGGGTGCGGTGATGGCAACCGAGGTTTGGCCGATCAAGCTGGCTGCGTCGCTGACGTTCCTACTGATCGGTGTCAGCCTGCTGACCATTCAGGTGCTCGATGCGCGCCCCGATGCCTATTTTGATCCGATCCGCCGCGAAGTACGCGTGCTGCAAAAGAATGAAAACGGGCGTCCTCAGACAGTACTGCGCCGCAGCTATGACACCCTGGGTGGTGCCCGGTTCGATGATGATCAGGTCGAACTCTATGACGTGGACGGTAGCCTGCTGATGAAATTGCCGCTACAATCGGCGGATGTTGGCCGAGCGCTGAAGGGCCAATTGAGCGGAAGTGTAACGATCTTCGCCTGATTTTCACTTCTGTTCATTTAGGAACAGAAATTGTTAGAGAATAAGTCTTGTGTGCCGCCCAAGGGCGGCACATTTTTGTTGTTGAGCATTCCAACTGGTTTGCACTCACAACATTTTTGGAGATAGTCATGAAATCCACCCTTCTTGCTGCTGCACTGGCCGTATCGGCGACCTCGGCGTTTGCAAGCGCCGAGAAATACGTTTTGGACCCCAGCCACAGCCAGGTTGTCTTCAACTATAACCACCTTGGTTTTTCCACCACGACTGGCATGTTCTCGGGCTTTGAGGGCGAGATCATGTTCGATCAGGAAAACCCGGCAGATTCCAGCGTGAGCGTGTCGATGCCAGTGGTCGAAATGATCACCGGCTGGAAGCCGCGCGAAGATCACTTCATGACCGAAGACTTTTTTGGCGTCGCCGAGGGTGACCTGATTTCGTTCACCTCGACCGGTATCGAAGTCACCGGTGAAAACACCGCGAACATCACCGGCGATCTGACCATGAATGGCGTGACCAAGTCGGTCGTTCTGGACGCGAATCTGAACCAGGTTGGCGAGCATCCGATGGCGGGCAAGCCCTGGGCCGGATTTGATGCCACCACCACACTGGTCCGCAGCGAGTTCGATCTGGGACAGTTCGCACCGTTTGTTAGCGATGAGGTTGAGGTTCGTATTTCGGTAGAGGCGCAAAAGGCCGAGTAAGCCTGCCTTACGTGCAAAAAGAAACCGCCGGGACCCGTCAGGTCTCGGCGGTTTTTTTCTGTTCGACTATCTTTATTCAGCCTGAATGGCCGTCAGTTCGACGGTGACTTTGACTGCAAAAGCCAGCGAGTCTTCGGTCGGTTGTGACGTCCCGACATCATAGTCCAATCGGTTCAACTCCAACTCACCCTGCATCTTCGCGGTCCCATCTTGCAAGTCCAGCTCGAACGGAAGGGTAACGTCCATGGTTTTGTCCCGGATGGTCAATGTGCCGCGCGCCTCATAGGCCAAATCTGTTTTGAACAGATCCGCTTTAAAACTCGCGGTTGAAAACTGAGCGCTGTCAAAGAAATCCGCAGCAAGGGCTTGCTGTGTTACGGTGCCGATGGTCAATGAGCCGATGGCGATTGTCACATCGGCAGATCCCGCTGGTCCGGGTTCCGCCGGTTCGTCAAAAGTGATTGCCGCAGTCCAATCGGAAAACGCGCCGCTGACGGGGCTGCCCAACTGGGTGATCGTGATTGCCAAAGTGCCTTCCTGCACCTGCCAGTCGGATTGGACGGCCTCCAGTTCGGCAGATGCATTATCACCGGTCGGATGTGCCGAGTAGGCTCCGTCGAACCACCCGATGCTAAGAGCAACAGCCCAGATCACGACTGCTGCTACGACGGGGGCAGGTGAGTGCCATTGCGTTGGTGGTTCCGGCAATTCCACCTGTCCGGGCAGCATGCGGCGCAATGTGCTGTCTTTGTCGATTACATGGTGCTTGAGCGCGCCAACGATATGCAAAACCAGCGCACCCACCAGCACAAGCATCAGGACGAAGTGTAACCCGCCGCTTGCTTCGGCCAATGCGGGGGATTTCGGCACAAAAGGCAGGTTCTGCCCGAACGGCCAGAGGATCGGCGCAAACCCTTCGGTGGCCGCATGGTGAATCCAGCCTGTCAGAGGAACCAGAACCAGCGAGCCATACAACAGCCAGTGGACGGTTTCCGCAGCAAATGCCTCGGGCTTGTTTTCAGCATTGAGCAATCCTGGCTTGGGTTGGCTGATCGCCCACAAGATACGGGCAAGGGCCACGAAAAAGACCGTTACACCGATAGTCTTGTGCAGTGAAAACAGCTGCGCCGCCTGTTGCAGGTCTTCCGGTGTCGTTGGAATGGTCGGGTCTTCGATTGCGTGTGCCAGTTGGTTTGCAAACCACCCAATCGGAAGCGCCGTCAGAATGAGCAAGGCCGTCAGCCAGTGGAAGGTTTTCGAAACGCCTCCATAGCTTTGGGTGGTGTTGGCAAGGTGCATGGGTTCACGACTCCGATCTGTTTGCTATGGCCACCCTAAATGCAGCGCGGGCCGACACAATAGCCTCTGACGCACAGAATGCGTGTCAGGATGCAGAGCTTGTGCCGCTCGTTCACTCGGTTTACACCCCATCGCAACCTAACGTCATCCAAGAGGTTGCAATGACACGCGCGTTCGTTTTTCCGGGGCAGGGCGCCCAAACCATCGGTATGGGCAAAGCACTGGCCGAGGCCTATCCAGCAGCACAAGCTGTTTTCGACGAGGTCGATGAAGCGCTTGGTGAAAAGCTGAGCACCCTGATCTGGGAAGGTGATATAGCAGACCTGACGCTGACGCAGAACGCACAGCCGGCGCTGATGGCGACCTCGATAGCCGCGATGCGCGCGTTGGAGGCCGAAGGTGTTGCCGTCACAGACGCTGCATTTGTAGCTGGGCATTCGCTGGGGGAATACTCAGCGCTTGCGGCAGCTGGTGCGCTGTCGATTGCGGATACGGCGCGTCTGTTGCGGACACGTGGTCAGGCGATGCAAAGCGCCGTTCCCGTTGGTGAAGGCGCAATGGCCGCAATTCTGGGGCTGGACCTTGAGGCGGTGCGTGCCGTCGCAGAAGAGGCTGCACAGGGCGAGGTCTGTCAGGCCGCGAACGACAACGACCCTACACAGGTGGTTGTTTCGGGTGCGAAAGCGGCCGTGGAACGTGCTGCCGAGATTGCCAAGGCAAAAGGTGCCAAGCGCGCTGTGATGTTGCCCGTGAGCGCCCCGTTCCATTGTGCGTTGATGCAACCCGCCGCGGATGTGATGACCGAGGCGCTGGCCGCAGTTGAAATCAAGGCCCCAGCGGTTCCGCTGATTGCGAACGTGCGCGCTGAGGCTGTTGGCGATCCGGACCTGATCCGTCAGTTGCTGGTCGAGCAGGTCACAGGTTCCGTGCGCTGGCGCGAAAGCGTGCTGTATATGGCGGCGCAAGGCGTGACCGAGACATGGGAGATCGGCGCAGGCAAGGCGTTGTCGGGCATGATCCGCAAGATCGACCGCGCGATTGCCGGTAAGGCTGTTGGCACGCCGGACGACGTGCAGAATGTGGTTAAAAGCGAATCATAAGAACAACGTGCGACGCAAGTTGCGCTGCAAAGGGAAGATCGAATGTTTGATTTGACAGGTAAGAATGCGTTGATCACCGGTGCGTCCGGTGGGATTGGCGGCGAGATTGCGCGCGTCCTGCACGGTGCGGGGGCCACGGTTGCATTGTCCGGCACGCGCGTGGAACCGCTCGAGGCATTGGCCGCCGAACTGGGTGAGCGGGCGCATGTCCTGCCATGTAACCTGAGCGACGGCGAAGCTGTTTCCGCGCTGCCGAAGCAAGCTGCCGAGGCGATGGGGTCGGTTGATATTTTGGTCAACAATGCCGGGATTACCCGAGACAACCTGTTCATGCGCATGTCGGATGACGAATGGCAGAGCGTGATCGACGTGAACATGACCTCGACCGCCAAGCTGTGCAAAGGCGTGCTTAGGGGCATGATGAAGGCGCGCTGGGGGCGGATCATCAACATCTCGTCCGTCGTCGGTGCCACCGGGAACCCCGGTCAGGCAAACTATGCGGCGTCCAAGGCCGGTATGGTCGGCATGACCAAATCGCTGGCTTATGAGGTTGCCAGTCGCGGGATCACGGCTAATGCGGTTGCTCCGGGCTTTATCACCACGGCCATGACCGACAAGCTGACCGACGATCAGAAAACGGGTATTTTGGGGCAGGTTCCGGCCGGTCGCATGGGGGATGCATCGGAAATTGCGGCGGCTGTTCTGTATCTTGCCAGCCCCGAAGCCGGATATGTTACCGGAACCACCTTGCATGTTAACGGCGGTATGGCCATGTTGTGACCGCGGACAGGGGCAGGTGCGAAAGCGTTTGCCTCGCGCGTTGTCTATGCTATAGGCGGCGCATAAATGCTGGGGTCGACCAAATGGTCGGCCTTCTACTTTCCCGGTCATCCGGGACCCAACCGCCCGCACCGGGCAAATCAAAGCCAGCCTGAGCGGGCAAGGGCAGAACCGGGCACTAGGCCCTGAAAACGGAATGAGGAATAGACATGAGCGACGTCGCAGATCGCGTTAAAAAGATCGTTGTTGAGCACCTGGGTGTTGAAGAAGACAAAGTGACCGAAAACGCGTCCTTCATCGACGATCTTGGCGCAGACAGCCTGGACACTGTTGAGCTGGTTATGGCCTTCGAAGAAGAGTTCGGCATCGAAATCCCCGATGACGCAGCCGAGACCATCCAGACATTTGGCGACGCCGTCAAATTCATCTCTGAAGCCTCCTAAGAGCTTCGACATTATTAAAAAGCGGCGCTTCCGGGCAACGGAGGCGCCGTTTTTTTTGTGCCGTGCCCAATTCTGGCTTGCAAGGTGCCGTATTCGTTCGCAACCTTTTACCCGAGGCACATAATTCAGAGCGGGAAGGGCATGATAAGATCCACCCCGATGATCAATACGGCCCGTTTGACGCTGAGCGGCATGCGGCCAGAGGATTTCAACCGGTTCGCCGAGATTTGGCGCAACCCATGCATCGTGCGACATATCGGCGGCAAGCCGCGGTCGCGCGGAGAGGCGTGGGATTCATTCCTTCGAAATGCCGGGCACTGGCAAATGGCCGGTTTCGGGCAGTGGGCCGTGGTTCAGCAGTCGAATCGGCAGATGATCGGGCAGGCGGGGTTCTTCTACGGTAACCGCTCGATCGGCGAAGATTTTGACAGTTTCCCCGAGGCAGGCTGGATTTTGGTCCCCGAGTCACAAGGGCAGGGCTTGGGGTTAGAGGCCGCGCAGGCCGCGCATGATTGGTTTGACCGGATCATGCCTGGGCCATTGGTTGCAATGGTGAATTCTGGGAATTCTGCCTCGAAAAAGCTGGCGAACAAGCTGGGGTATGCCCCGATGCGTGAATGCGCGTACAATGGCAGCGACGTTACGCTACTGCGCCGAAATGGTCCGCCGCCACGCCACTGACAATTTGAGACTTCCTGAATGCCGCAAACCGAACTTGGTTTGCCGATCCTGGTAAAAACGGGCTGATGTTCCGCGTGTATGGTACTCTGGATTTGCAGAGCGATTGAGCGGAGGAGCAAGCTCATGAGGATTTACCCCACGATGGAATTGCAGAACGGCCGGTGTGTCACACTGGACAAGGGCCGTCTGGACGACGCGATGATCTGGCATGTGAATCCGGCGGACACGGCACGCAGCTGGTCTGCGGCTGGTGCCACTTGGATGCACCTAACGGATTTCGATGCAATCGAAGGCCGCGACACCAACGCCGAATTGGTAGAGGAAATCATCCGCACGTCTGAGATGTCAGTGCAACTGGCCGGCGGTATGCGGACGCGAGAACAGGTCGAGTATTGGATCGACAAAGGCGCGGGACGGATCGTGATTGGCACACTGGCGGCCTGGGACCCGAATCTGGTCAAGGAGCTGGCCAAGCTTTACCCGGACCAAATCGTTCTGGCTGTGGATGTCTGGCAAGGACAGGTCATGACCGAAGGCTGGCGCAGCCAGAGTGCGTTTACGCCGGAAGCATTTATTGAGGCGTTCGAAGGTACGCCCTTTGCGGCAATTCTGGTGACCGATATCGACAGCGACATCGAAGACGTCGACGCGCAGCTGGGTCTGATCTCGGGTCTGGCACAACTTTCGCGCACACCGGTAATCGCCAGCGGTGTCGTTCGGACATCAGATGACATCTCGCGCCTGGCCTATGTGCACAACATCTCGGGCGCGTTGGTTGGACGGGCATTGTTCCGCAAGACGGTTGACTTAGCGAATGCGCTTGATGTGGCCGAACAGGCTCACGAGCCGGTCGCTGAGTTCCAGTAAGTTTATCCCACAAGATATTGCCCCGGCTCTTTCAAATCTGCGAAAGGGTCGGGGCAAATTGTTTCGGCACAACCCGCACGGACGGACGGCCCGGCGAAATGGCGCCGGGATGGAATGTGCCGTTGCTCTTGCCCCCGGACCCCGGGCCGGGGTATGAGCGGTTCTCAAATAGGAAGCAGGCAAGAGGCATTTCATGCGCAGAGTCGTTGTAACCGGTCTGGGATTGGTCACTCCTTTGGCCAGCGGGGTCGAGGAATCTTGGTCACGGCTGTTGGATGGGGAATCCGGCGCAGGCCCGATCACCCAGTTTGATGCCGTAGAGAGCGGTGTCACCACGACCTATGCCTGCGAAGTTCCGCGCGGCGATGGAACCGACGGGACGTTTAACCCCGACGATTGGTTGCCGCCAAAAGAGCAACGCAAGATCGAAGACTTCATTCTGTATTCGATCGCGGCCGCCGACATGGCCTGCCAAGATGCCAATTGGCTGCCAGAGGATGAAGAAGACCGCCTGCGTACAGGCGTTCTGATCGGTTCCGGTATCGGCGGTTTGGGCTCTATTGCTGAAACGGCAAACCTGATCCGCGACAAAGGTCCGCGCCGTGTGTCGCCGTTCTTTATTCCCGGTGCGCTGATCAACCTGGCATCCGGTCAGGTGTCTATCCGCCACGGGTTCAAGGGGCCCAACCATTCGGTCGTGACAGCTTGTTCGACCGGTGCGCATGCCATTGGCGATGCCAGCCGCATCATTCGTTCAGGCGACGCGGAAGTCATGGTTGCTGGTGGCGGCGAAGGCTGCATCTGCGAGATTGGTATCGCTGGCTTTAACGCGTGCAAGGCGCTGTCGACGAAGTATGCCGACGATCCGAAGAAAGCCAGCCGCCCATATGACGTGGACCGTGATGGGTTTGTCATGGGCGAGGGCGCAGGCATCGTAGTTCTGGAAGAATACGAACACGCCAAGGCGCGCGGTGCAAAGATCTATGCCGAAGTGCTGGGCTATGGCATGTCCGGCGACGCTTATCACATCACCGCACCGTCCGAGGATGGTGATGGCGCTGAGCGTTCCATGAAAGCCGCATTGCGCAGCGCGGGCCTTGAGCCTTCGGACCTGGACTACATCAACGCGCATGGCACATCGACCATGGCGGATACGATCGAACTGGGCGCGGTAGAGCGCCTGTTGGGGGATCACGCCAGCAAGGCCACCATGACCTCGACCAAATCGGCCACCGGTCACCTTTTGGGTGCGGCTGGCGCGATTGAGGCGATCTTTTCGATCCTGGCGATCCGGGATCAGGTGGCTCCGCCGACGATCAATCTGGATAACCCCGCCGTTGAAACTCCTATCGATCTGGCGCCCAACGCCAAGCGTGAGCGTGAGATCAACGTTGCCTTGTCGAATTCGTTCGGTTTTGGCGGCACCAATGCCAGCGTGATCTTCGGAAAGGTCAGCTAAATGTTGCGGGCTCTTGCTTCGAATGCGCTGACCTTGCTGATCGTTGCCTTGTTCCTGATGGGCGGGCTGGTTGTGTGGGGGCAGTCGCAATACAAGGCCGAGGGCCCGCTAGAAACTGCCATGTGCCTGCAGGTCAGAAGCGGGTCGAATATGACCCGTGTCAGCCAAGAGCTTGAAGATGACGGAGCCATCAGCAGTGCCATGATCTTTCGCATGGCGGCGGACTACACGGATAAATCGCAGCAGCTGAAAGCCGGTAGCTTTCTGGTGCGCGAAGGCGCGTCGATGGAGCAGATCATCGACGAGATTACCAGCAGCGGGGCCAGCACCTGTGGGTCGGAGATTGAATACCGTATCGGTGTCACCCGCATCCAAACCCGGGTACGCGAGTTGGACCCGGCAACGCTGGAATTTGTCGAGATCGCATCGTTTGATGTGACCGACGAGGACATCCCTGCCGAATACGGTCAAAAGCTTGAAGAAGCCGACACCCGGTACCGTGTGTCTGTTGCCGAAGGCGTGACCTCTTGGCAGGTGGCGCAAGGCTTGCAGGCGATTGAACCGCTGACAGGTGAGATTGCCGAGATCCCGGCCGAAGGGATGTTGGCGCCTGACAGCTATGATTTGGCGCCGGGCGATGACCGAACGGCCGTTCTGCAGGCGATGCAAGACAAGCAACAATTGCGCATCAACGCAGTGTGGGAGAACCGCCAAGGCGACCTTCCCATCAGTAGCCCAGAGGAAATGCTGATCCTTGCGTCGATCATCGAAAAGGAAACCGGTGTTCCCAATGAACGCAGGCAGGTCGCAAGCGTCTTTGTGAACCGGCTTGAGCAAGGTATGAAGCTGCAGACTGACCCGACGGTCATCTATGGCGTCACCAAGGGTCAAGGCACGCTGGGGCGCGGTCTGCGTCGCAGTGAACTGCGCCGTGCAACACCTTGGAATACTTATGTGATAGACGGTTTGCCGCCGACACCCATTGCCAACCCAGGGTTGGCCAGCCTTGAGGCTGCTGTCGCACCGGAAGAGACCAACTTTGTCTTCTTTGTTGCGGATGGCACCGGGGGGCACGCGTTTGCGGAAACCTTGCAGGAGCACAATCGGAACGTCGCCAAGTGGCGAGAGATTGAGGCTGAAAGAAACAGCTCAAGTAACTAAGAAAAAAGGCCGCGTCGAAAACGCGGCCTTTTCTTTTTTATGCAGCGGGACGTCCGCGTGGACGACGACGTTTCGAAGACGCGGGCTTCGATGTCGAATTTGCCCCCTGCGGTCTTCGCCCCCGGAAGCCTCCGCGATTGCGGGTTTTCTTGGGCTCGGAAAATTCTGGCATGGTGCCGCTGGCGACCGGAATTTCGATCTTCATCAGTTTCTGAATCTGGCGCAGCTGATCCACCTCGTCCGGTGAGCAGAAGGCGATAGCTTCACCTTCGCGACCAGCACGGGCTGTGCGTCCAATGCGGTGGACATAGTTGTCGGGCACTTCGGGCAGGTCATAGTTGATCACATAGGCAACACCGGGAATGTCGATGCCACGCGCGGCCACGTCGGTCGCGACCAATACGTTGATCTCTCCGGCCCGGAACGCCTTGATCGCGCGGTCGCGCTGTCCCTGGCTTTTGTTACCGTGAATCGAGGCCGCGTTGAATCCATCGGCCACAAGGCCTCTCATCAGTTTCTCGGCACCGTGTTTGGTACGGGAAAATACCAAGGTCAGAGCGTCCATGTCAGCGGACAGAATTTCGCGCAATTTCCGCGGTTTGCCGGCCCTGTCGACGAAATGCACAGACTGCGTGATCTTGTCCGCCGCTTTACCTGGAGGCGAGACCTGCACTCGCTGCGGGTTGGTCAGATAGGATTGGCTAAGCTCTTCCATCTGTTTTGGCATAGTGGCCGAGAACAGCATGGTTTGGCGCGGCGTGCCCAGCTTGGGTGCGATTTTGCGTAGGGCGTGGATAAAGCCCATGTCCAGCATCTGGTCGGCCTCGTCCAGTACAAGATGTCGCACCGAGCCAAGGTCAACAGCACCGCGTTCCATCAGGTCGATCAAACGCCCGGGTGTGGCGACCAGAATGTCGGTGCCGCGCGACAGGAACGAAATCTGTCTGCCGATCGACTGACCACCGACCACGGTGGCCACGCGCAGTTTGGTCTTGTCGGTCAGGTTGCGCAGGCTATCCGCGATCTGGTTGACCAGCTCGCGGGTTGGGGCAAGGATCAGCGCTTTGGCGGTTTTGGGCGCGGGTTTGCCGGGCTGCGCCAGCAAGTGGTCGATCAGCGGCAGGCCGAAGGCTAGCGTCTTACCGGTGCCGGTCTGCGCCAGGCCCAGGATGTCGTGACCGTTCAGCGCCAGCGGGATGGCCTGGTTCTGAATAGGGGTCGGTTGTGAGAAATTGGCACGTTTCAGTGCATCGTTGAGGGCTGGTGCAAGGCCCAGCATGTCGAAGTCGAACAAATAACTATCCTTTGTAACCCGCAAGGCAATAGCCGTGCGGACAAGACGTGTCTGGCCACGCAGCGCGTGACCGGCAGGGTTTCCGCTAAACCTCGGGACGTGCAGGCGAACCCTGCGCCATCTGGCGTCGCGTCAAGAACCCTGCGTGAATGGGAACTAGGAGAAGTAGTGATGCGCTGTGGGGTCTGCTGCGACCGTCAATGCTCACGCGTCAGCGCTGTCTTAAGGTGGCACATGCTAGTTTTGTTAGCATTTGTCAAGCCATGAATTGCGAAGTGGGAACACGTACTTGCCGCGGCCGCCAGGGAACGGATTGTTCAAATAGAAGAACCTTGTCCAGCTGGGCTTTGAAAATCCCGAAGTGCTTCTTGGCTTTCATAACATCGGAAAATACCCGATCCTTAGGGGAGATGACTTTTTGTGTATGACCAAAAAAGGAATCCAGAAATGTGCGCTAAAATACTTGTAGCTACCACTCTGACCGTGGTTCTAGCCGCGTCTTCAGCAATCGCATGCTCTCGGATCGTCTATGAAACGGCAGACGGATCCTTCCTCACGGGGAGGACGCTTGACTGGTTCGAAGATACTTCAACAGACATTTGGGCCTTCCCGCGGGGCATGGACCGTGATGGTGGTGCCGGAGAGAATTCGGTCAAATGGACGTCCAAATACGGCTCTGTCGTGGCAACGATCTATGACGGGGCTACTGTTGACGGCATGAATGATGGCGGGCTGGTCGGCAATGCTCTCTATCTTGCCGAGGCGGATTACGGGACGGAAAATGCCGGAGACAAACCTCTTCTTTCTGTCGGAGGGTGGTTGCAGTATTTTCTGGACAACTTTGCAACAGTTGAAGAAGCCGTTGCAGCTATGGAGCAAGAGCCATTCGTGATCTTAGCGCCGATGTTGCCTAGCGGACATGAGGCAGGAGGGCATATCGCGCTATCTGATGCGTCTGGTGACAGTGCAATATTCGAGTATCTCGATGGCGAGTTGGTTATCCACCATGGCCGCGAGTTTACCGTCATGACGAATTCTCCTACTTTTGACGAACAACTCGCTATCACCACTTATTGGGGTGAAGTTAATGGTCTTTCATTTTTGCCCGGAACCCATCGGTCTTCCGACCGGTTTGCGCGGTTGAGCTGGAATCTGAATGCCGTTCCCTCGTTTGACGACAAAAACGATGCGACGGCGGCGGTGTTCTCTCTCGTGCGATCAATTTCCGTACCATTTGGAGTCACGGATCCGGAACGCCCAAACATCGCGTCAACAACCTGGCGTACGGTCGCTGATCATGAGCTGGGTCGGTACTACTATGAGAGCGTGTTCAGCCCTACATTGTTTTGGGTGGATATCGAAAACCTTGATCTCTCGGATGGGGCTTCTACCCTGAAACTGGAACTTGGGGAAAAGCCCATCCTTGCGGGCGAGGTTTCGGCCAGCTTTGAACCTTCCGAGCCATTTCTTTTTCTCGGCGATACGTAACGTTGTAATCACGGATATCAACCACTGACGCCCGTCTGCCACATGGCCCTATCAGTAAAGGTCTCTTAACTATCAGCGCACGTTACCCGTTGCGCCGTTGTTGCGCAAAGCATTGACTTTGCGCGCTTTCTCGCGTATAGGTTGTGTCATGCTAGAAGAGGTGGGCGACGGCCCCGGGGCGACCCGGCGGCCGTTTTTCGTTTCTCTCGTGCGGAGATCACTCACGCATGAGGTCACAGGCACACATGACTTTGATTACCCCGGAAGAGCGGATGTCCCAGACGGCTGATTTGTTGCAGTCGCTTGAGAGATCCATTCGCGATCTGCGCCAAGCAGCGGAAGAACTGCGCAAACAGATCGGTGCCGGGGAGGATGCAGATCTTGCTGGTTCAGCCAAGCAACTCGGGCAGTTAGAGGGGCTGATCCGAAGTTGTCAGAAAGTGGAGACAAGCTTTGTCGAACAACATCACAGACAAGCCGGAATTGCCCAAGGGGGGTATGCGCTCGACCTTGAGCGCGCTCGATTTGAGATTGGGTGCAGGCTGGCTCGCCTCCGCGCCTGCTGCGGTTCGGGACAGATTTCTGAGTGAGATCGGGGAGGGGGGGCTGTGCGCCCTCCCTTTCCTGTTCGAGTTCTGGGCGCTGCCACATCAATTGCCGCCCGAGGGGGGTTGGCGGTCCTGGGTCATCATGGGTGGGCGCGGTGCTGGTAAGACGCGGGCCGGGTCAGAATGGGTGCGACAGGTGGTCGAAGGGGCTTTGCCGCTGGATCGCGGCGAGGCGCGTCGTGTGGCGTTGGTGGGTGAGACATTCGATCAGGTACGCGATGTGATGATCTTTGGCGATAGCGGGATACTACAATGCTCGCCACCGGATCGGCGACCTGCCTGGAAGGCGTCGGAACGGAAACTGATCTGGCCAAATGGAGCTGAGGCGCAGGCGTTTTCGGCGCATGATCCTGAGGGGTTGCGCGGGCCGCAGTTCGATGCGGCCTGGGTGGATGAGTTGGCCAAGTGGAAGAAGGCTGGCGAGACCTGGGATATGCTGCAATTTGCCTTGCGGTTGGGGGAGCGACCTCGGGTCTGTGTGACGACCACGCCTAGGAATGTGAAGGTTTTGAGGGAATTGCTGGCGTCGCGCTCCACCGTGCAAACCCATGCGCCGACTGAGGCGAACCGGGCCAACCTGGCGGCCTCGTTTCTGGCCGAGGTGCGGGCGCGCTATGCGGGCACGCGGCTGGGGCGGCAGGAGTTGGACGGCGTGCTGCTGTCGGATGCCGAGGGGGCGTTGTGGACCGGGGCGATGCTGGACGCGGCGCGAGTTGAAAATGTACCAGAGTTGGACCGTATAGTGGTGGCGCTGGACCCGGCGGTGACTGCTGGGTCGAATGCAGATGCCTGTGGGATTGTAGTGGTCGGCGCGCAATTGCAAGGGCCGCCCGAGGACTGGCGGGCCTATGTGCTGGCCGACCGGACGGTGCAAGGCGTTGGTCCGGCGGGCTGGGCGCAGGCGGCGATTGACGCGATGGATGAATTCAGGGCCGAAAGACTGGTGGCCGAGGTCAATCAGGGCGGGCAACTGGTGGAAGAGGTCGTGCGGCAGGTGGACCCTCTGGTGCCTTATCGCGCGGTGCGGGCCTCACGCGGGAAGGTCGCGCGTGCCGAGCCTGTTGCGGCATTGTACGAACAGGGGCGGGTGGCGCATGTCGCGGGGCTGGACGCGCTGGAGGAGCAGATGTGCCAGATGACCGCGCGCGGGTTCGAGGGGCAGGGCTCCCCCGACCGGGTCGACGCGCTGGTCTGGGCGCTGCATGAGTTGGTGGTGGGGCCTGCGGGGGCGTATCGGCGGCCTCGCGTGCGGACTTTGTAGATGCAATCAATGAATATGTTTTTCCTTTGTATTGCGATACATCACAGCTTGACGTTCTCATATGGATAGCCCAGCTTTTGCGTGACTATTATCTAAGGTTGCGCACTCGATGGGCGATGTAACTCACCTAGATCACTCTAGTTCGGTGTTTCGAATAATGCCGCCAACGACTAATGTATTGGGCCGAACTTTCCTTTTTCGATCTTCACAGTTAGGAACCGCTGTTTCAGTCCAGTATAAAGGCAATCATTATTTTATCACGGCCAACCATTTAGTTGATGACAGGCTAGAAAAACCGATTGCAATAAAGAGTCGATCTGGCTGGGAGTACCTCAGTTCTGCTGTTTTGCTAACTAAGTCAGTCGATCTTGATATCGCTGTATTCAGTAACCCTCTATACCCTGTCGATTTTCTTGATAAGCTGTCGCTTCCGCTAGATATGGATGGCCTTGTTTGCGGGCAGCACGTACACTTCCTAGGTTTCCCTCTGTCGCTTGAGGAATACGTTGACTTCTCGGGTTTGGAGGGGCGCCCTTTCCCATTTCAGAGAGGGGGCTATTGTATCAGCTATTACCGGAAACCGTATGATATTGGACGGGTTCAATACGATAGGTTTCTCTGGTGGACCGGTTGTTCATTATAGAGATGGCTTACATAGAGTTTGCGGTGTCGTTACTGGCTACAAGGAAGAAATCAGACCAGTCGAAATGCCAGATTCCGATTGGCAGTCAGAACTAGATGCCGTTTACAAGCAAAACACTGGAATCACCTACGCAACATGCGCCAGCTCGATTAGAAATCTAATAGACGAAATCGGTTAAGAGCCTGTAAGTGTTTCTCTTTCCATGAATGGTAAGCGCGATTTGCCGTTGCCCAACCTCCGCACGCTCCATTCCCGAGGCTTAAACCTCTTTCCCTCATAACTCTTTTCAACAAGCCGGGCAGAGCGGCGGCAGAAAGGAGCACAGATGGTATTCGATTTCTTGCGTCGTGGAACGGCCGGGGAAGCGCCCGAAGCAAAGGCGAGCGCGGCGGGGCCTGTGGTGGCGTGGCAGACGGGTGGGCGCGTGGCGTGGAGCCCCAGGGACGCGGTGTCGCTGACGCGGACGGGGTTTTCGGGGAACCCGGTGGGGTTCCGCTCGGTCAAGTTGATCGCCGAGGCGGCGGCGGCACTGCCTCTGGTGCTGCAGGATCAGGCGCAGCGCTATGACGTGCATCCGATCATATCTCTGATGCGCCGCCCGAATGCGGCGCAGGGGCGGGCGGAATTGATGGAGGCTTTGTTTGGGCAGTTGTTGCTGTCAGGGAACGCCTATGTCGAGGCGGCACAGGCCGAGGATGGATTGCCGGTTGAACTGCACGTCCTGCGCTCGGACCGAATGAGCGTGGTGCCGGGGGCGGATGGATGGCCCAAGGCGTATGACTATACGGCGGGCGGCAAGACGCATCGTTTCCCGGCTGATGCGATCTGTCATATCAAGTCATTCCACCCCCAAGACGACCACTACGGGTTCTCGCCGATGCAAGCTGCGGCGATGGCGATTGATGTGCATAACAGCGCGTCGCGGTGGTCGAAATCATTGCTGGACAATGCTGCGCGGCCTTCGGGCGCGTTGGTGTGGAAAGGCGGCGATGGACATGGGGTGATGGCCGAGGATCAATTCCGCCGCTTGTCCGATGAGATTGAGCAAAACTATCGCGGGGCGCGCAATGCAGGCCGTCCGATGGTTCTGGAAGGGGGGCTCGATTGGAAGCCGATGGGTTTTTCACCCTCTGACATGGAGTTTCAAAAGACCAAGGAAGCCGCCGCCCGCGAGATCGCACTGGCCTTTGGGGTCCCGCCGATGTTGCTGGGAATTCAAGGCGACGCGACCTATTCGAACTATCAGGAGGCCAACCGGGCGTTTTACCGCCTGACCGTTCTGCCCTTGGTGACGCGGGTGGCGGCGGCGGTGTCGGAATGGTTGGCGGGCTTTACAGGCGAAGAACTGGTGTTGAAACCCGACCTGGATCAGGTGCCGGCGCTGTCGGCGGAGCGGGATGCGCAATGGGCGCGAGTCAACGGCGCCGAGTTCCTGACAGACGCTGAGAAACGCGTGATGCTGGGGCTACCGGAGCGTGCAGATGGCTGAGGGGTATCCGCCGTTTGATTGTGCGCCGGGCCTGCGCTTGGCTGCGCATGAACGGGTGGCCGAGATCCAGCACGCGCATTTATGCAGGCGGCTGGATCAGATCGAAGAGATGATGGAGCGGCTGGAGAAACGGCTGTGGCTGACGGTCTATGGAGTCGTTGCGGTGATCCTGGCGCAAGCGTTTCAGTCAATTCTGGTGGTGTCGCCATGAATTCAGAGGCTTATGAGGAGGTGTTCATGGATTTAGAACACAAGTTTGCGCGGTTTAGCGATGGATTGTCGGTGACCGAGGACGCGGTGATCGAGGGCTATGCCAGCCTGTTTGGGCAGGTCGATCAAGGGAGCGATGTAGTGCAGAAAGGCGCATATCGCAGGTCGTTGGCTGGGCTAACGGCGGCAGGTCAGCGGGTCAAAATGCTGTGGCAGCACGACCCGGCGCAACCCATCGGTGTCTGGGACGACGTGCGCGAAGATGAACGCGGGCTTTGGGTCAAGGGACGTATGTTGGAAACCACGCAGAAAGGCCGTGAAGCTGCGGAATTGATCCGGGCCGGGGCCATTGACGGGCTGTCGATCGGCTATCGCATCAAACGGGCCATAAAAAATGAAAAGGGCCATCGGGTCCTGACCGAACTGGAGCTGTGGGAGGTGTCGCTTGTGACTTTTCCGATGCTGCCCAGTGCGCGGGTGGCGGCAAAGGGGACGACCCCAGATGCCGAGGACACCCTGCGCAGTATTGCCGAGGTGTTTGATCACGCCCGGCAGGAGCTGGCGCGAACCTAGCGCGCCTCAATCCCACCCAAACAAGGAAGTTCTGATGAGCAAGACCGAGACCCCGGCCTTGACCGGAGAGAGTGTGCCCCTGGTTCAGGAGGTGAAGCAGGCGATGACTGGTTTCGTGAACGAATTCAAGGGCCTGAAGGCTGAAGTTAAAACCAAAATGCAACAGACAGAAGAGCGACTGACCATGCTGGATCGTAAATCAATCATCGCGGCGCGCCCGCATCTTGCGGCATCAATCGAAGACGGCGCGCCGCATCAGAAGGCTTTCGACGCCTATGTGCGATGCGGTGACGATGACGGCCTGCGTGGCCTTGATATGGAAGCCAAATCGCTGTCCAGCGCCGTTAACAGCGATGGCGGCTATCTGGTCGATCCGCAAACCGCCGAGATGATCAAGTCGGTGCTGAAATCCACGGCCTCGATCCGTTCGATCGCTTCTGTGGTGAATGTCGAGGCAAACTCGTTCGACGTGTTGATCGACCACACCGACGTGGGCGCGGGCTGGGCGGATGAAAGTTCAGCGGCCACCGAGACAGCGACCCCGTCGATCGATCGAATCTCGATTGCCCTGCACGAGCTGAGCGCGCTGCCCAAGGCGTCCCAGCGCCTGTTGGATGACAGTGCATTCGATGTCGAGGGATGGCTGGCCGGTCGTATTGCCGATAAGTTTGCCCGTGCTGAAGCGGCGGCGTTTATCTCGGGCGATGGTGCGGACAAGCCAAATGGCATTCTGAACCATGCCAAGGTCGACAATGATGTTTGGACCTGGGGCAATCTGGGCTATGTCCCGACCGGCATTGACGGTGGTGTCGATGCGGACGCGATTGTCGATGTGGTTTATGCGCTGGGCGCGCAATACCGCGTCAATGGCACCTTCGTAATGAATTCGAAAACTGCTGGTGTGATCCGCAAGCTAAAGGACAGCGATGGCCGCTTCCTGTGGTCGGACGGTCTGGCTGCGGGTGAGCCTGCGCGCCTGATGGGCTATCCGGTTCTGATTGCCGAGGACATGCCGGATGCGGGCACCGACAGTTTCTCGATTGCCTTTGGTGACTTCCAGGCCGGCTACACTATTGCCGAGCGCCCTGATCTGCGCGTCTTGCGTGATCCGTTCAGCGCCAAGCCGCACGTTCTGTTCTATGCGACCAAGCGTGTCGGCGGCGACGTGAGCGACTTTGCCGCGATCAAGCTGGTGAAATTCGGCACCGCCTAAGCGGTGACGGATCCGGGGGGTCATTGGCCCCTCGGGCGCGGGCGCGGGCCGGGGTGAGATCCCCTGCGTTGTCTAGCTGCTCCCCTCCGTCCGAGCAACGTGGGGCGGTGCGTGCCCGTCATTTTCTTGAGTGAGGCCCCCGGAGGGGTCCGAGATTGCGGAGTGAATGGATGATGTTGATCGAAGAAACCGCCATCGCGGATGCGGCGCTGCCGGTGGATCAGTTTAAAGCGCATCTGCGGCTGGGCACAGGCTTTGCCGAAGGCAGCGTTCAGGACGATGTGCTGAAAGGCTTTCTGCGCGCAGCCGTTGCGGCGATCGAAGCGCGCACAGGCAAGGTTCTGATCGAGCGCGATTTTTCCTGGAGCCTGACCGTCTGGCGAGACCAGTCGGGTGAAGTGTTGCCGGTGGCTCCGGTCACCGAGGTCAAGAGTGTGACGCTGGCAGATGCAGACGATGCAGAGACGGTTGTCACCTCGGATAGATACCGGTTGGAAAAAGACGCGCAGCGTCCCCGGCTACGCTCCGTTGGGGCACTGATGCCGAAGATGACAAAGGGTGGTTCTGTCAGGATCGTCTTTGGCGCTGGGATGGCAATGGATTGGGGCGGGTTGCCCGCCGATCTGGGGCAGGCGGTGCTGTTGTTGGCCGCGCATTACTACGAATACCGCGATGAGACAGCGCTGGGTGCCGGGTGCATGCCGTTTGGTGTCACCAGCCTGATCCAGCGCTATCGCACAGTTCGGTTTGGTGCAGGGGTCGTGCAATGAAAGCGCCGCGGTTGAATAGAAAGCTGGAGTTGGAAGCGCCGGTGCGCGTGGCCAATGGATCAGGCGGATACACCGAAACCTGGGTGCCGCTGGGCGCGGTATGGGCCGAGGTGACCGCGCGCAGCGGGTCCGAGCGGCAGGTGGCTGGTGTCCCTATTTCGCGGGTCGGCTATCGCATCGTGGTCCGGGGCGCGCCCACAGGCTCCACCATGCGGCCATCGCCGGATCAGCGCTTTGCGGAGGGCGCACGTCGTTTTGTCATCCGCGCTGTCGCCGAGCGCGACCCACGCGGCCAGTACCTGACCTGTTTCGCGGATGAGGAGGTAGCAGCATGAGCTATGGCGTTTCAGCCGCCCTGCAGGCGGCGGTGTTCACGCAGATTTCAGAGGACGCGCAGGTTAACGATTTGTCGGGTGGCGCAATTTATGACGCGGTGCCGGCCGGAGCAGTACCACAGACTTATGTGACGCTGGGACCGGAAGAGGTTCGTGATGTCTCTGACCGATCGGGTGGAGGTGCGGTTCATCGGTTCACGGTTTCGGTCGTGTCCGAAGCCGCAGGGTTCGGGGCCGCCAAGACCCTGGCAGGAGCTGTGTGTGACGCGCTGGAGGGTGCCATGCCCAACCTTGATCGCGGGCGGCTGGTGGGCCTTTGGTTCGAGCGCGCATCAGCCCGGCGCACCGGGACCGGTGGAGCGATCCGCCAGATCGACCTGAAATTCCGCGCCCGCGTGGAAGACGACTAACCAATCAACGGAGAGAGCATATGGGTGCCCAGAACGGCAAAGACCTGTTGGTCAAAGTGGATATGAACGGTAGCGGTCTGTTCGAAACTATCGCGGGATTGCGCGCCACGCGCGTCAGCTTCAACGCGGAAAGTGTGGATGTCACCAGCTTGGAAAGTCAGGGTGGCTGGCGCGAACTTCTATCGGGTGCCGGGGTCAAATCAGCGTCGATATCCGGCTCGGGGGTGTTCAAGGACGCCGGGACTGATGAACGCGCGCGGCAATTGTTCTTTGACGGCGAAACACCGGATTTTCAGGTCATCATCCCCGATTTCGGCATTGTCGCCGGGCCGTTTCAGGTCACAAGTGTCGAATATGCGGGCTCGCACAACGGCGAGGCGACCTATGAGATGAGTTTAGCCAGCGCGGGCGCGCTGAGCTTTACGGCGCTGTAAGCCGATGGCCAATCCGTGGACAGGCGAGGTGGCTTTGACCATCGATGGAGAGCGGCGGGTGCTCAAGCTGACGCTGGGTGCTTTAGCGGAATTGGAACAAGAGCTGGGTGCCGGTTCACTGGTGGAACTCGTGCAACGGTTCGAAGGCGGAGCCTATTCCAGTGGTGACGTATTGGCCCTAATCGTGGCTGGGTTGCGCGGCGGTGGCGGCGACGTCAAGCGCACCGATCTGCTGAGTGCGGAAATCGAGGGTGGCCCGATGGCAGCTGCGCGTGCGGCAGCCGAGTTGTTGGCCCGGGCCTTCATGGTGCCGGATCAGGCATGAGCGGGTTCAACTGGCCCGCCTTGATGCGGGCCGCGCTTGTTGGCCTGCGTCTGACGCCAGATCAGTTCTGGCGGCTGACCCCAACCGAGCTGCAACTGATGCTGGGGCAGGGTGCTGGGATGCCCGCGATGAACCGGGCTGGCCTGGACGCGTTGCTAGAGGCCTATCCCGACAAAACACAAGGAGAGCGTGATGACGGATCGTGACGGGTTTGACGACTTGCAGGAACGCGGCGATGCGCTGGGAGACTCGCTGGGCGACGCGGCATCTATGGCGGCTGCTTTTGACGGCCAGATGAAACGGATCAGCGCGGCGTTTGAGGAAACCGGCAAGGATGTCGCGACGCTGGAGCGCGGCATGTCCAGCGGGTTGCGCAAAGCCTTCGATGGCGTGGTGCTGGATGGGATGAACCTGTCCGATGCGCTGGACGTTTTGAAGAATTCAATGATCCGCACCGCGTATTCGGCAGCGATTAAGCCCGTGACGGATCATTTTGGTGGGATGCTGGCCGGAACCGTTGGCGGTCTGGTGCAGGGGCTTTTGCCATTTGCCGACGGTGGCAGTTTTTCGCAAGGCCGGGTGATGCCTTTCGCCAATGGCGGCGTTGTCAGCGGCCCAACCACATTTCCCATGCGTGGCGGAACCGGGTTGATGGGGGAAGCCGGACCCGAAGCGATCATGCCTTTGGCGCGCGGGTCAGACGGTAAGCTTGGGGTGCGCACCTCGGGAGGTGGGCGTGCCGTCAATGTCGTGATGAACATCACCACCCCGGACGTTCAGGGGTTCCGTCGCAGTCAAAGCCAGATTGCGGCGCAGATGAGCCGCGCACTGGGGCGCGGCAATCGCAACAGGTAACTTGAGGGAGCAGGCCATGAATTTCCATGAGGTTAGATTTCCCGCCAGCTTGAGCTTTGGTTCGGTTGGCGGCCCCGAGCGGCGCACAGATATCGTGACACTGGCCAACGGGTTTGAAGAACGCAACACGCCCTGGGCCCATTCAAGACGACGCTATGATGCCGGGCTCGGGATGCGCTCGCTTGACGATATCGAAGCGCTGATTTCGTTCTTCGAGGCGCGGCAGGGGCAGATGTTCGGATTTCGGTGGAAGGATTGGTCTGACTTCAAGTCGGGCGCAGCAACGGCTGAGGTAGACAATGCCGATCAGGTCATCGCACGTGGCGACGGCAAGACGACCGAGTTCCAGTTGTTGAAAACCTACAACTCTGGCGGGTTCAAATACGTCCGTCCGATCCTCAAGCCAGTTCTAGGGACCGTCAAACTTGGCCTTGAGCAGGACGAAATGCGCGAAGGCGTGGATTTCGAGGTAGATCTGGCGCGGGGCCAGGTCACGTTTACGAACGCGCCACCGCAAGACGTCGAGATTACGGCAGGGTTCGAATTTGACGTGCCCGTTCGTTTTGACACCGACAAGATCCAGACCAGCGTGGCCAGCTTTCAGGCAGGCGACGTGCCCAACGTTCCGGTGGTCGAGGTGCGGGTCTGATGGGCGGTAATGCACAGGGGTTGCAGGAGCACCTGCAAAGCGGGATGACGACAACCTGTCGATGCTGGGCCATCACGCGCACGGATGGGCAGGTTTACGGCTTTACCGATCATGATATGGAGCTGCGCTTTGACGGGCTGGTCTTCAAGGCGAGCAGTGGTCTGACCGCGGCAGCGATCGAACAGGCGACAGGCCTTTCGATTGACAACTCCGAGGCGATGGGCGCGCTGTCTGATGCGGCAATCAGGGAAGAAGACATCGAAGCCGGGCGGTTTGACGGCGCTCAGGTACGGGCCTGGCTGGCGAACTGGGTGAACCCTGAACAAAGGGTATTACAGTTTCGTGGCTCGATCGGGGAAATGCGGCGCGGTGGCGGGGCGTTTCACGCTGAGTTGCGAGGGTTGACCGATCTGCTGAACCGGCCCTTGGGGCGGATTTACCAAAAGCCATGCACCGCAGTGCTGGGCGACGGCGCTTGCCGATTCAACGTGGCAACGCCCGGTTTTCAGGCAGAAGCGGAGATCGTCAGTCTGTCGTCGGGCAGTTTGCTTCAACTGAAAGGGGCGGACGCGCCGGATATGGCATGGTTCGAACGTGGTCGTTTGGATGTGATTTCCGGCACGGCCTCGGGTCTTTGGGCGTCGGTGAAACAGGATGAGCGTATTCCGGGGGGGCGCAATGTCACCTTATGGACGGGGATCAGTGGCGGGCTGACAGTCGGTGATCGTGTCCGGCTGACCGCCGGGTGCGACAAACGCATGGAGACCTGCCAGAGAAAATTCAACAACCTCATCAATTTTCAAGGTTTTCCGGACTTGCCGGGCGAGGACTGGGTGATGGCTGTTCCCAAGAAAGACAAATCGAACAAAGGGGGCAGCAGACGATGACAATAGACCGGCAGAATATAGTTTTAGAGGCGCGGCGTTGGTTGGGCACGCCGTACGTGCATCAGGCGTCCGTCAGGGGCGCGGGGGCGGATTGTTTGGGATTGCTGCGCGGCATCTGGCGCGCGCTGTACGGAGCTGAGCCGGAGTCCGTGCCGAGCTACAGCATGGACTGGTCAGAGCCGCAGGGGGATGAACGCATGTGGGATGCGGCCCGCCGAAATTTGACATCAAAGCGGCCCTCGGAACTGGCAGTAGGCGACGTATTGCTGTTCCGCATGCGCGATGGCGGCGTCGCCAAACATGTAGGTGTTGTCAGCGAAACCGGCGCGGTCCCTCGATTCATTCACGCATATTCCGGGCACGGAGTTGTAGAAAACGCCCTGAGCGACCCTTGGCGTCGCCGGGTTGTCGCCTGTTTCGCATTCCCGCTGGAGGTCAAGTAAATGGCTACGATTGTACTTTCCGCAGCAGGCGCTGCCCTTGGTGGCTCGATCGGTGGCACTGTCGCGGGTCTTTCCACGGCAATCATTGGCCGGGCTGTCGGCGCGACTTTGGGGCGGGTAATCGACCAGCGGTTGATGAGTCAATCTGTGATGGGTGGCGGCAGCGAGGTTGTCGAAACCGGGCGTCTGGATCGTTTCCGCCTGACCGAAACCGGAGAGGGGGCTTCGGTCACTACCGTGTTCGGCCGTATGCGTGTTGGCGGGCAGATCATCTGGGCATCGGACTTTCTGGAAACCCGCAGCACCAGCACGACAACCCAATCCACGCGGGGTGGAAAAGGGTCTCGTCGGCCAAGCTCGGCCACAACAACCACGACCACGCATACCTACAGCTATTCGATCTCGCTGGCGATTGCCGTGGGCGCTGGGCAGATCTCCGACATCTCACGTATCTGGGCCGATGGTGAAGAGCTTGAGCGCGTCGGGCTGAATATGCGCCTGTACAAGGGCACCGACAATCAATTGCCTGACCCGTTGATCGAGGCGGTCGAGGGCACCGGACAGGTCCCTGCGTACCGGGGCACCGCATATGTGGTGATCGAGGACCTACAGCTTGCTGCATTCGGCAACCGGGTCCCGCAGTTTTCCTTTGAGGTTGTCCGACAGGAACAGCCGGGGCTGCCCGACACACTCGGTGCTGTATCCCAGATCGTGCGCGGCGTGGCGATGATCCCGGGTACGGGTGAATATTCTCTGGCCAGCAGGCAGGTGAATTATTCCAAAGGGCAGGGGCAAAGCTGGGCTGCGAACGTGCATTCGGCTTCGGGCGTTTCCGATCTGGTCACCTCGACCCACGCGCTGAATGCCGAATTGCCTGCCTGCGATGCGGTGTCGCTCGTCGTGTCCTGGTTTGGCGACGATCTGCGGTGCGGTCAGTGCAAGGTGCAGCCAAAGGTCCTGCACAAAGAGTTTGATGGCGAGAACATGCCGTGGAGCGTATCAGGTGTATCCCGAGCGGCTGCACAGGTTGTTCAGTTCGAAAATGATCGACCAGTATATGGGGCGACACCTGCGGATGCGTCCGTGGTCGAGGCGATCCGGCATCTGAACACATCCGGCAAGCGGGTGATGTTCTATCCCTTCATCTTGATGGACCAGTTGCGCGGCAATGGCCTGCCGGATCCGTGGTCTGATGCCACCGATCAACCGCACCTGCCATGGCGAGGGCGGATCACGCTGAGCGAGGCACCAGGCCGCAACGGATCCCCGGACAAGACAGCCGGGGCTGACGCGCAGGTTGCGCAGCTCTTTGGCCAGGCCCGCGCTGGTGACTTTGTCGCCGCCGATGGCACCGTCACCTATACCGGCCCGCAAGAATGGGGTTTGTTCCGCTTCATTTTGCACTATGCGGCGCTCTGCAAGGCAGCTGGCGGTGTGTCGTCGTTCTGCATCGCATCCGAGATGCGCGGCCTGACGCAAATCAGGGGCGCGACCGGGTTTCCTGCGGTGGCGCAGATGCAAATCCTCGCGGCTGAAGTGCGCAAAATCCTCGGGCCAAACACCAAAATCGGCTATGCGGCCGACTGGAGCGAGTATTTCGGTTACAAACCCGTCGATGCTGGCAGCGACCGGTACTTTCATCTGGATCCGCTTTGGGCCGATGACAATATCGACTTCGTTGGTATCGACAACTACATGCCCCTGTCTGACTGGCGGGACGGAGAAGATCACGCCGACGCCAAAGCGGGCGTAGATGCGATCTATGATCTGGACTACCTGCGCGGCAATGTTGAAGGTGGGGAAGGGTACGACTGGTACTACGCCTCGACCGAGGAATCCAAAGCGCAGATCCGGTCTGCAATCGAAGATCAGGCGCATGATGAGGCCTGGATCTGGCGATATAAGGATATACGCAACTGGTGGTCGCAACCGCATCACGAACGGATCGGAGGCGTGCGTCAAGCCAATCGGACCGCATGGGTGCCTCGGTCCAAGCCGATCTGGTTCACGGAACTGGGTTGTGCGGCTATCGACAAAGGCACCAATCAGCCGAACAAGTTTCTGGACCCGAAATCCTCGGAATCCAAGCTGCCGCGCTATTCCAACGGTTTGCGGGATGATTTCATTCAGGTGCAATATCTCAAGGCGATTTTGGGCTATTGGTCCGAGGCAAAAAATAACCCGGTTTCCAATACTTACGGCGGCCGCATGATTGATCTGTCCAACGCTTATGTCTGGGCCTGGGATGCGCGGCCATATCCAACCTTCCCGAACATGCAAAGCCAGTGGAGTGATGGTGAGAATTACGCGCGGGGGCATTGGCTGAACGGGCGGTCGGGGTCGCGCACGCTGGCATCGGTGGTGACCGAGATTTGTCACGGGGCTGGCGTGACCGACATCGACACGTCGCGCCTTTATGGTGTGGTGCGCGGCTATGCCATCGAACAGGTCTCGGACGCGCGATCCGCCTTGCAGCCGTTGATGCTTCGCTATGGTTTCGATGCGATCGAGCGGGATGGCGTATTGCGGTTCCAGATGCGCAATGGGCAACGCGCCATCACGCTGGATCAGGAACATCTGGCGCTCAGCTCTGATATTGAGGCCGGTATCGAACATCGCCGCGAAGCCGAGGCTGAAATGACCGGCCGGGTGCGCTTACGCTTTGTTCAATCGGATGGGGATCATGACATCGTCGCGGAAGAGGCCGTTCTGCCCGACACGCGGACCCATTCGGTATCCGTCAACGAGATGCCGCTGTCCATGACACGTGCCGAAGGTCGCCAGACGGCGGAACGATGGCTAAGCGAGGCGCGGGTGTCCCGCGAAACCGTGCGCTTTGCGCTGCCGCCTTCGTTGGGGCACATCGGCGCGGGGGATGTCGTCAGCCTGGATGAGGGCGGGCAGGGTGCGCGCTTCAGGATCGATCGACTGGAGCAAGCCGAAATGCAATTGGCAAACGCAGTTCGGATCGAACCGGGGATATACGCGCCGTCTGACCTGCCTGATGACCTAATCTCAACCAAGCCCTTTGTCGCCCCGGTTCCGGTCCTGCCGGTGTTCATGGATCTGCCGTTGATTACCGGCTCAGAGGTGCCGCATGCGCCTTACCTGGCTGTGTCCGCCGACCCCTGGCCCGGAAGCGCTGCAGTGTATTCGGCG
The DNA here is from genome assembly GCF_059611125.1 of Ruegeria sp. CDSB029. Taxonomy (NCBI): domain Bacteria; kingdom Pseudomonadati; phylum Pseudomonadota; class Alphaproteobacteria; order Rhodobacterales; family Roseobacteraceae; genus Ruegeria; species Ruegeria sp. CDSB029. The sequence goes on from NZ_JBXWOX010000003.1 coordinate 299,445, forward strand.
GTGAATGATGAGGATTATACCTTGCAAGAGGTGATCTCGGCACAGGCCGTCATCGGGTTTACTCAATCGCCTTTGCGGCGCGCCGGCGTAGGGGTTTGGGACGACGGTGCGCCGCTGCGCGTCAGGCTGGTCGATGGCTTGCTGGAATCGCGCCCGCGCGACGCTTTGTTGAATGGTGCCAATCTGGCCGCAATAGGGGACGGGACGCCCGGCAACTGGGAACTGTTCCAGTTCGCCAACGCCGAACTTGTGGGTCAGGGGACCTACGCCCTTTCAGGGCGCCTGCGCGGGCAATTGGGGACGGACAGTGTCATGCCCGACACCTGGCCTGAAGGTTCAATTTTTGTCTTGCTGGATGAAAGAGTTTTCCAAACCGGGTTGCTGCGGTCTGAACGGCGCGTGGCGAAACATTATCGCATTGGGCCGGGAACACGTGCCTACGACGATCCTTCTTTCCTCCACCAGGTTCACGCCTTCGACGGCAACGGACTTCGGCCATATGCTCCGGTGCATGTCAAACTGGCGAAAATCGGAGCGGGTGACGAAATCTCGTGGATTCGTCGAACCCGGCTGGACGGCGATGACTGGGATGGATTTGACGTGCCGCTGGGGGAAGAGACTGAAGCCTATCTGGTGAAAATCAGCATCAGCGGATCAGTAATACGCGAACAGATTACATCAGAGCCGCGCTGGACATACCCATCGGCAATGAAAACTACCGATGGCGCGACCGGCGCTTACGAGGTTGATGTGGCGCAGATCTCTGCCAGCTACGGGCCGGGTCCCGCCGCACGTCTTCTGGTTGAGTAAGACACGTATGCGTCCTGTTTTGCACGGCGATGTAAGTGCCGCGGCGCGGGTATTGCTGAACGCGCCGCCTGCCGACCGGGAACGCCTGTGCACCAGAATGATTAGCGAAGCTGAGCTGGCCGACATTTATGTCGGCCATACAGGTCGGCTACACCCACTGTTTGGAAATGGCTCATTGATGACAGTGGCTAGAACCCGACCATTGGCCGACGAGCCAAGCTTTGACGATTTGCAATATTGCCAGTGTTTTGAGATGGTTCTGCGATGCCTGAGTCAATTCCGCGTTACCCGGATGCGCAGCTGACGCACTTGCTGGCCGCTGGGTCAAGGTTCAGGCGACCCACCGGAATCTCTTCGCCGCAATCCTCGCAACAGCCGAATTCTCCATCTTTGATCCGGGTCAGGGCCACTGACAATCGATGTGTTTCGATATCCCGATTTGCTTGTTGAGCCTTGGCCATGGCCTGATTTTGCAGGGCGTCCATCCGGCTGAGCCGCCCGACAGCTTGCTGGTCCAGTTCAACCACTGCCTGGGCCTCGGTTCCAAGGGCAGAATGCTGAGCCAACTCGTCCAATCGTGTACGGATACGGTCTTTGAAATTCGCCACCTGCGTCTCATTCATTTTCGTTGCCCTGTCGATCACGGGTTTGCGTTTGGCGTTTTTGCCACTAAATGGCATTCTAGGCGCAGCAAAGGATGAAAAGCCATGTTCGAAACGCGCAGCCACGTGACCCCCGTCGACCCTGTTTGGGATCGCATCACCGCCGAAGCTCAGTCTGCAGTTGAGATTGAGCCTTTGATGGGGGGGCTGGTTCACGCCTGTATCTTGCACCACCGCAGCCTGGAACGGGCGCTTTCCTACCGGATTGCGGCCAAGCTGTGCTCGAACGAAATGTCGATGATGGTGCTGCGCGAGATCGTGGACGAAGCCTATGCCGACGACCCCGCACTGCTCGAAGCTGCGCGCGCGGATTTGATGGCTGTCTACGAACGCGACCCGGCCTGCCACCGCCTGTTGCAACCAATCCTTTACTTCAAAGGGTATCAGGCGATGCAAGCCTATCGCGTGGGGCACTGGTTGTGGCGCAAGGGGCGTTACGATCTGGCGTATTTCTTTCAGATGCGCTCGTCCGAGATTTTCGGGATTGATATCCACCCCGCGGCAAAGATCGGGAAAGGTATCATGATCGACCACGCGCATTCGATCGTAATTGGTGAAACGGCGATCGTTGGCGACAACGTCTCGATGTTGCATTCGGTGACCCTTGGCGGGACCGGCAAGGAAGAAGAACAGCGCCACCCCACGATTGGCGATGGCGTGCTGATTGGGGCGGGTGCCAAAGTTCTGGGCAATATCGTAGTTGGCCACTGCAGTCGTATCGCTGCAGGCTCGGTGGTGCTGCAGGAAGTGCCTGCTTGCAAAACCGTGGCCGGAATACCGGCCAAGATCGTCGGAGAGGCCGGGTGCGATCAACCCTCGATCTCGATGGATCACATGCTGGGCAAAGACCAGTAACTCAAGTCAGTTCAAGCGGTCGTTCTTTTTGATCGACCGTTTGCGCCGCTTCTCTTCACGCCGCTTTTTTCGTTCTTCTTTCCTTTTCGCGCGTTCAGCTTCACGTTTGGCCGTTTCGGCTGGATCAGAACTGAAGGCGGAATGTTCACCCGGATAGGTATTGGGCTTCGCCGCCGCAACCGCCGGCATACCAAACACAAAGGCCGCAACCAGCAAGAAGTTTACCGAATAGGTAGAAGTCATAGGGCACCTGTGTCCGTGATTTTCATTCAGACAAGGTGGTTGACGGTAGGCGTCCGCGCAACACGCGTGGTGATCACAAGCTCTCACATGACGGTTGTGATCTGGTTGGGCCGCGCCGGTCTGGTATCGGCGCGACCCTAATTTTTTCTTAGGCCAGCATGACCATCGGGTTTTCCAGATTGTCCACGATCGCTTTGAGCAGTTCAGCCCCCAGGGCACCGTCTATGACCCGGTGATCGACCGACATGGTAACGGACATCACGGTCGCTACGGCCAGCTCTCCGTCATCTCCGACGATCGGTTTTTTGACACCTGTTCCAACCGCGAGGATACCCGCGTGCGGGGGATTCACGATGGCGTCGAAGTTGTCGATACCGAACATGCCAAGGTTCGAGACCGCGAAGGTGCCGCCCTGATATTCATGCGGGGCCAGCTTGCGCTCGCGGGCACGCCCGGCAAGATCCTTCATCTCGGCAGAGAGCGCGGAAAGCGACTTGGTGTCGGCGTCCTGCAAGACCGGAGTGAACAGACCGCCTTCGATGGCAACCGCGACCGCCACATCCGAGGGTTTCAATTGCAGAACCCGGTCACCGGCCCAGACAGCGTTGCAGGCGGGAACCTGTTGCAGCGCGTTGGCGACGGCCTTGATGATGAAGTCGTTGACGCTCAACTTTACGCCACGGCCTTCCAGCTGCTTGTTCAGCTGGCTGCGGAACTTGAGCAACGCGTCCAGCTTGATATCGCGGCGCAGGTAGAAATGCGGGATCGTCTGCTTGGCCTCGGACAGGCGGGCAGCGATGGTCTTGCGCATCCCGTCAAGCTTGATCTCTTCGTAGTCGCGACCTTCGTACATCCGGGCAACAGCATCCGCGGACGGACCGGCCGGAGCTGCGGCGGCTGCCGGTGCAGCAGCGGCGGGTGCGGATGCGGCAGCCGGAGCCGGGGCAGTTGCAGTTGCGCCTTCGACATCTGCTTTTACGATCCGCCCATGTGGGCCAGAACCAGCGATCTGCGCCAGATCCAGACCTTTCTGGGCCGCGATACGGCGGGCCAGCGGAGATGCGAAGATCCGACCGCCATCCGCTTTGGCCGGAGCAGCCGGGGCAGGGGCGGGCGCCTCGGGTGCCGCTGGCGCGGCAGCCTCGTTGCTCGCGGCAGCAGCAGGAGCAGCCGCCGGCGCAGCGGCAATGTCATCCGCGCTTTCGCCGTCTTCCAGCAGCACCGCGATCGCGGTGTTTACTTTGACCCCTTCGGTGCCTTCGGGGATCAGGATCTTGCCGATTGTGCCTTCGTCGACGGCCTCGAATTCCATCGTGGCTTTGTCGGTTTCAATCTCCGCCAGCAGGTCGCCGGACGAGACGGTATCGCCTTCCTTGACCAGCCATTTGGCAAGGGTGCCTTCCTCCATGGTCGGCGACAGGGCGGGCATCAGAATTTCCGTGGGCATCTGTCTGTCGCTCCTTACCGGTAGGTCACTTGTTTGACGGCTGCGATCACTTCTTCGGTTGTGATCAGCGCCAGTTTTTCCAGATTTGCGGCATAAGGCATCGGAACATCCTTGCCGGTGCAGTTGATGACCGGCGCGTCGAGGTAATCGAACGCCTCTTGCATCACCACGGATGAGATGTAGCCGCCGACCGAGCCTTGCGGCCAGCCTTCTTCGACGGTCACCAGACGGTTGGTCTTCATCACCGAGTTGATGATCGCGCCTGTGTCCATTGGCCGGATAGTGCGCAGGTCGATCACCTCGGCACTGATACCGTCCTCGGCCAGCTTGTCGGCGGCCTCAAGCGCATATTGCATGCCGATGCCAAAGCTAACGATGGTCACGTCCGAACCTTCGCGCCAGATACGTGCCTTGCCCAGCGGGACGGTCAGATCATCCACCTGCGGCATGTCAAAAGAACGGCCGTAAAGGATTTCGTTTTCCAAGAACACAACCGGGTTCGGATCGCGGATCGCTGATTTCAACAGTCCTTTGGCGTCAGCCGCCGAATAAGGCATTACCACTTTCAGGCCAGGCACTTGCATATACCACGCAGCGTAATCCTGGCTGTGCTGCGCACCGACGCGAGCAGCGGCACCGTTGGGGCCACGGAATACGATGGGGCAACCCATCTGACCACCGGACATGTACAGCGTCTTGGCCGCCGAGTTGATGATCTGGTCAATCGCCTGCATGGCGAAGTTGAAGGTCATGAACTCGACAATCGGTTTCAGTCCGGCCATGGCGGATCCGACAGCGATGCCGGCAAACCCGTGTTCGGTAATCGGGGTGTCGATCACGCGCTTGCTGCCGAATTCGTCCAGCATGCCCTGGCTGATTTTGTAGGCGCCCTGATACTCGGCGACTTCTTCGCCCATCAGGTAAACGTCTTCGTCATCACGCATTTCTTCGGCCATCGCGTCGCGCAAAGCTTCACGCACGGTCTGCTGGACCATTGGTGCATCCGCCGGCCAGTCCGGGGAAAGATCCACCTTGGGTGCCGCAGGTGCGGTTGCAGCGGGGGCGGGGGCTTCTGCTGCCAGGGGGGCAGCCTCAGCCACCGCCGCGCCTGCGGGCGCAGCCGCTAGGATGGCCGAGGCGTCTTCGCCTTCTTCAACCAGCACTGCGATAGGGGTGTTCACTTTAACCCCCTCGGTGCCTTCGGCGATCAGGATCTTGCCGACGATGCCTTCATCGACGGCTTCGAACTCCATCGTCGCCTTGTCGGTTTCGATCTCGGCCATAATATCGCCGCTGGATACGGTGTCGCCTTCCTTGATCAGCCACTTGGCCAATGTGCCCTCTTCCATTGTGGGCGAAAGGGCGGGCATGAGAATTTCGGTTGCCATGTCTTAATCGTCCTCTCAGGCGTAAATGTCGGTCCAGAGCTCTTCGACGGAAGGCTCGGGGCTTTCTTTCGAGAATTCGGCGGCTTGATTGACGATCTCTTTGATCTCTTTGTCGATCGCCTTCAGATCATCCTCGGTCGCGTGTTTGCCGGTCAGCAGCAGTTCGCGCACATGTTCGATCGGGTCGCTTTGTTCGCGGACTTTCTGAACCTCTTCGCGGGTGCGGTACTTGGCCGGGTCGGACATCGAGTGGCCGCGGTAGCGGTAGGTTTTGATCTCAAGAATATAGGGGCCTTTGCCCGCACGGCAGTGCGCGACAGCCTTTTCCCCAGCGGCTTTGACAGCCAGTACATCCATGCCGTTGACGATCTCACCTGGGATGCCGAACGCTTCGCCGCGGTGGTAGATATCTTTGGTCGAGGTCGAGCGCGCCTGCGCCGTACCCATGGCGTATTGGTTGTTCTCGATCACGAACACCACCGGCAGATCCCAAAGGGCGGCCATGTTGAAGGTCTCATAGACCTGGCCCTGGTTCGCAGCGCCGTCACCGAAATAGGTGAAGGTCACGCGACCATTGCCCTTGTACTTGTCCGCAAAGGCCAGTCCCGCACCCAGCGGAACCTGTGCGCCAACGATGCCGTGACCACCATAGAAATGCTTCTCTTTCGAGAACATGTGCATCGAGCCGCCCTTACCTTTGGACAGACCACCGATGCGCCCGGTCAGCTCGGCCATCACGCCGCCTGGATCCATGCCGCAGGCCAACATATGGCCGTGGTCGCGGTATGAGGTAATACGCTTGTCACCTTCTTCGGTCGCAGCCTCAAGGCCGACAACAACGGCCTCTTGGCCGATGTAGAGGTGGCAGAAACCGCCAATCAGACCCATGCCATAGAGCTGACCGGCCTTTTCCTCGAATCGGCGGATCAGCAGCATTTCACGGTAGTATTCGGTAAGTTCTTCCGCAGAAACATTTGGTTTCTTTGTGGTTTTTCGCGCAGCCATTGTGGCGATCTCCCCCTCTCGGCAAGATAGTTTAGCGTTAAACTATCTCATAAAGCATTTGTTGCTTTCTGGCGAGGGGAAATGTGACGCAGCGTCCGGCAAGGCAGAATTCAGCGCGTGATCATGCGGTTAACCCGTGGGGTGGCATCCATTGGTGGGGGGGTCAGCGAATGACGATCTCATCCGAGCGGATCATGCCCAGCACGGACCGCGCCTGCTGATCCAGAAGATCCAGATCCAGGTAATTGTCTGACAGGCGGCGCGTCAGGTTTTCCATTTCCGTGATTTCGGCGTCAAGTTTGGCCAGGTCGCGCGACAGGGCGTCCCGTTCCGCTGCAATCTCGACCCGTCGGAACAGGCCATAGTCGCCCTGCACGGCGGCGAAGGTGAAATAAACACTCAGCGTGAAAGCCACCATGAAGAATACAACTGAGCCCAAACCGGGCCGATGGGAACGGGACACTCTGTTTACCGCCGTATGAAGTCTGCCTCAAAAACGTGCCCTTTTCGGACATCTGCCTGCACTATGTCACAGGTGATTCGGCTTGTGAATCCCTCGATTCGCAATTTTTGATGATCAGCAGAAAAAATATGTTCGCCTGATGAATTTGGCTGGGAAAAAAGCGGTTATCGCCAGGCTTCCAGCGCCTGGTTGCGTTGCAGGGTTTGTTCTTCCATGCAGGCCCAATAGAACATGGGGGCCGCGCTACCGTCGCTGTCCAGCTCGGGGTCACAGGTCACGTCACGGCGTTTCAGCCAAGCGCGTTGCTCGGTCAGCAGGGCTTGGCCATCACCGCGCGCGTCCGATGCGGGTTTGATCTCTGACCAAAGGCGGTTCAGCTCTTGATCTGCAATTTCCCATTTTTCTTTGGCGCAGAAATTGGCGTCAACCTGTGTTTGGCCATCGCAATGGGATTGCGCATATGTCGTGATGGGCAGCAGAGTGGTGGCAAGGACGGCAATAGCTTTCATGGCACATCTCCCGGTTTGACAGAGAGAGTACCATGAATGCCGATTGCCAGACAGACAGGGGTTACTGATCCAGTGCCGCGACGCCGGGAAGAATTTTGCCTTCCATCCATTCCAGGAACGCGCCACCGGCAGTCGAGATGTAAGAGAAATCCTTTGCGGCACCGGACGCATTCAGCGCAGCGACCGTGTCACCACCGCCTGCGACCGACACAAGCTGTCCGGACCGTGTCAGTTCGGCCGCCTTCAAGGCCGCTGCGTTGGTCGCGGCATCAAAGGGTTCAATCTCGAACGCGCCCAGCGGACCGTTCCAGATGAGCGTTTGGCTCTTCTCAAAAATCGCGGTGATTTCAGCAACAGTCTCGGGACCGGCGTCAAGGATCATGCCGTCTGCAGGGCATTGATCGGCTGGCAGGACCTGATTGGGGGCGTGGGCCTCGAACTTTTCAGCGACGACGACATCGCGAGGTAGGACGATCTGGCAGCCGGTCGTTTCGGCCTTGGCCAGGATCTCGGCCGCCGTGTCTTTCATCGCGGTTTCCGCCAGCGATTTGCCGACATTCACGCCTTGTGCGACAAGGAAGGTGTTCGCCATGCCCCCGCCGATGATCAGGTAATCCACCTTTTCGATCAGGTTGCCCAACAGGTCCAACTTGGTCGAAACCTTGGCACCGCCGACAACCGCAGTAACCGGGCGTTTAGGCGCGCCTAGCGCGGCTTCCAACGCGCTCAGCTCTTGCTGCATCAGGCGGCCCGCGCAGGCGGGCAACAACCGGGCCAGTGCTTCAGTCGAGCTGTGTGCGCGGTGTGCGGCCGAGAAGGCATCATTACAATAGACGTCGCCCATCTTTGCCATGCCGGCCGCCAGTTCCGGGCTGTTTTTGGTTTCCGCCGCGTGAAAGCGCGTGTTTTCCAGCAATAACACTTCGCCAGCGCTGAGGTTTGCTGCCGCTGTTTCCGCCTCGATCCCCACGCAGTCATCGCCAAACCGAACCTTGGTGCCAAAGGCTGCCTCCAATGTCGGAACAAGCTGCTTCAGCGACAGGTTTTGGCGACGTTCGCCGCCCGGACGCCCGAAATGCGCCAGCAGGATGGGCTTGCCGCCAGCGGCCAAGATGTCCTTCACGGTCGGCACGATGCGCTCGATACGGGTGGCGTCGGTCACCACGCCGTCGACTACCGGCACGTTGATATCCACGCGCACCAACACGCGTTTGCCGTTCAGGTCCATGTCGTCCAGTGTTTTCCAGCCCATCGCGCAATCCTCGACAAATATGAAAGTGACTTAGGCGGTTCTTTTCCTGCATTTTGCCGTCAGGTCAATGCGTCACTTGGCATTCCCGCGCCCTGCGCATAGGTATTTGCGCAAGATAAAACGACAGGAGGGCCTAATGGCCGAGATCAAGGATCCCGAAAACACAATCATCGTCGAACTCAAAGGCGGTAATGTCGTCATTGAGCTGTTGCCTGACGTGGCACCGCAGCACAGCGCCCGCATGAAGGAACTGGCGCGCAATGGCGAATATGACAACGTGGCCTTCCACCGTGTGATCGACGGGTTCATGGCGCAAACCGGCGACGTGCAACATGGCGACATGGAAGACGGGTTCAACCTGCGCATGGCGGGCACCGGCGGGTCGTCTCTGCCGAACGTTCCGGCCGAGTTCTCGAAGCTGCCCCATGATCGTGGCACTTTGGGTGCGGCCCGCTCGCAGAACCCGGATTCGGCGAACTCGCAGTTCTTCATCAACTTCGGCGACAATCATTTCCTGAACGGCCAGTACACTGTTTATGGCCGTGTCATCGACGGAATGGAGCATGTGGACGCTATCGTACGAGGCGAGCCACCAGCGAGCCCTGACCGCATGATCAGTGTCAAGGTGGCGGCTGATGTATAAGCTGGCTGCCGCTTTTGCCTTGTTGGCCAGTCCTGCGCTGGCCACGGGTCTTGAGGTCGAGATCGAAGGTGAGGGGGCCAATGGCACTGTCACCATCGACCTGTTCGATGATATTGCTCCGAAACATGTTGAGCAGATCGCTGCTCTGGCCAATGAAGGCAAGTACGATGGCGTGGTGTTTCACCGCGTGATTGACGGCTTCATGGCGCAGACCGGCGACGTGGAACATGGCCGTTTGGGTGGCGACATGCGCCGCGCCGGCACAGGCGGTTCCGACCGTGCAGACCTTCCGGCCGAGTTTTCAGATTTTGAATTCGACCGGGGCGTGGTTGGCATGGCGCGGGCGCAAGACCCCAACAGCGCAAACTCACAGTTCTTTATCATGTTCGAACCGGGCCCGTTCCTGAACGGCCAGTACACGGTTGTTGGTCAGGTGACCGACGGAATGGACGTGGTTGACGCGATCAAACGCGGCGAGGGCCAGAACGGTGCCATTATCGGCCAACCGGACGTGATGAAAAAAGTCACCGTCACCGAATAATCCTTGAACCCGGCGCTGGCACCAGCGCCGGGTTTTTCGTCATTGGTCGATGAAGCCTCTGATCGCTTGCGTGTATGCATCCGGGTCTTGAAACGACGCAAAGTGACTAACGTCTTTCAAAATCAGAAGATCAGAATCAGGGATCGCCTCGGCAATCGCTTGCGAGTGTTCGGTAAGGATGGCCTCGTCATGTTCGCTCTGCACGACCAGAGTGGGCACGGTCACCGATTGCAGCCCCTCAAGCCCGCCGGGCTTTTCCGTGGCCCACATGGCCGCGACACCGCCCAGGAACGCTTCGAACCCGTCCGGGGTGGGGGACATGGCGGCATAGTCCCCGGCCATCATTCCGACGTAAGAACCGAAGACTTCGTTGGTTTCTACTGAAGGATCGATCCCATCCAGCGTGACATTGCCCGCATGGGCGAAATGGCTGGCAAGACGGTCAGGCGCAGTGGTCGAAATCGTGTAGCCAATGTTGGCACCATCCGACCATCCAACCAGATGCACCTGTTCGACATTCAGATGATCCAGCAGCGCCAGATAGTCCTGCGCCAGCAATTCATAGCTGTAGGTGCTGCCATCATTGGTTGACCGGCCATGCCCTCGGGTATCTGCCACAATCACGCTGTGGTCGCTGGCCAGATCAGCCACTTGTGCTGCCCAGATATCGCCATGCGCAAGACCGCCATGGATCAACAGGACGGGTGTGCCCTCTGCCGATCCATAGGTGGCGTAATACATGTCTATGCCATTCACGCTGGCGGTACCACTGGACGCGGCCTCGGGCATGGCGGGCGTTTCGGGGATTGTCAGCCAGGCATCCTGTGCCAGTCCCGCTGTCGCGGTCAACGTTATCGCAGTGACCATCAGTGTTCGAAGCATGTCTACCTCCCTGGTTTCGCGTCGTCTCGTCAGGGATGATAGCTTAGGAAGAGGAAAGCGGGGGAAATAATCCCCCGCTTGGCCTTTAGTCGTCTGTTGTCATCGCCTTCCAGATCAATGCGCCGATTGCGCCACCGATCAGGGGTGCGACCCAAAATAGCCAGAGCTGCCCAAGGGCAGGCGCGTCCGCGAACAAAGCAACCCCTGTGGACCGGGCCGGGTTGACGGATGTGTTGGTCACCGGGATCGAGATCAGGTGGATCAACGTCAATCCAAGCCCGATTGCGATGGGACCGAACCCGGCAGGAGCGCCGCTGGATGTGGCCCCCAGGATGATGATGATGAAGAACGCGGTCATGACGATCTCGATCACCAGAGCGGACATCAGTGAATATCCCTCGGGTGATGCCTCACCGTATCCGTTCGAGGCAAACCCACCTACGCCTTCAAAGCCGGGCGCGCCGCTGACGATCAGATACAGGACGGCAGCCGCAGCAATTGCGCCGATAACCTGAGCGATCCAATAGGGGATAAGGTCCTTCGCCGGAAACCGCCCCCCGATCATCAGCCCAAGGCTGACCGCAGGGTTGAAATGGCCGCCCGAGATATGTCCGACGGCATAGGCCATCGTCAGAACGGTGAGGCCGAAGGCAAAGGAAACGCCCAGCCAACCGATGCCCACATCGGCGACCCCGGCGGCCAGAACGGCGCTGCCGCAACCGCCCAAAACCAACCAGAACGTACCGAAGAACTCGGCCATGAGTTTTGATGACATGAAAAATCCTCCTGAAAACACTAATTTAAGACTAATTCGAAAATGATGTTTTGTGAAATGTTTGGATAAGGGGAAATTTCACTGGCAGTGGTCAGGAGTGAGGCGGCGGGAGCCTGAGCGCGCCTAACCCCAGGTAACCGGGTCCAGTTGGAACAGTTTGGCAAGTTGGTCATAGACCTCAGGGGCCTCAGATTTCAGGTCGCGGGGCTTTTCAAAGAACACCTCGACGGAAACGGCAAAGAATTCTTCATGGCCGGTTGCGCCATAGGCGTCGATTACCGTGCGCCGCCCGCTTTCGACGGCGCGGACAAGGGTGTCATAGGCAGTCAGAAAGACACGCTCCCATTCAGCAAAGCTTTGCCCGTCGCTCAGGATCGGAACGCCGTTGGTGCCACCGGACAGATCGTCTATCTGGTGGGCAAACTCATGCAGTACGACATTCTGCCCGTCATGGTCGTTCAGTGCGCCCAGCTTGCTGTGGGTCCAAGACAGGATAACCGGTCCACGGTCCCAGCTTTCCCCGGTGCGCACGATCTCTTTCTCGCTGACGACGTATCCTTCCTGTCGCCGCTGCCGAGACTTAAAAGCGTTCGGGTAGATCAGGATCGTGGTCAGGTGATCGTACCAGAGGTCGCTGTTTACAATTAGCAGACAGGCCTGCGCGGCGATGGCCAGTTCCATCTCTTCGGTTACGTCCAGCCCGTCGCAACCAAAGAAACGAACCTGATCCAGAAACAGATTCACCTTGCCGTCCAGCTTGACACGCAGGTCTAGGGGCAGGTGGCGGATCAACGGCACTTGCTGCTCGATGAGGATGCGTTGGTGGTCTGTCAGGGGTGTGGACAATAACTGTAGGCGCGCCCGGGACTTGGACCAGTAGCGATACAGTAGGAAACCGGCAATAAGCGCCAAGGCTGTGAAAAAGAACAACATAAAGGTCACTATAAGGACGCGCCGGGCGGTTGGAACCGGAAAACCCAATCGTCCCCGTCAAATGAAAAACGCCGCGGGTTTCCCCGCGGCGTTCGAAACTTGGAAAGTGGTCCGCGTTACTGCTTGACTTCGGCCGCCGGGTTGGCACCCGCCTTGCCGCCGCGGCCCGGGTTCAGGGGGTCGTCCTGACGCTGAACCGAACCTTCGAAATGCGCGCCGCTTTCGATCGCGATGGTCTTGTGGATGATGTCGCCTTCGACACGTGCGGACGAGGTCAGGCGTACCTTCAAACCACGAACACGGCCCACGATGCGGCCGTTGATCACGACGTCATCGGCGGTGACTTCGCCTTTGATGGTGGCAGTCTCACCGATTGTCAGCAGATGCGCACGGATGTCGCCTTCGACAGTGCCTTCGACCTGGATATCGCCCGAGGTCTTCAGGTTGCCCGTGATGTGCAGGTCCGAAGACAGAACCGATGCCGGTGGCTTGGGCTTGGGCGCGGTGCTGGCCTTGTTTTCTGCCGGTGCAGGGGCCGCCGGTGTCGCCGGTGCAGCGGGTTTTGCCGCCTCGGGTGCAGTGGACGAGGGCTCGTTGATTTTGCTCTTAGAAAACATTTCTCGCAGCCTTGATGTAAGTCATTGGGTTAACAGGTTTTCCGTTCACGCGAACTTCATAGTGCAGGTGCGTGCCGGTCGACCGTCCGGTGCTACCCATATCAGCAATATGATCCCCGCGCGAGACCCTTTGACCAACCTTCACGCGTATCTTCGTGTTATGGGCATAAAGTGTCTCAATTCCGAACGCGTGCTTGATTTTTACCAGCCGTCCAAACCCGGACTGCCAGCCGGCATGGGTGACCACACCGTCGGCGGTGGCAAAAATGTCGGTGCCATGGGCACCTGCGAAATCAGCGCCGTTATGCATGCGGCGACCACCTGTCTTGGGGTCTCGACGCGTCCCGTAACCGCTCGTGAATCGCACGACGGAATTGACGGGGCTTGCAAACGGCGCTTTCTCTGCAGCAATTCGGTACAGGTTCAACTGATCCATCTGTTGCAACAGAGTATTTGCGCGGATCTCGTCGGGGGTCAGTTCCTCACCGCGCGTGCTGAAAGAAATAGGGGTTAGGGGGCCGCCCATGCCGCTATAGCCGCGGCGGACTTCTTCGATGATGCGGTCGGTGGGCATGCCGGCCTGGCGGAACATCTTGTCCAGTGGTTCGACCGAGATCACCATTGCCTCTTCCAACTGGCGGAAGATCTCGTCGCTGCGTTCCTGCATCAGCCGGATTTCCAGCTCAAGATCGTCACGCTGTTCCAGCGCGTCCTTGGCATTGGCGGCAATCTGGTCGCGTTCCTCGGCGGTACGGGACAGCGCCTCGGTCATAAAGTTCATCTGTTCAGGGTTGGCAACGGCGGCCATGTACATGTCGCCTTCGCCCGCTTCCTGCTGAAGCGTGACCAGTTCTGTACGTGCTTCTTCGCGCTGTTTCATGGTAGCGCGCAGCGTGGTCTGGATAACCTCGATCCCGGTCTCAAGCTCGCGGCGGCGGTTTTCCGACGCCAGCAGTTCCGACTGCATGGCCGAAATCTGCTCGAGCGCTGCGTTGAACCGGTCCTGAGCCGCCAAAGCCTCCTGCGCTCGGACGTCCCGTTCCGTGGACATGATGTTCAGTCGTTCCTGATAGGTCGCCTGATCACGCTTTGCCTGTTCCCGGAAGTTTCCCGACCCGATGCTGTCCATCAACAGTATCGCAGTCGCGACAGCTGTCCATCCCACGAACAAGGCGACACCAGCAACGGCTATGACCTGCGTTTCCGAGCTTAGCCGAATAAACCGCGTATCATTGTCGGATTTCAGAAAGACACGGCGTTCGGGAAAATGCCGCTCGAACAATGAATGTAATTTGATTGCCAGACGTGTTCTCACGCGTCCTACCTCTCCATCCCCAAAGATCGGGACCGGTCGTGAGTGATAGCCGTCCCTTGGGCGAAGTGCATAGAGCGAGAGGGGGCTTTGGGCAAGTTTGTTAACTTATCGACCTTGCGTTACCGGTTTTTGCCGCCGATTCTAGGCGAGAAATTGCCGATAACGTCAACTTGTGCCCGTTATTGCGTCTGTCCCGGCAATGGCAAATCCTCCGTCAGAGGCCAATAGAAATCCGGCGGCAGCCCGGCCTCGGCCCGTTTTTCTTCGTTAAACGGGGGCTTCAGGACGCCATGGAAATACTGGCGCACCAATTGGTGAAATACATCCTTGGGATCTGCGTTTTCACGCCCACACAGGGAATTGTTATACCAACTAAAATCGTTTTATCATTGTATTCATCAGTGCAATCCCCTTGAAAACAATCAATACATCGAACCGAGATACTTCCACTTCAAAAAGTTCCACGTACATTGTGGAACTTTTTCGCCTCAAAACCCGATCAAAAGTTCCATGTACTTGAGTTCCAATCTTGATCGAAACGAGGACAGAAACGGCGAACGGGAAGAGCATTAGGTTTGGCTTGGGTAATCCTTCTGATTCACTAGGATAGGTTGGAAGGCTCAGGCGGTGACACATTGGTGCAAGCTGGGCCTGCTCGGATCACGCAAAGTTCCGCATGGCCCAAGCGAGTCTTTCTTGGTCAGACCGCAGCAGCTTGCGATCTTCCAAAGCGAGTACATGCCCCTTGCGACACTGGCGAGGTCAAGAGCTACAACGTCCCGAAAGCTCCTGTCTGATTTTGAGAGCAAAGGGATTGAGACCCATGGTGCGCAAATGGAAGGTAAGAC
This sequence comes from Ruegeria sp. CDSB029, assembly GCF_059611125.1. NCBI lineage: Bacteria > Pseudomonadati > Pseudomonadota > Alphaproteobacteria > Rhodobacterales > Roseobacteraceae > Ruegeria > Ruegeria sp. CDSB029. The sequence goes on from NZ_JBXWOX010000003.1 coordinate 314,633, forward strand.
GACGCGAGGACACTTGGTAAAACTGAGTGATCTGGCTTCGCTGCTGTCTGAGGCTGCCTAGTGCTCGCCTGCGCCATCCGAAAAGAACACCACTGAAATGCGCTGTCCAATTGCGGGTTCGTGGTCGCGTGAAACATGTTCTGCTTCTTCGATGACCCGGACCATCTTTTCATGGATCTCAGCGGACGCCTGATGATCGCTTTCGAGCTTTTCCAAGATAACCTTAAGCGCGATGTACCCCTTGGGGAGATCCTCATAGGCGAAGCTGTCACGCACTTCGTGTTTTGCTTGTTCCCAGAAGGGATCAAGCTCACGGCTCCATGCCTCGCACACCATTTCCACGGCGGGCAGGGACAGATGGCTAAACAGTTTCTGATCGCTGAGTTCGATGCCACATTTGCGTCCCATGAACTCGGCGCAGGCTTTCATGAGGCTTTCAACGCGCGCCGGGCGTAAGTCCCACTCGGTCAGCTTGCCGATCTGCTCTGAAATCGTCTCTAGCGCTTCAGAGAGATCTTCCAGAGACATGTGGGCGTGCTCCATGCCAAGGCTTCTGGTCCGTTCGTATGCAGTCTCCAGCGATTGGACGCAGGCTAGCTGGTCGCGTTCCAATATAAGGCCTGGCGCAGTATCCTTAAGAAGCAGCAGGCGAGGCGGAAAGAAGCTATTGCTCTTGCTAAGTCCTTTGAGATGTAGCGCCGTGAATTTCTCGCGGGCCGATAGGAGCGCCAACTCTGCACCCCAGGTGCCCTGGATTTTGGCCTTGTCGATGAGTTTGTAGCGGTCTTCGGGGATTGTTTGCTTTGTGCGTTCCAGCACGTCGTGAAAGTTATTGTCGCGAAGCCGCCGTGGGGATCGCAGATATTCAACAACACTATCGAGGATCAGTTCTGCGTCTTCGGTGCTTTCTTCTAAGACCGCGTCGATTAGCGCCTCCCCAGCCAAAGTTTTATAGTTCTCTATGCGCTGGGCGATTTTTTCGTCTGATGCAAACTGGCCTACTGGCACATCAACAAGGTGGTAATTGACGACCCCGAACTCACTATCGATCCTGTCGATCCTCCCCAGACCTTGGATGAGCTCTTTCAGGTTTGAGGTCAGGCCAAGCAACACCAGCGTGTCTGACGACTGAAGGTTGATACCTTCAGCCATCTTGTAAGTCAGAAAAACCTGTCTGACGTCAGCGCCCATGGGACAGTTTAGGTCGATTTGATAAGAGAGGGTTTCTGGCTCATCGTAACTGCCAA